>JAVXNW010000086.1:0-10486 GCA_036645575.1 Clostridia bacterium | reverse complement strand
TATTATCTTCCCGCCTCCCGGTTCCCCCCGCCTCCTCCTCGCCGCCTCCCCCTCCTCGCCGTCAGCTTAGCTCGAAGGTGCCGGTGTAGAGCTGGTAGTACTTGCCTTTTTGCTTGAGCAGGTCGTCATGGTCGCCGCGCTCGATGATCTTGCCATGCTCGAGCACCATAATGGCGTTGGCGTTTCTGACGGTGGACAGCCGATGCGCGATGACGAAGACGGTTCGGTCCTTCATCAGGCGGTCCATGCCCTTTTCGACGAGCGCCTCGGTTCGCGTATCGATCGAGCTAGTCGCCTCGTCAAGGATGAGCACGGGCGGATCCGCGACCGCGGCGCGCGCAATCGCGAGCAGCTGCCGCTGTCCCTGCGACAGGTTCGCGCCGTCGGAGGTGAGCACTGTCTGATACCTATCGGGCAAGCGCCGGATAAACCCGTCCGCGCCCGCGAGCTTAGCCGCGGCGATCACCTCTTCGTCGGTCGCCTCAAGCTTGCCGTAGCGGATATTGCCCATCACGGTATCGGTAAACAAGTGCGTGTCCTGCAACACCATCGCCATCGACGCGCGAAGATCCGGCTTCTTGATCTTGTTTATGTTGATTCCGTCGTAGCGGATCTTGCCTGCGGGCACGTCGTAGAAGCGGTTGATCAGGTTTGTGATCGTCGTCTTGCCCGCGCCGGTCGATCCGACAAAGGCGATCTTCTGGCCCGGCCGCGCGTAGAGCGACACGCCGTCCAGCACCGTCTTGTCCGCGTCGTATCCGAACGTCACATCGTCAAACACCACGTCCCCGCGCACCGGCGCAAACGTCACCGTGCCGTCCGCCTTGTGCGGGTGCCGCCAGAGCCACGCGCCCTTTTCGTCCTGTGTGAGCGTCACGTACCCGTCGTCCTTTTCGGGCGGCAGGTCGATCACCTTGAAGATGCGCTCCGCGCCGGCCAGCGCCGCGAGCACCGCGTTAAACTGCTGCGATATCTGCGTGATCGGCTGCGAAAAGGAGCGCGTGAACTGCAAAAACGCGACCACAGTGCCCAGCGACAGCGTTCCGCCAATCGCGAGCACTCCGCCCACAATGGCGGTGATGGCGTAGAGCACGTTTGACAGGTTCGACATGACCGGCATCAGGATGTTCGCAAATGTGTTCGCGCTCGTCGCCACTTCGCACAACTGCTCGTTCAATTCGTCAAACGTCGCCTGCGCCTGCGGCTCATGGCAGAACACCTTGACCACCTTCTGCCCCTCGATCAGCTCCTCGATGTACCCGTTCACCTTGCCCAGCGCACCCTGCTGCTTGACAAAATACGCGCCAGACTTGCCGCCGATCAGCCCGATCACCTTGACCATCACCAGCATCATGCCGATCACGACCAGCGTCAATTGCCACGAGTACGCGACCATCAGCACAAACACGCTCACGACCGTCACCGCCGATGAGAGAAACTGCGCAATGCTGTTTGACAGCATTGTGCGCACCGCGTCGGTGTCGTTGGTGAACCGCGACATGATGTCGCCATGGGTGTTCTGGTCGAAGTAGCTGATCGGCAGCGATTCCATGTGGTCAAACAGGTCGATTCGCAGCTTATACAGCGTGTCGGTGGACACCTTGAGCATGATTCGGTTGTAGACGTAGGTCGATATCGCGCCGCCCGCGTAGATGCTGCCCATCAGCACGAGCGCCTGGGCAAGCCCGCGCAGCAGCGTTGCGTCGTACCCGCCCAATAGCGGCGTCAGGTAGTTGTCGATCAGCCCCTGCAAAAAACTGGTGCCCAGCACCTGCGCGCCGGTGCCCAGCAGGATAAACACCACCACCACGAAAAGCAGCGGCGCGCTTCCCGACATATAGGATAGAATGCGCTTGAACACCTTCATCGGATGCGCCACATGCGCAGGCGGCATCCGCATCGCGCGCCCGCCCCCCATTGGTCCCGGCATTTACGCCACCCCCTTCTGTTGCGCGTCGTACACGTCGCGGTAGATCGCGCTTGTGCGCATCAGTTCCGCGTGCGTGCCGGTCGCGCTCACCCGCCCGTCGTCCAGCACGATGATCTGATCCGCGTCCATGACCGACGTCACGCGCTGCGCGATGACGAGCGTGGTCGTATCCGCGAGCTGCGTGGCAAACGCCTCGCGAATGCGCGCGTCGGTCGCGGTATCCACCGCGCTTGTCGAGTCGTCCAGAATGAGCACCTTCGGCTTTTTGACCAGCGCCCGCGCAATGCACAACCGCTGCTTCTGCCCGCCCGACAGGTTCACACCGCCCTGGCCCAGCACCGTTTCATACCCATTCGGAAACGACAGGATGAACTCGTGCGCCTGCGCCGCCTTGCACGCCGCGATCAGCTCCGCGTCTGTCGCGTGTTCGTCGCCCCACAACAGGTTTTCACGGATGGTGCCCGAGAACAGCACGTTCTTTTGCAGCACCATGGCCACGCTGTCGCGCAGCACCTTAAGCGGATATTCGCGCACGTCGCGCCCGCCCACCAGCACGCGCCCGGCTGTCGCGTCGTAGAGCCGCGGAATCAACTGCACAAGCGTGGTCTTCGCGCTGCCCGTGCCGCCTAAAATCCCCACCGTCGCGCCCGCCGGGATATTCAGGTTGATGTCAAACAGCGACAAGTGCGCCTCATCCCCCGAATAGCTAAACGACACGTGGTCAAATACGACCGATCCATCCGCAACCGCCGGCACGCCCGCGCCCTGCCCGTCCACAATGTCGATCCGCTCGTCCAGCACTTCGCCGATCCGGCTCGCCGACGCGCGCGATATCACCAGCATCATAAACACCATCGACATCATCATGAGCGACATCAGAATCTGCGTGATGTAGGTTATGAACCCGGACAATTCGCCAATCGCGAAGGTGCCCCCCGCGATCATCGTGCCGCCGATCCACAATACCATCACGATCGACAGATTCATCACCAGCTGCATGACCGGCATCATCAGGTTGACCAGCTTCTCCGCGCGCACCTGCGCGTTCTTGACCGCGGCGGCCTCCTCCTCAAACTTGACCTTCTCGTAGTCCTCGCGCACAAACGCCTTCACCACCCGAATCGCGATCAGGTTCTCCTGCACGCCCGCGTTCAGCTTGTCGAATTTCTTCAGCATCTCGCCAAAACGCGGGTAGGCCTTCGACAGAACCCAGTAGATCGTCACGCCCAGCACCGGCAGCACCACGACAAACACCAGCGACAGCTGCGCGTTTAGCTTGACCGCCATGATCGCCGCAAATACCAGCATCAGCGGCGCGCGGATCGCCATGCGCAGCGTCATCATAAACGCGGTCTGCATGTTGGTCACGTCGGTCGTCAGCCGCGTCACAAGCGACGCCGACGAAAACCGATCCACATTCTTAAACGAAAAATCCTGCACCTTGCCAAACAGCGCCGCGCGCAGGTTCTTGGCAAAACCCATGCCCGCCTGCGCCGCAAACCGCCCCGACAGCGCGCCAAAGCACAGGCTCAAAAACGCCATGCCCACCATCAACAGCCCCATCTTCACCGTAAAGGCGACGCCACCCGCCCCCATGATGCCGCCATCAATCATCAGCGCCATGACCGTCGGGATCATCACTTCCAAAATGACCTCGCCCACAATCGTGATCGGCGTGAGCAACGCGTACTTTTTGTACTTTCCTACATATTGAATGAGCCGTCTATACATCTTCGTCCTCCATCCCCGCGCTCGGCGCGGCACACGCCGCCGGGCTCATGTTGTTTTGCGCCTTTTGCAGCAGTTCCTCAAATAGCTCAAGCTCCGCTTGGCTGAACCCGGCAAACGCCTGCGCCTCCATTGCGCGAAATGTCTCTATCGCCCGCGCCCGGAAGACGCCCGCCTGCGCGGTCACCTCGATCAATTTGCTGCGCCCATCCTCCGGGTTTACCACGCGCCGGATAAATCCCTTCTGCGCCAGCCGATTGAGCGTCCCGGTCACCGTGGGGTTTTTAAGCCCAAGCGCGTCCTCGATATACCGCTGGTTCACCGCGCCGCGCGCTTCCCCGACAATCCGCAGCATCTCCATCTGCGCAAACGTCATCCGGTGCTCCTGCAACAGCCGGTTCGCCTCTCGCTCAAAGGCGTTGTTTAATTGCTTGATCCTGCGCCCCAGACACCTCAATCGCATTCCCTCCCCAGGCAAAGCCTACCCCGCCGCTTCCATAGCATGCGATAGATTATACCCCTCGAATATGGCGCGAATACCGCCACGCAAGTAAAAACTCGCGGACGCCTAAGCAAAGGGGCGCAAGCGGAACGGCGCGGTGCGCTAGGGAAGCACTGATTAAATCCCACACGCGCTGGCGGCTGCATTTCCGTCATCTCCGTCCTGCAAAATCCTCGACGTAGTTCCGCTACGCCTTCGGCTTTTGCAGGACGAATCTGGCGGAAATTCAGCTCGCCATCACGCACGTTCTTTAATCAGCGCTTCCCTAGATCCGCGCGTGACGCCTGTAATCGTGGGGCGTTGCATCCGCGCGGGAAATCGTCTATAATGGGGGCGGAGGTGTGATTATGCGACGCAAAGACAAGGAAATCACCGAACAAAGTGACATGCTGGACATTCTCACGCGGGCGGACATCGTGTATCTGGCGCTCGACGACGGGGGCGCGCCCTATGTGCTGCCGATGAACTTCGGATTTTCGCGCGAGGAGGACGCGCTGTATCTCTACTTTCACTGCGCCCGCGTGGGCAAAAAGCTGGACCTCATCCGCGCAAATCCCAAGGCGGCCTTCACCGCCTGCGTCGCGCCGCAATGGGTGCGCGGCGAGGGCGTGATCTGCAATTCTTCGATGGCCTACGAAAGCGTGTGCGGCACAGGCGAGATAGAGATCCTGCCAGACGGCATGAGCGAACACGCCCTCAGCTGCGTCATCAGCCATTACACCCACGAAAAGGCGGTCTACGGTCCCAATCAGCTCCGCGCGACGCTGCCGTTGCGCCTGCGCGTGGACGAGCTGACCGGCAAGCGCTCAACCCCCAAAACCCCAAGCGCAAGCCCCCGCGCATGACGCAGCCTGCGCCAAGGGCGCGCCGGGCCACTTGGACGCGCGCGGGCGGCTCAATTTCCGCCATCACGCGCGTTCTTTAATCAGCGCTTCCCTTGGTTTATGCTTGACAATTGACGATCTGGCAGGTATAATATCTTGTAAACTGTTTTTCCCAAGAGAAAGGATATAAGTCCGCATGGATGACCCTGCTTCAGAACCTGGTCCGTATTGGAGATCAACGGAGAATATGAGGTATAGCCCTTCGCATGGTTTGCGGATGGCTATGCCTTTTGTGCGTCTATACATGATGGCAGGCCCCCGAGGCTTTGCGTCATACACGAAAAGGGAGAGGTTATTTTGAGTTCCATTCCACAACAACTGCTGCTCCAGCTGGTGCTGATTTTGCTGAACGCATTTTTTGCGGGCACGGAGATCGCCGTCATTTCACTCAATGCGACAAAGCTTCACAAGATGGCCGACGAGGGCGACAAAATGGCGCCCAAGCTCATCAAGCTGGTCGAGCAGCCGGCTGGTTTTTTGTCGACCATACAGGTGGGCATCACGCTGGCGGGGTTCTTGGGCAGCGCCTTTGCGGCCGACAACTTTGCCGGCCCGTTGGCGGACTGGATTTACACGGGGCTTGGCTTTCAGATCCTGTCCCTTGACGTGCTCAACACGATCGCGCTCATCCTGATCACGATCGTGCTCTCCTTTTTCACCTTGGTCTTTGGCGAGCTTGTGCCCAAGCGCATCGCGATGCAAAAGCCGCTGCAGGTGGCGAGCGCGGCCTGCTCGGTCGTCATGGCGGTTTCCGTCGTCATGCGCCCGATCATCACGTTTTTGTCCGCATCGACCAACGTGGTGCTCAAGCTGTGCCGCATGAAGACCGAATCCGAGGAGGAGACGGTCACCGAGGACGAGATTCGCATGATGGTGGAATTGGGCGAGGAGCGCGGCACCATCGACTCCGCTGAGATGGAGTGGATACAGAACGTATTCGACTTTGACGACATCTCTGTTCGCGACGCCATGACCCACGAGCCGGACGTCGAGGCCATTGCGCTGGACGCCGACCGCGCCGAGGTCATCAAGGTCATTCGCGGCACCGGCCTTTCGCGCTACCCGATCTACGACAAGGAGCCCAGCGACATCGTCGGCATCCTCAATGCCCGCGATTACCTGCTCAACCTGTCCGATCCCGACCCCAAGACCATGCGCGAGCTGCTGCGCCCGCCGTATTTCGTGCCGGAATCCATCCATGCCGACCAGCTCTTTAAGGACATGCAGAAGAAAAAGATCCACATCGCGGTGGTGGTGGACGAGTACGGCGACGTCTGCGGCATCATCACCATCGAGGACCTGCTCGAGGAGATTGTGGGCAATATCTACGACGAGTTCGACCCGACCGAGCCGGCCGAGATCGAAAAGATCTCTGAAAACCTGTGGCGCGTGTCCGGCTCCGTCGATATCGACACGCTTTCCGAGGCGCTTGACATCGAGCTTCCCGAGGATGAGGACTACGACACGGTCGGCGGCATGGTCTATAGCTGCCTGCACACCATCCCCAAGGACGGGAGCGTCCTAGACGTCGAAATCAACGGCCTGCACATCCACGTGGATCGCGTCGAGGATCGCCGCATCGAGGAGGCGCTCATCAGCAAAATGGCGCCCTCGACCGAAGATGGAGATCCCCAACTGCCAATCGCAACGGACACCACCTGCGAAGATTGACTGGATGGGATCCCCCCCGCCGCCCAAGCCCGCCCCATGCCCCTAGCCTACCGCCGCCGCCTGCGCGCAATGTGCGCGCCGTGATGCGCCAGCTTGGGGCGCGGGCTTATCGCCGAAGGTTGGGCGAAAGTTGCGCGAGGCCTTGGCGAAAGTTGCGCGAGGCCTTGGCGAAAGTTGCGCGAGGCCTTAACTTGACAGGATGGGCGCATGTGGGTATAATGCATACGCATACTTGGGGAGCTTGTGTCGCGCAGGCTGAGAGGGAGTCTTGCAACTCCGACCCGCATTACCTGATTTGGATAATGCCAACGCAGGAAACATATGAACTGTTTTTTTGCCGTGACACCTGTATGTCACGGCAAGTTTTTTTGGGAAAGGCGGTGAATTGCGTGAAAAAACAGGCCTCTTTTCTCCTGCCCGGTATCGTATGCTTGTCCCTCCTCGTGCTCTGGGAGCTTTTGGTGCACTTGACCCAAGTGCCCGCCTATGTCGTGCCCGCGCCATCGGACGTCGTGCGCGCGCTGGGGAAGGAGCTGGGCAACCTGTCGGGGCACGCGCTCGTGACCGTGGCGGAGGCGCTTGCCGGCATGGCGATATCGCTTGTGTGCGCGCTGGTGCTGGGCGTCTTGATGGACGCGTTTGCGCTGTTCAAAAGGAGCGTCTACCCGATTCTGGTGGTCACGCAGACGGTGCCCATGATCGTGCTTGCGCCGATTCTGATCATCTACCTGGGCTTTGGCCTCGCGCCCAAGATCCTGACGGTGGTGCTGATGTGCTTTTTCCCGATCGCGGTCAGCTTTGTGGATGGCATGGCGCAGGTCGATCCCGCCTACGTGGAGCTGGTGCGCTCCTATGGCGCGAGCAAGCTGCAAGTCTATCGCCTGATCAAGCTGCCAAGCGCCATGCCCAACCTGATCTCGGGACTCAAGGTCGCGGCGACCTACGCCATATCGGGCGCGGTCGTCGGCGAATGGATCGCCTCGCAAAAGGGACTGGGCTACTACCTGCTGCGCGTCAAGAACAGCTATGCGCTCGACAAGATGTTCGCCTGCGTGCTGGTGATCGTGGCGCTCAGCCTCATGATGAACGGGCTTGTGCGCGTGTTCGAGCGCGTCGCCATGCCGCGCCGTCTTCGGAAAATCAAAACGGTTCACAATTGAAAGGAAGAAATAAAACGATGAAAAAATTATTGGCTTTGGCGCTTTGCGCGCTTTTGTGCTTGGGCGCGACCTCCGCGTTGGCGCTTGAGGACGTGACCGTGATCCTCGACTATGTCGCCAACACCAACCACACCGGCCTGTACGTCGCCCTTGAAAAGGGCTGGTATGAAGAAGCCGGGCTGAACGTCCAGATCATTGAGCCCACCGAGGGCGCGACCGGCACGCTGATCGCGGTGGGCAAGGGCCAGTTCGGCATCAGCTATCAGGAGGATGTGACGGTCGCGCGCACACTGGAGGAGCCGCTGCCGATCCGCGCGATTGCGACGATCATTCAGCACAACACGTCGGGCTTTGCCACCTTTGCGGGCAAGAACATCACCTCGGTCAAGGATTTTGAGGGCAAGACCTATTCGGGCTGGGGCGGACCCGGCGAAGAGGCGGTGCTCAAAGCGGTCATGACGCGCGCGGGCGCGGATTTTTCCAAGCTGAGCATGGTGATCTCGGACGGCACGGGCTTTGCGGCGCTCGAGGACAAGTGCGACATCATGTGGTTTTATGAGGCGTGGGACAGCGTCAAGTGCCAGATGAACGACTTCCCGATCAACTACATGGAGCTTCGGCAGCTGGACGAGCGGCTGGACTACTACACGCCGGTCATCATCACCAACGAGGACATGATCGCCAATCACCCGGACACCGTGAAGCAGTTCCTTGCGGCGACGGCGAAAGGCTATGCGTATGCGATCCAAAACCCGGACGAGTGCGCCCAGATCCTTTTGAAATACGCGCCCGACTACTCGCTTGAAATGCTGACCATCTCGCAAAAATACCTCTCCGGCAAGTATCAGGACGACGCGGCGCGCTGGGGCGAGATGACCGACAAGGTGTGGAACAACTACACCCAGTTCTGCCTGGAGTACGGCGTGATCGGAAGCGACATTGCGCCCGACCAGCTCTACACCAACGCGTTCCTGCCCGAAAAAGATGCCTAAGCTCGAATTGCGGCAGGTCTTTTTTCGCTACGACGAGAAGCCGCTGCTAGATAACATCTCCCTGCGCGTGGAGGCTGGCGAATTTGTCAGCCTCCTCGGGGCGTCGGGGTCCGGCAAGTCCACCATCCTCAACCTGCTTGCGGGCTTTGTGCGCCCCGACGCGGGCGAGATGACCGTGGATGGGCAGGCTATTTCCGGCATGACCGGCCACTTTGCCTACATGCCGCAAAACGATCTGCTGCTCAAATGGCGCACGATTTTGGACAACGTCTGCCTCTACGCGGACATCCACGGCGAGAAGGAAGCCGCGAAAAAGGTGGCGCTTCAAAACCTGCCCGCCTTTGGGCTGTCCGGCTATCAAGACGCCTACCCCGACGAGCTGTCGGGCGGCATGCGCCAGCGCGCGGCGTTTTTGCGCACGGCGCTGTGCGCCGCGGACATCATGCTGCTTGACGAGCCGTTTGGCGCGCTCGACGTAATCTCGCGCGGGGACATGCAGGACTGGCTGAACGACATGCGCGCGGCGCTCAAGCGCACGACGCTCCTGGTCACGCACGACATCGACGAGGCGATCTACCTGAGCGACCGCATTTACGTGCTGGGCGGCACGCCCTCGCGGATCGTGCGCGAGGTGTGCATTGATGAAAAGGCGCGCACGCGCGACTGGCTGTATGAGCAGGGCGCGCTGCGCAAACTGCTGCACGGCCTGATTCGGGGGGAGCGATCATGAGGAACTTGACCGACGCGCACGCGCACCTGGGCAGCCCCGAAGAACTTGCGGCGCGGCGCGCGGGCGGCATTCGAACGCTTTTGTGCGCGACCCAGCCGGCGGACGCGCGGGCGCTGTTTGCGCTTGCGGAAGACGGCGTCTTGCTCCGGAGCGCGGCGCTGCACCCGTGGCACGCGGGCACAATTTCCGTGGATGACATGATGCCTTACATGGAAAAGTGCGCGGTCGTGGGCGAGATCGGCCTTGACAGCGTCTGGTGCGACGTGCCGATTGAGGCGCAGCGCGCGGCGTTCACCGCGCAGCTGGCCTATGCGCAGGAGGCGGGAAAGCCGGTGGTTCTGCACACCAAGGGCTGTGAAGAAGAGATCGCGCGGACGCTTTCAAAATACACCATGCGCAAGTTGATTCACTGGTATAGCTGCGCGCAGGGGCTTGGGGATTACATTTGTCAGGGCTGTTACTTTTCGATCGGCCCAGACATTGCGATCAACCCCGCGGTGCGGCAGGTGGCCGAGCGCGTGCCGCTTGACCGGATGCTGGTCGAGACCGACGGCATGGGCGCGGTGGAATGGGCGCTTGGGAAAAAGGTCGCGCCGGAAGAAGTGCCGGGCGTGCTCGAGCGCAGCATCCGCGCGATCGCGCAGCTTAGAAGCATCGCGCCCGAAGCGCTGGCCCAAAGGATTTCGGACAACCTGGATCGGTTCGTGGGAATCGCGTAGCTCACGCGGGTCGCTCCGGTCGTTCGCCCGCCTCCCCCGCCGCCCCCGCCTCCCGCCTCCCGCCTCCCGCCTCCCCCGCCTCTCCCGCCTCCCACCTGCGCCCTCAGGCGCGACTGGCATCCAAGGACCTTCCTTGGCGGGGTCCAGGGGCAGCGCCCCGGCCGCCGGAG
>JAVXNW010000085.1:0-10615 GCA_036645575.1 Clostridia bacterium | reverse complement strand
TTACCGCACAGCTCGAGGGGGTGGTGTGGAGGGGGGCGAGTAGCCCCTCCTCCGCGTTCAATAACCCGCGTGAGCGTCAGCACGGCACCGCAGTGCCGGGCTGGCGAGTAGCCCCTCCTCCGCGTTCAATAACCCGCGTGAGCGTAGCACGGCACCGCAGTGCCGTGCTACGCTACAGCGCGCGCAGCGCGTCGATGAGGGCGGTCTTGGCCTCGGTCGCCTGGTCCTTCATCTTGATGACGCGACCGGGGACGCCCGCGACTACGCAGCCGGCGGGCACGTCCTCGATCACGACGCTGCCCGCCGCGATCACCGCGCCCGCGCCAACGTGCACGCCCTCGATGATCACCGCGTTTGCGCCCACGAGCACGCCATCTTCAATGACCACCGGCGTAGCGCTCGCCGGCTCGACCACGCCCGCTAGCACCGCGCCCGCGCCAATGTGGCACCGCTTGCCCACCGTCGCGCGCCCGCCTAGCACCGCGCCCATGTCGATCATCGTCTCCTCGCCGACCACCGCGCCGATGTTCAGGATCGCGCCCATCATGATCACCGCGCGCTCGCCGATCTGGACGCGATCGCGGATGATCGCGCCTGGCTCGATCCGCGCGTTGAGGCCCTTTACATCAAGCAGCGGCACCGCGCTCAACCGCCGGTCGCTCTCGATCACCACATCCGCAATCAGCGCCTTGTTTTTTTCGATCAGCTTTTCAATTTCTGCCCACTCGCCGATCAACACCTTGTCGCCCACGCCAAAACACTGGACGTTGGGCGTCTCAAAATCCGAAAGGCATTTGATATACGCCTTGACCGGGGTCTTTTTCGGCGCGTCGTGAATAAAGGCAATGATCTCCTGTGCGTCCATTATTGTCCCTCCAATACGTCGTCCATGCGGTACAGCCCCGAAGCGCGCCCCGCGACGAAGCGCGCCGCGCGAATTGCGCCCAGCGCGAAGATGCGGCGGCTGGACGCCGAATGCGTGAGCGTCAGCACCTCGTCGTCGCCGAAAAAACACACGCTGTGCGCGCCCGCTACCGTGCCGCCGCGCACCGCGTGCACGCCGATCTCCTGCCCGCGCGCGCCTACCTGCCCGTTTCGCCCATAGACGCGCGGGCGCTGCGCTTCGGGATCGATCGCGTGAAGCAGCATCTTCGCGGTGCCGCTGGGCGCGTCTGCCTTTTGATTGTGGTGCGCCTCCACGACCTCCACGTCAAACCCGGCCGTGAGCAGCGCCGGCGCGACCGCCTCCACCGCCTTTTTGAGCAGGAAGACGCCCAGCGAGTAGTTGGACGCGTAAATGACCGGCGCGCGGGACGCCGCCTCGCGAATCGCGCTCAGCTGCGCGTCGGTGTAGCCGGTCGTGCCCAGCACCAGCGCGCAGCCGGTCTGCGCGGAAAACGCCAGCGCCTTGGCCAGGTTGTCCGGGTGCGAGAAATCGATCAGCACGTCCGCCTTGCCCGGCACATCCAGCGGCGCCTCAAACAGCCCCGCGTCTACCACGCCCAGAATCGTGTCGCCCGCGTCCAGCAGCAATTCCTCGATCATCCGACCCATGCGGCCGTGCCCGGACAAAATGACGTTCATGCTTCCTCCAAGACGCGCATCGCGCTGATCAGCTTTTGGCGGTTGCCCTCGTCCATCTCGCACAGCGGCAGCCGATACCCGCCCACGCACATCCCGCGCGCGTTCATCGCCGCCTTGATCGGGATCGGGTTCACCTCGATAAACAGCGCGTTGATCAAATCGAGGTACTTGAGCTGCAACGCGGTCGCGGCCTTATAGTCGCCCGACAGGCAACTCTGCACGATCTGCACGGTCTCGCGAGGGCACATGTTCGCAAATACGCTGATCACGCCGCTTCCGCCCAGCGCCATCACCGGCACGATCATGTCGTCGTTGCCCGAGAAGAGCGCAAATTCCTTCGTGATCGAGCGCGCCACCTTCGCCACATACGAGATCGACCCGCTCGCCTCTTTGAGCCCTACGATCAGCGGGTGCTTGCTCAGCGCCTCCACGCACGCGGGGCTCAGCGCGCAACCGGTGCGGCCGGGCACGTTGTAGAGGAGGATGGGCGTCTTCACGTGGTCGGCGATCGTCGAAAAGTGCTTGTACATGCCCTTTTCGTTGGCCTTGTTGTAGTACGGCGTGATCAGCAGCAGCCCGTCCACGCCCAGCTTTTCGTAGGCGAGGCTCTTCATCAGCGCCGTCTCCGTGCAGTTGGACCCCGCGCCCGCGATCACCGGGACGCGGCCATTTACCACCTCCATCACGCACCGCACGACTTTTTCGTCCTCCTCGTGCGTCATGGTGCTGGACTCGCCGGTCGTGCCCAGCGCGACGATGCCTTGGGTGCCCTGCGCGACTTGCCACGCGCACAGTTCCGCCAGCTTTTCGTAATTGACGCTGCCGTCTTCGTGAAACGGCGTAATGAGCGCCACATAGCTCCCTTGAAACATAGCGAACCCTCCTGCTGGAAACGCGCCGGAGCGCGGCCGGGGCGCCCCGCGTCCCCGACAAACAGCGTTCCCACTTTTTTGTCATCATAACAGGTCGGATCGAAAAAATCAATCGCGTTCCATCAATCTTTACCATCTTTGGCTATAATAGGAATGGAAGCTTGGGTTTAGAAACCGCCGGATAAATCCCGCATGGGCGGATGGGCGCGATTGGTCGCCGCCCATCGGAAAGGGAATGCGATGCAGGAGCAGCTGACCGCGCGCAGGCGCGCGCTCCACGAGCGGCCGGAGATCGCCTTTGCGCTTTACGAGACGCGCGCGTATCTGATGAGCCAGATCGCGCCGTGGCACGCGCGGGTGGAAATGGTCGCGCAAGTTGGGATCAGCGTCTTTTTTGACGCGGGCAGACAGGACACCTACGCCTTTCGCAGCGACATGGACGCGCTGCCGATCGCCGAGGCGACCCACGCGCCCTACGCGTCGCATCATCCGGGGAAGATGCACGCCTGCGGCCACGACGGGCACATGGCGATGCTGCTCGCGCTGGGCGACTGGGCCAGCGCGCACTTGGACAACCTCAAGCGCAATTTGCTGCTCGTCTTTCAGCCGGCGGAGGAGTCGGGCGGCGGCGGGCGGCTGGTCGTCGAGAGCGGCTTACTCCAAAAATACCGCGTCTCGCGGGCGTATGCGCTGCACGTGGAGCCGATGCTGCCCATGGGCGTGCTTGCGTCGCGACCCGGCGCGTTCATGGCGCGCGCGAGCGAGGTGCACGTGCTGGTTCGGGGGAAATCCGCGCACGTGGCGCGCGCAAGCGAGGGCGCGGACGCGCTTTGGGCGCTGTGCGACTTTGTGACGCAGGTACTCGCCTTTGAGCGCGCCATGCCGGAGGACTGCTTGCGCCTGCTCAAGTTTGGCCGGATCGAAGCGGGGCACGCGGTCAACGTGATCGCGGGCGAGGCGCGCCTGGGCGGCACGATGCGCACGTTTGACCCTATGGCGTTTGACCAATTGCGCCACGCCCTTTCGCGCGTGGCGCGCGCGTGCGAGGCGCAATATGGCGTGACCTTTGACGTGCAACTGGACGCGGGATACCCCGCGCTCGTCAATGACCCAACGCTGTTTCGCGAGGCGCTTGGCGCAATGCCGGATTTTGACCTGCGCACGCTTTCGGCGCCCTCGATGCTGGCGGAGGATTTTGGCTTTTACGCCCAGGCGCTGCCCAGCCTCATGCTCTATGTCGGCCTCGGAAGCGGCATTGCGCTGCACACCGATCAATTCGACTTTGACGAGCGGGCGCTGCTGTGCGGCGCGCAGGTGCTGATTCGGCTGGCGGACGCGCCATAAAGAAAACATAAATGTTAAATATTCAAAATTAGCCCAATGTTTATGACTTTTCGACCAAATTATGACATAATAAAGAAAGGAAGTATTTTCCTTGTGTGCGCCATGGCGGCGCGCGCAAATAAACTGTACGGAGGAGCACATGAAGCGACAACAACGAATGTGGAAACTGGCCGGGTGCCTATTGCTGTGCGTGATGTTGTGCGCAGTCTCGGTGCCCGCACTGGCGCAAAGTCGCGTCTACATGAATTTTAAAAATGTATCGATGGCCTGCAAGGCGACGAAGCAATTGTCGGTCAAGGTGGTTCCGCCGCTTCCGGAAGGCATGCGCGTCACGTGGCAGAGCAGCAATTCCGCGGTTGCGACCGTCGATCAGACGGGCTTGGTCACGGCGGGAAGGATCAAGGGCATCGCCCTCATTCGCGCGATGACGCCCGACGGCGCAAGCGCCTCGACGAAGGTCACCGTGCATCAAGTCCGCGTGGCGGGCGTCACCCTGTCGGACAGCCAAAAGCTGATGGAAGTGGGCGAGGAGCTGACGCTCAAGGCGGTCATCAAGCCCGCCAACGCGACCATCGACACGGTCAAGTGGACCAGCAGCGACGAGCGCGTGGCGACGGTAATGGACGGAAAGGTCACCGCGCTTGCGCAGGGCAGGGCGACGATCACCGCGCGCGCGGGCGCCAAGGGCAGCCGGTGCGCGATCACGGTCAAGTCCTCCGCAGGCGCGCCGGACACGCGCGAGGTGACCATCACCGCGGTGGGCGACGTCACAATCGGCGGCGATCCGCGCAAGCCCCCGGCAAATCCCGCGTCCGAAAAATATTACGACCGGCTCTACGACCGCTACGACGGCAAGTTCTTCAAAAAAGTGAACAAGTACTTTGACGGGCCGGACGAGATCACCTTGGTCAACCTGGAGGGCAGCTTTACCAACTCGATGCGCTTAAACGGGCGCAAGTCCTACACCTTCCGCGCCAAGCCCGCCTACGCGAGCATCTTGGCGGGCGCGGGCGTCGACGTCGTGGGTCACGCCAACAACCACGCCGAAGATTTTAGCGACAGTGCGGCCGCCACCCGCGCCGCCGTGCGCGCGCACGACATGGCCTACATGCGCAATGCGCAGACCGCCATCGTCAATCGCGGCGGGGTGCGGGTGGGTCTGTGCGCCTTTTACGCGATCAACGCAAACGCGGCCATCTCCTCTCAAGCCAAGAACGTCGTGCAGTCGCTCAACCGCCAGTGCGACCTGGTCGTTTCCTCGGTGCATTGGGGCAAGGAATACAGCTATTCCCCGAACGCCTCGCAGCGCAATTTCGGGCGAATGCTCGTCTCATCCGGCGCGGATTTGGTCGTCGGCCACCACAGCCACGTGGTTAACGGCGTCGAAAAGTACAAGGGCAAGTACATCGCCTACGGTCTGGGCACGCTGTCTTCCGCGATCAAGACGCCCCGCGACATGGACGCCGTCATCTACCAGCAGACCTTTACGGTCGATCCGCAAAACGGCGCCGTGGGCGAGGGCACGGTGAAGCTCATCCCGTGCAGCATGAGCAGCAGCCGCGATGTCAACGACGCCATGCCCGAGCCGCTCACCGGCGCAAATCGCGCGCGGGTGCTCGGAAAAATCAGGCAGGCCTCAAACAGCTTCATCGATACCCTGCCCGAAGAGTGCTTTCATTAGCGGAAGCGCTGATTAAATCCCATACGCGCTGGCGGCTGCATTTCCGTCATCTCCGTCCTGCAAAATCCTTGACGTAGTTCCGCTACGCCTTCGGCTTTTGCGGGACGAATCTGGCGAAAATTCAGCTCGCCATCGCGCACGTTCTTTAATCAGTGCTTCCTTAGCGGAAAGTCCCGATAAAAAACCCGTCGTGAAGCGATTGCTGCACGGCGGGTTTCTTCATATGGATACGGAAGGAAAGGCTTCGGATCTTTCGCAAAAAGCGCGCGGCGCGCGGGCTACCGCGCGGCGGTTGGGGCGCGCGTCAATCGACGATGGTGAGCTCTCGGTCTAGCTGGTTGAGCACCTCGCAGCCGTCCTCGGTCACGGCGACCAGGTCCTCGATGCGCACGCCGAACTTGCCGGAAAGGTAGACGCCTGGCTCGATTGAGAAGACCATGCCGGGGCGCGCGATCGTCTCGCACACGGCGGAACAGTCGGGCGGCTCGTGCACGCCAAGGCCGATGCCGTGCCCGGTGCGGTGCAAAAAGTATGGGCCGTAGCCGCCATCTTCGATCACCTTGCGCGCGGCGCGGTCGATGTCGCACATGCGCATCCCCGGCCGAACGGCGGCACGACCCGCCTCGTTGGCGCGCTTGACCAGCTCGTAGACCTTCTTTTGCTCGTCGGTCGCGCTGCGATAGAACAGCGTGCGCGTCATGTCGCTCATCATGCGGTTTAGGTTGAGCCCCAAGTCGAAGATCACCGCGTCGCCCGGCTTTAGGCGGGTATCGTCCGACTGGTGGTGCGACTCGGCGGCGTTTGCGCCAAAGCAGATGAGCGGGGTGAAGCTAGCGGCCATCGCGCCCTGCGCGAGCGCGCGGTCGGTATAGCGGCGGCAGGCGTCGTTCTCGCGCTCGCCCGCCACGAGCGAGGAGGGCATTGAGCCAACCACTTGGTCGTTCAGGCGCGAGCTTAGGCGCATCCCCGCCAGTTCCTCCGCGTCCTTGATCATCCGCGCGTCATCCACCGGCGCGGAGCCGACCACCGGCACGATGTCGGGGCGCGCCGCCATGAGCTCGATCGTGAACCGGCTGGGCCACCACTTGTCGATGCCGATCGTGCCGGGGCGCAGCGTGCCCGCAAGCACCTTGACCGGGTCGTCCACGTCGTCAAATTCCACAAGCGCCGGTCCGCCGTCAAGCTGCGGCACCGCGAACATGTGGTTGACAAACAGCTTTGAGTCGCCCGACTTGTCGATCGCAAGGGCCAACATGCGCTCGCCGGGCAGCAGCCACAGCCCGGTCAGGTAGTAGATGGATTCGGTCTGCGTCACCAAGATCTGGTCAAGGCCGCGCGTAGCCATGTTCTGGAGGACGCGTGACAGGCGTTGTGTCTTCATTTCCCCTCATCCTTTCCACATTTCAAAACCCAAAATCCCTTGTCCCGCGCGATTCGCTCCGCATTTTCGGACAGTCCCTTCAAAAACGCCAGCGCGGACTCGGCGCCTTGCTGCTTGCGGATCACCACATATAGACTGCCGCCCGGCTTGAGGCGCGCAAAGCCCTCCTCAAACAGGCGGTAGATCACTTTTTTGCCGGCGCGGATCGGGGGATTGGTGATCACCGCGTCAAATTCGCCCTCGACCGACGCCACCCCGTCGCTCAAGAACACCTGGGCGTTCATCAGCGCGTTCGCACGGCGGTTGCGCTCGCACAGCTCGATCGCCCGCGCGTTCACGTCCGACAGGATGAACCAGGTTCCAGGGTTGACCAAGCTCAGCGTCAGGCCGATCGCGCCCCAGCCGCAGCCCATGTCGAGCACGCGCCCCTCAAGCGGCGGCAGCGTCTCCAGCAGCAGCCGACTGCCCTCGTCCAGACCATCCTTGCTGAATACGCCCGTGTCGGTCAGCATCATCAGGCTGACGCCCAGCACCTCGATCTTGTGACTGCGCACGTCGCGCACGCTCCCCGGTTCCGCTGTATAGTAATGATCGCCCATTTAGTCCTCCTTGAGATGCGTGAGCGCGTACAGGCGCGCACTTTCGCCTTGTGTAAGGGGCCGGACGTCGCCGGGATTCATCGCGTCGTCCAGCAAAAGGCCGCCGACGCTCTTTCGATGGAGCGCGGTGACCGGGCAACCCAGCGCGCCAAACATCCGCTTTACCTGGTGGTACTTGCCCTCGGTCACCGTGATTTCGCCCAACAGGGGATTGATTATGCGCAGCTTTGCCGGCAGCGCCGTAAAGTCCTTGAGGGGAACCCCCTCGGCCATGCGCCGCACGATGGCCTCCGTCAGCGGCGTCTCGACCGTCGCCAAGTACACCTTTTCAATCGCCCACTTCGGCGAGATCAGCCGGTGCGCGAGTTGCCCGTCGGTCGTAAAGAGAAGCAGCCCGGTCGTGTCCCGGTCGAGCCGCCCGACCGCCGACAGGTCGCGCGCGCGGTATTTCGGGGGGAGCAGGTCAAACACGGTTGAAAAGCGCCCGTCCGACTGCGCGGTCACGACGCCCGAAGGCTTGTACAGCGCTAGGTGCGTAGGCCCCGCTTGGCGAACCGGCGCACCGTCTAGGCATACCGGCGCGCCATGTGGCACCTGTTGCCCCGCGTCGCGCGCGACAAGTCCGGCAACCGACACGCGCCCCTGCGCAATCGCCTCCCGCGCCTGCGCGCGCGATAGCCCGCTCTCGCTCACATAGCGGTCGAGGCGCGCCATATCAGGTCAATTGCTGCTCGACGACCGCCGCGATCTCGCGGGCGATCTGCTCGATCAGCTGCTCGTCTTCGCCCTCGGTCATCACGCGGATCAGCGGCTCGGTGCCCGATACGCGCACGACGATGCGGCCATCCTTGCCCAGCGTCTTTTTCGCCTCGTCGATCGCCTGACGGACGGTGGGGTTGGTGTAGAAGTGGAGCTTGCCCTCGGGCGACACGCGCACGTTGATCATCGACTGCGGGTAGCGCGTCATGACCGAGGCCAATTCCGACAGCTTCTTGCCCTCGCGCCGCATGAGCGACAACAGCTGGATCGCGGTCAATTGCCCGTCGCCGGTCGTCGCAAAGTCGCGAAAGATCACATGGCCTGACTGTTCGCCGCCAAAGTCGTATTCCTCGAGCAGCATTTCCTCCAGCACGAATCGGTCGCCCACCTTGGTGGCGTTGAACTTGATGTCGTTTTGCTCGCAGAATTTGAGGAAGCCCAGGTTGGTCATGATGGTGCCCACCACGGTGTCCCGCGAGAGTTTGCCGCGCTTTTTCATGTCGAGCGCGCAGATCGCCATGATGAAGTCGCCGTCGATCAGGTTGCCCTTGTCGTCGATGCACAGGCAGCGGTCGGCGTCGCCATCGAAGGCGACCCCCGCGTCCAGGTGATTGTCCACCACATAGGCGCGCAGCGCGCCCAGGTTGGTGGAGCCGCAGTCGCGGTTGATGTTGATGCCGTCCGGATCGGCAAAGAGAATCTGATAGTCCGCGCCGAGCGATTTGAACAGCTTGTCCGCCGTCACGCTGGCCGAGCCGTTGGCGCAGTCCACCGCGATCTTGAGCCCCTCGAGCGAAAAGGGCACGGTGCTCTTGAGGTGATCGGTGTAGTCCTTGACCGCCTGCGTCTTGTAGGTCACCTTGCCGATGTCGTCGCCCGCGACGAAGATTGGTTCCTGCACCTTGTCAAGCACGATCGCCTCGATGCGCTCCTCCAGGTCGTCGGGCAGTTTATAGCCGTCGCCGGAAAAGATCTTGATGCCGTTGAACTCCGCCGCGTTGTGCGAGGCCGAGATCATCACGCCCGCGTCGGCCTTGTATTTGCCCACCAGAAACGCGACGGCGGGCGTGGGCACGACGCTGAGCATCAGCACGTCCGCGCCCATCGAGCACAGCCCCGCGGTCAGCGACATCGACAGCATGTCCGAGGAGATGCGCGTGTCCATGCCCACCGCGAACACCGGCCTGCGCCGGCTCGAGCCGGAAAGCACCATCGCGGCGGCGCGCCCGATCTGTAGCGCCAATTCGCACGTCAGCTTCTCATTGGCGACCCCGCGCACGCCGTCTGTTCCAAATAGTCTGCCCATTGCTAGTCCTCCATGTTGCGCGCAACAATCGCGCCGTCATTTTTATAGATCGATCGCGCGGGCACAAGCCCCCGCACGCAGGAAGTGGGGTAGACGATCACGTCGCGGCCAAGCACGGCGCCGGGGTTTAAGACGCTGTTGCAGCCGACTTCGCTCTTGTCGCCCACGAGCGCGCCCAACTTGCGCAGCCCGGTTGCAATTTTCTGATCCCCCGCGTGGATGACGACGTTTTTTTTGTCGCTTCTGACGTTTGACGTGACCGCGCCCGCGCCCAGATGCGCCTTGTAGCCCAGAATGGAATCGCCCACGTAGTTGAAGTGGGGCACCTGCACCTTGTCAAATAGGATGCAATTTTTAAGCTCTGTGGAGTTGCCCACCACCGCGCCCTCGCCGACAAGCGCCGCGCCGCGAATGAAGGCGCCCGGCCGCACCTCG
The DNA here is from genome assembly GCA_036645575.1 of Clostridia bacterium. GTDB lineage: Bacteria > Bacillota > Clostridia > Christensenellales > Aristaeellaceae > JAVXNW01. Next base: position 654 of record JAVXNW010000085.1, on the reverse strand, counting down.
CTTGCGTGGCCGATGATCGTAGGGCCCGCGATGTAGGCGGCGTCGTACACGTGCGCGTCGCGCGCGATCCATACGTCCTCGCCCACCTGCTCGTACTCGTCCCTGGGCAACTTCTTTCCCAGCGCCAGAATAAAGGCCTTCAAAAGGCCCAGCGCTTCCCACGGATCGCGCACCGACGAAAGGAGCGGCGCGCAGAGCGTATGGGTTAAATCAAACAGCGCGCCGACCGTCAGCGCGTCAAGCGCCGCGTCGCACTCCGAAACCGTCGGGTTTTCCATCGAACCTGGTGTGTTCATAGAGTCCCTCCCGCCATAGACCATATAGATGAAGATATGCGGGACAATTCAAAAAAACGAGCGCCGCCGGCAAGGTTTATCGCAGACGACGCGCTTTTTTTAATGGCTCGCCCACAGATGCGTGACAGACGCCCGCCGGCCGTGCGCCTTGGCGGGCACGTCATACATGCCCTGTTATTATACTCAAATCAACGCATTTTGGCAAGCCCCGCGTCACCCAATTCACGCTACACGCATTCACGCTTTGTTATTCTTGACATTATCCTAACTGATAAAGTATCATGGCATTGGCAGGAAGAAACTACACGAGCAGAACTCATCACCCGCTGGACACCCTACGAAAGCAGGTGATGCCGGA
>JAVXNW010000084.1:0-10752 GCA_036645575.1 Clostridia bacterium | reverse complement strand
AGGCGCGCTGGCATCCAAGGACCTTCCTTGGCGGGGTCCAGGGGCAGCGCCCCGGCCGCCGGAGGCCGCCTCCCTTAATTATCTTCCCGCCTCCTGGTTCCCCCCGCCTCCTCGCCTCCCCGCCTCCTCCTACTCCTTGAACATCGCGCGGTATTGTTCTCTTGTGATGAGCACTTTGCGGGACTTACTGCCCTCATCGGGGCCGACGATGCCGCGCACTTCCATCTCATCGACCAAGCGACCGGCGCGGGAGTGGCCGACGCGCAGGCGTCTCTGGAGCATACTGACGGAGGCCTGTTCGGCATCGATGACCAACTCGACGGCCTGCGGGAGCAGATCGTCAAACGCGCCGAGCGAATCCTCGCGATCGGCGTCGGACATTTCGGAGGCGTCGATATGTTCGATCATGTCCTCGTCGTAGCTTGCCTCGTGGCGCACCTTAATGTACTCGACGATGTCGTGCACCTCGTCGTCGGACACCCATGCGCCCTGCACGCGCACCTTGGCGGTGCCGGACGGCGCGTAGAGCATATCGCCGCGCCCGAGCAGTTTTTCAGCGCCGCTCCCGTCCAAGATGGTGCGGCTATCCACCTGCGACGCGACGGTAAAGGCGATCCGCGAGGGGATATTGGCCTTAATGACGCCGGTAATGACGTTGACGGACGGGCGCTGTGTCGCAATGACCAGGTGAATGCCGGCGGCGCGCGCGAGCTGAGCCAGGCGGCAGATGGCGTCCTCGACCTCGCCGGGCGTGACCATCATGAGGTCGGCCAATTCGTCGATGATGATGACGATCTGCGGCATGGCAGGCTCGTCGTCCGGGCGGTGCTGGTTATATCCCTTCATGTCGCGCACGCCCAGCGTCGCAAATTTCTTGTAGCGATTGCCCATCTCGACCACCGCCCACGCAAGCGCGCTCGCGGCCTTCTTGGGATCGGTGACGACCGGCACCAGCAGGTGCGGAATGCCGTTGTAGCAGCTGAGTTCCACCACCTTGGGATCGATCATGATGAGGCGCACCTCGCCCGGCGTCGCGCGGTAGAGGATCGAGCAGATGATGCAGTTGATGCACACGGACTTGCCCGACCCGGTCTGCCCGGCGATCAGCACGTGCGGCATCTTGGCCAGATCGGCGATCACGTAGCGCCCCGCGTTGTCGCGACCCAGCGCGACCGCGACGCGCGAGGGATGCCTGCGGCACTCGGCGCTCTCCAGCACGTCGCGCAGCGGCACCGTCTCGATCTGCTCGTTGGGCACCTCGACGCCCACCGCCGCCTTGCCCGGAATGGGCGCCTCGATGCGCACATTGACCGCCGCCAGGTTGAGCGCAATGTCGTCAGACAGCGCGGTGATCCGGCTCACCTTCACGCCCGCCGCCGGCGCAAGCTCAAAGCGCGTCACGGTCGGCCCGTGCGCTATGCCGATCATCCGCGCGGCGATATTAAAGCTCGAAAGCGTCTCGATCAGCTTCTTGCCCTTGGCCAGATCGCTCTCGTTCTGCCCGTGCAATTTCGCGGGCTTGGACGCCTCCAGTAGGTCGATCGGCGGATAGACGTAGGGAAATTCCTCCGGCGGCGCAGGCTTGGCGATCGGCGGGCGCTTGCCGCCCGGCGCTTGGTACGCGGGCATCTTGTGCTTCTCCGGCGTGATCGGCATCGCAAAGGGCGCTTCCGGCATGTCAAAGGGCGGCGTGGCCAAGTCCACCTCGCCAACCAGCTCCGCGTCGTCAGGGCCCGGCCCATGCGCCTTCTGCATTTGGTTCGCGCGCGGCACATCCGGCGCGCCCGCCTTCGCATAATCCGCGCCATAATCCGCGCCGTCGTCGTCCGCATCGTCGTCCGCATCGTCCGCGCAATCATCGTACCCCGCGCCATACCCCGCGCCGCCGTCCGTGCCATAGCCGCCGGGCTCAATCTCGCCAAAGTCCACGTCGTCCTGCATAAACTCGCGCGGCGCATCCGCCTGCGCGCCGCGCCCCTTGAACAGCGGCACCACGCGCCAGTCGCCCTCGGGCACGACCACCTCGGCCTGCGCGCCGCGCATGCGCGGCGGCTGCTCGGCCACCTCGGAGCCGTCCGGCTCGGGCATCACGGGCTCGGTCATCGCATTGCCCAGCGGCCGCGGCTCATGGATCGTGATCTTCTCGGCGCGCGCGCGCCCCTTCTTGCGCCCGGACAGAAAGCCGGGCACGTCGTCTGTAAAGGCCGCGTCGGCCATCCGTTCCACCAGCGGCTCGCCCGGCAGCGGATCATTTGCGGAGATCTTCTCCACGCGCATCTCCTTTTGCCTGCGGTGGCCGGGCGCGTCGTCGCCCAGGTATTTGGCGAATGGGTCGTCCATCTCGCCCTCGCGCGGCGCCGCCTTGGGCACCACGGCGCAGGCGGCCTCGCGCGCCTCCATGCGCGAAATGGCGCGCGCCTCGTGCTCCTCGCGCATGGAGCCAATTCGCTCCTGCGCCACGTGTCCGATGTGGCGCAGCGATATCTTGCGCAGCAAAATGAGGTCGGCCAGGATCAGCGCGACCAGCACCATCGCCGCGGCCGCAATGCCCAGCCCCCGATAGAGCGGCCAGCACAGGAGCGCGCCCAATAGCCCCGCGCCCGCCTTTTGAAATTCGTAGGAGCGCTTGAGGAAATTCGGATAGTTAAACAGCTGCGCGCCCCGCATCACGTCGTCGGCGCTGAACAGGTGAATGAGCGTCATCACGAGCAGAATCATCAGCGCCATCAGAAAGATCCGCCCGAATTTGAGCGACTTGTCGCGCCCCGAAAAGGCGACCAGCACGCCCATCCACCCGAGCACCAGCGGCAGCGCATAGCAAAGACTGCCCGCAAGCGCGCGCGCAAACCACACGATCGCCTGCCCCGCGCCTTCTTTCGGCTCCACAATCAAAAAATAGAAGAGCAATATCCCCGCAAAGAACAGGATCACGCCCAGCGCCTCGCGCCAGATTCCGCGCTCCTCCTGCGGCTGCTCCTTTTGTACACGACCCTTGCTTGTCCCCCCCGCGCGCTTGGCGGGCTGCTTTTTTTGAACGGTATTTGCCATTGGTTCCTCCCTGATATGCGCTCAATGCCGCCGCGTAGGCGTGCGTCCGCCTCGCCGCGCGACATTGCGGTGTGAAAAATCTCACCATGATATATTATATATCAAAAAGCCGGAAAATTCAAACCCCAACGGGTAAACTCTCGCGCCACCCTTCTTCCGCCGCGCACAGCCATGCGCCGTCGCGCGCGGCGTTTGCGCTCGATCGGTTAAATTTGCCGAATCGCTTTACATATCGCCCGCGGTTGGTATAATGGTAAGGTATATTTGTGATGATGGGGAGCGCCCGATCGGGAGCCGTCAGCGAGCCGGAAGATGGTGCGAGTCCGGCCGGCATGTCCGATGTGGGGAATCACCCCGGAGCGGTGCGCTGAACGCCAGTAAGCACACCGGGTGCGCCCGTTAACGCGCGTGTTGAGTGGGCGCATTGCGCCAATTTGGGTGGTACCGCGAGCCTTCGTCCCAAGGGGATGGAGGCTCTTTATTTTTGGGGAGGTTATGAGCATGATCGAGAAAGCAACGGCGGACATGAACTTTGTCGCGCGCGAATTGACGGTTGAGCGGTTCTGGCGGGAGAACGACATCTTTAAAAAATCGCTTGCGCTGCGCGAGGGCTGCGAGACGTTCGCCTTTTACGACGGCCCGCCGACCGCGAACGGCAAGCCGCACATCGGCCACATCGAGACGCGCGCGATCAAGGACTTGATCCCGCGCTACCAGACGATGAAGGGCAAGCAGGTGCCGCGCAAGGCGGGCTGGGACACGCACGGGCTGCCGGTGGAGTTAGAGGTCGAAAAGCAGCTCGGCCTTGACGGCAAGGACCAGATCGAGGCGTACGGCATCGAGCCGTTCATCAAGAAGTGCAAGGAATCGGTCTGGAAGTACCAGGGCGAATGGGAGAAGATGAGCGAGCGCGTCGGGTACTGGGCGGACATGGAGCACCCCTACATCACGTATGAAGACAGCTACATCGAGTCGGTGTGGTGGTCGCTTAAGCAGATTGCGGACAAGGGGCTGCTGTACAAGGGGCACAAGGTGGTGCCGTACTGCCCGCGCTGCGGAACCGCGCTGTCGAGCCACGAGGTGTCGCAGGGCTACAAGTGCGTAAAGGAAACCAGCGCCTTTGTGCGCTTTCGGGTGAAGGGCGCGGAAAACACGTGGCTGTACGCGTGGACGACCACGCCGTGGACGCTGCCGAGCAACGTCGCTTTGTGCGTGAGCCCCACCGAGACATATGCGAAGTTCGACGCGGACGGCCGCACGATCATCATGGGCAAGGCGCTGATTGAAAGCGTGCTGGGCGCGGAGACCGAGATCACAAACCTCACCGAAATGCCGGGCAGCGCGCTTTCCGGCATGGAATACGAGCCGCTGTTCGACTTTGTGAAGCCGCTGGTTGACAAGCCCGCGTGGCGCGTCGTGACCGACAGCTACGTCACGATGACCGACGGCACCGGCATCGTGCACCAAGCGCCCGCGTTTGGCGAGGACGACGCGCGCGTGGGGCGCGAGAACAACCTGCCGTTTTTGCAGTTGGTGGACACAAAGGGGCGCATGACGCCCGAGACCCCGTGGGCGGGGCTGTTTGTCAAGGACGCGGACAAGCCGATCCTTGCGCGCCTTGCCGAGGACGGATTGCTGGTCAAGACCGCGCCCTTTGAGCACGACTACCCGTTCTGCTGGCGCTGCGACACGCCGCTCATCTACTACGCGCGCGCCACGTGGTTCATTCAGATGAGCAAATTGCACGACCAGCTGATGGCGTCCAATCAGGCGATCACCTGGTACCCGGACAACATCAAGGACGGGCGCATGGGCAATTTCCTCGACAACGTCATCGACTGGGGCCTAAGCCGCGAGCGCTACTGGGGAACGCCCTTGCCGGTATGGGTGTGCGAGTGCGGGCACACGCACGTGATCGGCTCGCGCGAGGAGCTTGAAACGCTGGGTCGCGACGTGCCCAAAGGCCTCGAGCTTCACCGCCCCTACATCGACCGTATCACCCTCACCTGCCCCAAGTGCGGCGGCGTCATGCACCGCACGCCCGAGGTGATCGACTGCTGGTACGACTCCGGCTCCATGCCGTTTGCGCAATGGCACTACCCCTTTGAGAACAAGGACGCCTTCGAGAAGAACTTCCCGGCCAACTTCATCTCTGAGGCAATCGACCAGACGCGCGGCTGGTTTTATACGCTGATCGCCATCGGCACGCTGATCTTCGGGCGCGCGCCGTTTGAAAACTGCGTCGTGATGGGGCATGTGCAGGACAAGGACGGCATCAAGATGTCCAAGCACAAGGGCAACGTGATCGACCCGTGGGAAGTGCTTGACAAGCAGGGCGCGGACGCGGTGCGCTGGTATTTCTACGCGAGCGCGGCGCCATGGCTGCCGACCCGGTTCTCAAGCGACCTGGTCAGCGAGATGCAGCGCAAGTTCATGGGCACGCTTTACAACATCTACGCGTTTTTCACGCTCTACGCCTCGATCGACGGCTACGATCCGGCGGCGCAGGCAGCAAACCCGAGCGACCTGTCGCTCATGGACAAGTGGGCGCTTTCGGGGCTCAACGAGCTGATCCGCACGGTAGACGCGGGGCTTTCGAGCTACAAGATCACCGAGACCGCGCGCGCGATCGGCGCGTTTGTGGACGAACTGTCCAACTGGTACGTGCGCAGGTGCCGCGAGCGGTTCTGGGGCAAGGGCCTTGCGGGCGATAAGCTGGCGGCGTTTGAGACGCTGTACACCATTCTGACCACGCTTTCCAAGCTGCTCGCGCCCTACATTCCGTTCATGACCGAGGACATGTACCAGAACTTGGTCGCGGGCGTCATCCCGGGCGCGCCGGAATCGGTGCATCTGTGCGACTTCCCGGTAGCGGACGCGCGCCTGATCGACGAAAAACTGACGCGCGACATGGCGCAGGTCATTGCGATCGTGGGGCTGGGCCGCGCGGCGCGCAATACGGCGAACATGAAGGTGCGCCAGAGCGCGCAGGCGCTCTACGTCAAGGGCGCATGCCTGCCCGCGCAGATGGTGTTCCTGATCGAGGATGAATTGAACGTAAAGGCGGTTCACTTCGTCGAAGACGCGCGCGACTTCACCACCTACGGCTTAAAGCCGCAGATGCGCACGCTGGGCCCGCGCTACGGGAAATTGCTGGGCAAGATCGGCGGGTACCTGCTGACGCTTGACGGAAACGACGTAGTGGACGGGTTCGCGCGCGGCGAAAGCTTGACCTTTGAGGTGGACGGGCAGCAGGTCGTGTTAAACGAAGGCGACGTGCTCACTTCGCCTTCGCAAAAGCCGGGCTTTGTCGCCGAGAGCGATCAGGGCGTCACGGTGGTGCTCGACACCAACCTGACCCCAGAACTGATTGAGGAGGGGCTTGTGCGCGAGGTGATCTCCAAGCTCCAGACGATGCGCAAGGATTCGGAACTCGAGGTGATCGACCGCATTTGCGTCACCTACGAGGCGGGCGATCTGCTGTCGGGCGTCATTGAGCGCGCGACGGACGTGATTGCCAAGGCGGTGCTCGCCCAGTCCATTGAGCGCAAGACGCCCACCGGCATCGTCAAGGCGTGGCCGATCAACACAGAGCGCGCAATTTTCGGCATTGAAAAGGCATAACCTCACGGGGACTGCCTGGAAACGGAGGAACCCCCAAAATGTTATTATGCAAGGATCTCACCAAAAAGTACCTCGGCAGTACGGCGGTGGACGCGCTCAATCTGACGATTGAGCAGGGGCACACCTACGCGCTGCTCGGGCCAAACGGCAGCGGCAAGACGACGTTTATGAAGATGGTGGCGGGGCTGGTCAAGCCCACGTCGGGCGAGGTGACGTTTGAAGGGGCGCCGATCGGGACGCGCTCCAAGGCGCACATCGCGTACATGCCGACCGAAGGCTACTTCTTTGGGTACATGACCTGCGGGGACGTGGGCAAATACTACGCGGACTTCTTCGCGGACTTTTCGCGGGACAAGTTCCGGGAAATGATCTTGGAGATGGAACTGCCCGAAAAGGGCAAGGTGCGCACGCTCTCCTCGGGCATGATGGCCAAGCTCAAGCTGGCGGCAACGCTTTCGCGCGACAGTCGGCTGTTGATGCTGGACGAGCCGCTCAACGGCATCGACATCATCGCGCGCGAAAAGACGGTGGACGCGATCCTTTCGGCCCAGTCGCCCACGCGCGCCATCCTGCTGTCCAGCCACCTGGTCGAGGATCTGGAGAAGGTCGTGGACTACGCGGTCTTCATGAAGCGCGGCCAAGTCGTGCTGGCGGGCGAGGCTCATGCGCTGCGCGAGGCGCGCGGCCAGTCGATTGTCGAGATGTACAAGGAAATATATGCCTGAAAGGGGAAATAGGCCATGTTCAAACTGATCAAATACGAATACCGGCGCAACCTGTCCGGGATTGTCGTGATGTTGACCGCCCTTGTCGGGTTGCAGGCGTATTTCCTGCTGGCGGCGGCGGTGAAGAGCTATGAAAACGTCGTGACCGCGGCGGCGGTGCTGGCGGCATGCTCGTCCTTTTCGATCTTTGGCGTGCTGATCTACTCGATCAGCCTGTACTCGCGGGAACTAAACGCCAAGACCAGCTACCTCACGTTCATGACGCCCAACGCAAGCGCGAAGATATTGGGCAGCAAGCTGCTGGCGACGCTCATCCTGGGCTGCGTGTTCGCGCTGATGCTGTGCCTGTTCGCCGCGTGGGATTTCTCGATCATCCTGCGCGTCTTTCCGGAGCTGAACCTGGCGGAAGTGATGCTAAATCAGCTGCTCGCGAACTTGAACACCGACCTAAGCACGGTGTTTCTGATCGCCGGATCGTCCATTGTCGAGTTCCTGATCTCCTTTTTCTCGACGGTCGTGCTGGCGTACCTCGCGATCACGCTGAGCGCAACGGTGTTTCAAAACAAGAAGTTCAAGGGCATTGTGAGCTTCTTGATCTTTGCGCTCATCATGGTGGGGCTCAATTACCTGACCTTCTTCCTGCCCAAATACACCGACTACCGCACGGTGCTTGGCATGATGCAGGCATTTGTCCCGACCGCGCTCGTCCACTTGGCGGCGATGCTCGCGGCCTTCTTCCTGAGCGCCTACCTGCTCGACAAAAAAGTGAGCCTGTAGCTGCAAAAAACGAACGTCTCGGATCGTTTGATCCGGGGCGTTCGTTTTTTGGGGGCGGTCAGATGCGCACGAACACGTCGGGGCCGCAGTCGCAGATGGGGCATTTGAAGTCCGGGGGCAGCGTGTCGCCCTCGTAGACGTAGCCGCAGACGGTGCAGCGGTAGCCCTTGGCCTTGGGCGCCTCCTGATAGGAGGACGCCTTGGGCGGCGTGAGTCCGTTTTTGACCGTGTGGTAGTAGGCGTAGGTCATGGGTTCGCGCTCGTCGAGCGTCTCGCAGGAGACGACCTCGCCGATCAAGAGCACATGCGTGCCCACGTCCACTTGGCTTACCACCTTGCAGCTGAAGCGCGCGACCACCTGCTCGGCGACGTAGGGCACGCCGCGCTCGTCCTCGACGGTCTTAAAGCCGGCGAACTTGTCCACGTCGCGGCTGGATTGGAAGCCGAATCGCCCGATCAGCTCCATGGACGCGAACTTGCCCAGCACGGCCACGGTGAATAGGCCGGACTGCGCAATGACGCCGGTGGTAAAGTTGTCCTTGTGAATCGCCACGGTCATTTGAAGCGGCGACACGGTCACCTGCGTCACCGTATTGACCACGCAGCCAGCGCGCACGTCGCCCATGCGCGATGAAACCAGGTATAACCCGTAAGAGGCCTTGTAAAACGCCGCCATGTCCAGCATGAACATCCCTCGCTTCGTCCCATGTTTTTCTTAAAGTATACCCAAATTCGCAGGAAATTGCAATGCCTCCGCGCAAAAAAGGCAGGGCGAAGAAAGGACTTCACCCTGCCTAAAATGCCGCGTCCGCGATGAAGGCGCTTAATTTGCCCGCAGATCAGCTGATGCCGCGCATCTCGCCGATCGGCCAGATGACGCTGCGCACATGCCCCACGACCTGATCGCGCGTGATGGGGCCAATGATGTGGCTGTCGTTGGAGTTGGAGCGGTTGTCGCCCAAGACGAAGTACTTGCCCTCGGGCACGGTGAAGGGCGCCATGAGGTAGTCGGGGTGGTAGGTGATGTAGGGCTCCTCCTGCGCGACGCCGTTGACGAAGAGCTTGCCGCCGGCCACCGCAATGGTGTCCCCGGGCAGACCGACGACGCGCTTGACGAAATCCTGATTGCCGCGATCGGGGTAGTGGCAGATGATGACGTCGAAGCGATCGGGCGCACCGGTCAAGTAATCGAGCTTGGTCACGAACATGCGCTCGTCATGCTGCAACGTCTCGGCCATCGAGCGCCCATCCACGCGCACGAACTCAAATAAAAATGTGCGAATGCACAGCGCAATGGCCACCGCGCCCAGAAGGCACAGGGCCCATTCCAAAATCTCTCGTTTCACGCTCTTCTTCTTCTTTTTCGGTTCAATTGTGGTCTCGGTTGGCTGCGTGTTTTCCGTGTTGTCCTCCATAGCCAAAAATCAACTCCTTATGTAGGCAGATATACCTGCTCTTATTAAACGCATCCGGAACGAAAAAGTTCCATCAAGCAGTCGGTTACGCGCAAGAGCTGCGCGATGGTGAGCGCCTCGCCGCGCACGCGCGCGTCAAGGCCGGCGCTTTCGAGGACGGAGACGGTCTTTTCCTTGCTGAGTGAAAAGGCCTGGGTGAGGTTGTTGCTGAGCGTCTTGCGGCGCATGGCGAAGGCGGTGGTGATCACGCGCTGCATCATGTCCTCGCGCGCGCGATCCGGTGTTTCGCAGGCGGCGCGGTCGATGCGAATGAGCGCGCTGTCCACGTGGGGTGGCGGGGTAAAGGCGGTGGGCGGGACGTCCAAAAGCCAGCGTGCGCCGCCAAAATAGCGCACGCGCGCGGCGAGGGCGCAGTAGTTTTTCTGGCCGGGCTGCGCCATAATGCGCTCGGCGGCCTCCTTTTGCACCATGACGGTGAGGGAGGTAAGGCCGGTAGGCTGGGTGACCAGGCGGGTAATCATGTCGGCGGTGATGTAATAGGGGAGGTTTGCGACGACGCGAAAGGGCGCGCCGGCAAAGGCGTGCTGCGCGAGGTCGGCAAGATCGACCTTGAGTGCGTCCTCAAAGAGGATGTGCGCGCCGGGCACGACGGCCTGGAGCACGGGTTCAAGCGCCTTATCCAGTTCAATTGCCACGACATGTGCGCCGCGCGCGATCATCTCCGCGGTCAATATGCCAGCGCCCGCGCCGATTTCGAGAATACTTTCGCCCGCCGCCACTTCAGCCGCGTCGGCGATCCCGGAAATGACTTCCTGATTGAGCAAAAAATTCTGACCCAGCGAGTGGGTAAAGCGGAAGCCATATTTTTCGAGCGCCACGCGCGCGGTGAGTTCAGTTGACATTGGCACACCACATTTCTTTGTTTGATTAGGTCGCTTGCCCCGCCCGCTCCGGTACCCGCCCGCCCGTAGGCGAAGATCGCCCGCAGGCGTCGTACCTCTCCCGCACTCCGCGCCGTGGCTCCGAGCCCACCCTTCCGTCACCTGCGGGTGCCACCTCTCCTCAAGGGGAGGCTCAGAATGGGTGCCGCGCCGCAAGGGGAAGGCGCAGGGGTGGTGCCTCCCGCATCTGTAGGGGCGCCTATGAGGCGTCCGCCGGTTCGT
>JAVXNW010000083.1:0-10800 GCA_036645575.1 Clostridia bacterium | reverse complement strand
CGTGCTACGCTCACGCGGTGATTGAACGCGAAAGGTGGGCTGCTCGCCCCCTTTCACACTATCCCCTCGAGCTGTACGTTAATACTGTGGTGTCCTCGCCTCCCGGTACCCTCATTCCGCGCCAACCCCGAGGCCACCCTTCCGTCACCTGCGGGTGCCGCGCCGCAAGGGAAGGCGCAGGGACGAATCGCCCGCATCTGTAGGGGCGCCTATGAGGCGTCCGCCGGTTCTTCGAGGCCAGCCCGACACTGCGGTGCCGAGCTGCGCACGACGCCGCAGCGTCGTGCCGCTTAACCAACTTGATGGAATGGGAGATGAACACAATGCGTTGCAGTTGTCGCGTATGCGAAACCTACATGGTGCACGCCGAGAGCGCTGGCCTGGGCTGCGTGTGCCCCGCGTGCGGCAATCGGTGCTTCGATTGCTTGGGCACCAACACCGTGGTCAGCCGCGAGGCGTTTTTGGCGATGAAAACCGCAATTGCGCGGGAAGATGCCCCGGTTGAGAAAACTGAACGAAAAATTAACCAATAAGTAAGCACTGTATTTGGATAATCAAGCCAAACACACTGGCCGATTGCCGTAAATTTACTTGTGGATGAATGGATTCACAGAAAGATTTATGGTACAATAAAGCCAGTAAGTTTGCACCCACAAGCGCACGCGTACTTTGCATAGTCGTAAATGACAATTTTTTAACTAAGGGAGGGCTTATCTATGTCTGTTCTTGAAAACAAGGACATGCTCAAAAGACTGGACGAGGTTATCGCAGCCAATAAGGGATCGCGCGGCGCGGTCATGCGCACGCTCCAGGAGGCGCAGAGCATCTTTGACCATGTGCCAAAGGACGTTCAGATACATATTGCCAAGGGGTTAGGGGTCACGCTGAGCGAAGTCTATGGCGTCGCGACATTCTATTCGCAGTTTGCGCTCGAGCCGCGCGGCCGCTTCATCATCGGCGTGTGCCTGGGCACGGCGTGCTACGTCAAGGGCTCTAAGGCCATCTTGGAAGAGATCGAAAAGGGCTTGGGCGTGACGCCCGGCCATACGACGGACGACCAGCGCTTTACGCTCAAGGACACGCGGTGCCTGGGCGCGTGCGGCCTGGCGCCGGTCATGATGATCAACGAGGACGTCTACGGACGCCTTGTGCCGGAGGATGTGCACGGGATTCTCGAAAAATATCGGGCGATGTAGGGTATGTTTGAATTGTCATTGCACCTGCTCGACCTTGTGCAAAACGCGATCTCGGCGGGCGCGGCGCTGGTCGTGATCCGCATTGAGATCGACACGCGGCGCGATGTCGTCGTCATTACGCTCATTGACGACGGTTGCGGCATGGACGAGGCGCTCCTCAAGCGGGTGGAAAGCCCGTTTGCCACCACCCGCACCACGCGCAAGGTGGGCCTGGGCATTCCGATGTTTAAGCAGCTGGCCGAGATGTGCGAGGGCGAATTTTTCTTGACGTCCGCGCCCGGCAAGGGGACCACGCTGCGCGCCTCCTTTCGCTATTCCTGCGTGGACCTTCCGCCGCTGGGCGACCTGACGGGCACGATGCGCACGCTCATTCAGGGCGCGCCCGACAAGCCGGACTTTGTGCTTGAATACGGGCGCGACGGGCGCGCCTTCACCTTCGACACCCGCGAGGTGCGCGAGGCGATGGGCGGGCTTTCGCTCAATGAGTGCGACATTCTGGCGTGGATCGGCGACTACATCAAAGAGGGGCTTGAACAAGCCGACGCCCCAACCGACTGAAGTTATTATTTTGGAGGTGTATATTCTCATGAAGTCATTTGCGGAATTGGAAGCCATTCGCCAAAAGACATTGGACAAGGTCAATTTGCGCCGCGAGCACGACGGGACCCGGATCGTCATCGGCATGGCGACCTGCGGCATTGCCGCCGGCGCGCGCCCGGTCATGCTGGCGTTTCTGGACGAGGTGTCTAAGCGCGGCCTGCTCGACGTGACCGTCGCCCAGACCGGCTGCATCGGCATGTGCCGCCTCGAGCCCATGGTTGAGATCATGGTGCCCGGACAGGAAAAGGTCACCTACGTCAAGGTGACGCCCGACATGGTGCCGCGCATCATGACCGAGCATGTGGTCAACGGACGTCCGGTTGATGAATATACCATCGGCGCAGCCGAATAACCGCGAGATGGCGGCGCGTCACGGCCGTCAGCGATATGAGGAGGTAAACTGATATGGAGCTTTTCCGTTCCCAGGTGCTAATTTGCGGCGGTACCGGCTGCACATCCTCGGGCTCCGGCGCGCTGCTTAAGCGCTTTGAGGAGTTAGTTGAGCAAAATCACCTCGAAAAAGAGGTCAAATTGGTACACACCGGCTGCTTTGGCCTGTGCGAGGCCGGCCCGGTCGTCATCATCTACCCCGAAGGCGCGTTCTACAGCCGCATCACCGAAAAAGATGTGGACGAGATCGTTTCCGAGCACCTGCTCAAGGGCCGCATCGTGCAGCGCCTTTTGTACCACGGCTCGGTCGAATCAAACGGCACGATCCGCGCGCTCGACGACGTCGATTTTTACAAAAAGCAAAAGCGCGTCGCGCTGCGCAACTGCGGCGTGATCGACCCTGAGAACATCGACGAGTACATCGCCTTTGACGGCTATACCGCCCTTCACAAGGCGCTGACCGAGATGACCCGCGAAGACGTCATCGCGACGATCAAGGCGTCCGGCCTGCGCGGCCGTGGCGGCGCGGGCTTCCCGACCGGCCTTAAGTGGCAGTTTGCCTACAACTCGGTAGACGAGCAGAAGTACGTCTGCTGCAACGCCGACGAGGGCGACCCCGGCGCGTTCATGGACCGCTCGGTGCTCGAGGGCGACCCGCACACCGTGCTTGAGGCAATGGCGATCGCGGGCTACGCCATCGGCGCGAATCAGGGCTACATCTACGTGCGTGCCGAGTACCCGATCGCGGTCAAACGCTTGCAGATTGCGATCAATCAGGCGCGCGAATACGGCCTTTTGGGCAAGGGCATCTTTGCCACCGCGTTTGACTTTGACGTCGAGATCCGCTTGGGCGCGGGCGCGTTTGTCTGCGGCGAGGAAACCGCGCTGCTCAACTCCATCGAGGGTCTGCGCGGCGAGCCGCGCGTGCGCCCGCCGTTCCCCGCCGTCAAGGGCCTGTTTGGCAAGCCCACCATCTTAAACAACGTCGAGACCTACGCAAACGTCTGCCAGATCATCCTAAACGGCGCGGATTGGTTCTCCGCCATGGGCACCGAGCGCTCTAAGGGCACCAAGGTGTTCGCGCTTGGCGGAAAAATCAACAACACCGGCCTGGTCGAGGTGCCGATGGGCACAAAGCTGCGCGAGATCATCTACGACATCGGCGGCGGCATTCCGGGCGGCAAGGCATTCAAGGCGGTTCAGACAGGCGGCCCGTCGGGCGGATGCCTGCCGACCAAGCTATTGGATACGCCCATCGACTATGACAACCTGATCGCGGCCGGCTCCATGATGGGTTCGGGCGGCATGATCGTCATGGACGAGGACAACTGCATGGTGGACATCGCGCGCTTCTTCCTCGACTTTACGGTCGATGAGAGCTGCGGCAAGTGCACCCCCTGCCGCGTGGGCACGCGCAGAATGCTCGAAATCCTCAACCGCATTTGCGACGGCAAGGGCGAGGACGGCGACATTGAAAAGCTCGAGCACCTGGCGGAAAACATCAAGCAGACCGCGCTGTGCGGATTGGGCCAGACCGCGCCCAACCCGGTTCTGTCCACGATTCGCCACTTCCGCGACGAGTACGAGGCGCATATCTACGAAAAGCGCTGCCCCGCGGGCGTGTGCCACAAGCTTTTGCGCTACGTCATTGACCCCGCCAAGTGCAAGGGCTGCACCCTGTGCGCGCGGGTTTGCCCCGCCGAGGCCATCACCGGGACGGTCAAGTCGCCCCACGTGATCGATTCGGCCAAGTGTCTCAAATGCGGCGCTTGCATGGAGAAGTGCAAGTTCGGCGCGATCTCGAAGAAGTAAGGAGGATACCTGCCATGAATATGATTAACCTGACGATTGACGGCGTAGCGGTATCCGTACCCGCCGGAACCTCCGTGCTGGAGGCCGCAAAGACCGCGGGCGTGCGCATTCCCACGCTGTGCTACCTGAGCGGCATCAACGAAATCGGCGCATGCCGCATGTGCGTGGTGGATACCGGCGCGCGCGCGATGGCCGCCGCCTGCGTCATGCCGGTCTCCGAGGGCATGAAGGTCAAGACCAACACGCCCGCCGTGCGCGAGGCGCGAAAGATCAACCTGGAGCTGCTCCTGTCCAACCATGACAAGCAGTGCCTCTCCTGCGTCCGCTCCACCAACTGCGAACTGCAGGCGCTGTGCAAGGAATATGGCGTCAGCGACGCCAACCGCTACGAGGGCTCCATGACGCCGCACACGATCGACGAGGTCTCCCCCTCAATCGTGCGCAACAACGCAAAGTGCGTGCTGTGCCGCCGCTGCGTCGCCGTATGCGAAAAAATTCAGAACGTGCGCGTGATCGGGCCGGTCAAGCGCGGGTTCAATACCTCGATTGAATGCGCGTGGGGCGAGTCGCTGGGCGATTCCCCGTGCATCAACTGCGGCCAGTGCATCGCCGTATGCCCCACCGGCGCGCTCACCGAAAAGGACGATACCGGCCGCGTCTGGGAGGCGCTTGCCGATCCCGACAAGTACGTGGTCGTGCAGCCCGCGCCTGCGGTTCGCGCGGCGCTGGGCGAGGAATTTGGCTTCCCGATGGGCACATCGGTCACCGGTCAAATGGCGTGCGCGCTCAAGCGCATGGGCTTTGACAAGGTGTTCGATACCGACTTTGCCGCCGACCTCACCATCATGGAGGAGGCCAACGAGCTGGTCGAGCGCGTCACAAACGGCGGGGTGCTGCCGATGATCACCTCCTGCTCGCCGGGCTGGATCAAGTACTGCGAGACCTATTACCCGGACTTCCTGCCCAACCTCTCCACCTGCAAATCCCCCCACGAGATGGAAGGCGCCATGATCAAGAGCTACTTTGCCGAAAAGGAAGGCATTGACCCAAGCAAGATCGTCGTGGTCTCGGTCATGCCGTGCACGGCCAAGAAGTTTGAGTGCCAGCGTCCCGAGATGGGGCAAGGCGAGGTCAAGGACGTGGATATCGTCATCACGACCCGCGAACTTGCGCGCATGATCAAGCAGGCCGGCATCGACTTTGCCAACCTGCCCTACGGCGACTTTGACCACCTGCTGGGCGCTTCGAGCGGCGCGGGCGTCATCTTCGGCGCGACCGGCGGCGTCATGGAAGCCGCGCTGCGCACCGCGTATGAAGTCATCACCGGCGATACGCTCGAGGATGTCGAGTTTAAGCAGGTGCGCGGCCTCATCGGCGTCAAGGAAGCCACGCTCAACCTCAAGGGGCTCGAGGTCAGCGTCGCGGTCGTCCACTCGACCGGCATGGCCAGCTACCTGCTCGATCAGGTGCGTGAAGGCAAGAAACACTATACCTTCATCGAGGTCATGGGCTGCCCCGGCGGCTGCGTCAACGGCGGCGGTCAGCCGATCGTGTCGCCCGCCCAGCGCGAAAAGACCGACCCCCGCGTGCTGCGCGCCAAGGCGCTCTACGACGAGGACAACGCAAAGCCCATCCGCAAGTCGCACGAGAACCCCGAGATCATCGCGCTTTACAAGGACTATCTGGGCAAGCCCAACTCCCACAAGGCGCACGAGCTGCTGCACACGAGCTATATGGCGCGCGAGCGCTATCGCTAAAACCCGCTTCCGCGTGCCTTTGCCCGGGCAAAGGCGCGTGACGCCGGTTCAGCCGAGGATGGCATAGGCCGTCCTCGGCTTTTTGCGCGCCATTTTGCCGCAATGCCGCCCAAGGCCGCAATGCCGCGCCCTGCGCAAATCCAATTCGCCCTTGAAGGGAATGTAATGTAAATATTCGCATGACCAACCGCTTGATATTCAGCGCCGCTTTTGCTATAATCAGAATGGTATTTCACACCGCGCAATGGGTGGCGCATACAGGTGGAAGGACTCGATGGACGCACACCTGCAGAGGGAGAAGTGGCGTATGGCAAAGGCTGCAAGACGCCTTGTCGGCGTCGGTGAATACAAATGAACAAATACAAGATGGTATCTTCTCAGGACAAGAAGGTTCGGGGGGTCGTACTCATCTCGGTTGCGCTGGTCTGCGCGCTGGTCAGCGCCCTGTGTTTTCAGTATTATCAACGGCTGCAAACCACGGTGAAGGCCGAGAGCGGCGAATACATGCAGGAGATATCCAGGCAAATCGCAACCGGCGTCGATAAGATCATCGACGATCGATTTGCGGTATTGGGCACCCTTTCGTCGGTTTTGGAAAACACCCAAGCGCCCTCCTATGCCCAATTGGCTCCGCTCATTGAAAGCCAGCAGGTGCTGTGGGACTTTCAAAGTATTTTACTGATCGATCCAAGCGGCATAGCCCACGATAGCGCCGGAAAGGCGGTGTCGCTCAAGAGCGACCCGTACTTGCAGGACGTCGTCATCGAAGGAAGAAAGTCCATGTCCACCTCGCAGATCATCGACGGAACAGAGTGCATCGTCTTTGCCGTGCCGCTTCATGGCGTGACGGTCGATGGCCTTCACATGTTGGCGCTGGTCGGCGCCTATGAGCTGAGCACATTTGACAAAAATTTATCGATGACCGCCTTTGGCGGAAAGGGCTATGCGCACATCGTGCGGGACGACGGCACCGTGGTGGTGCGCTCAAGTTCGCCCACCGCGCTCAAGTCGGGGTACAATATTTTGAACTACCTGACAAACGCGGCGGTGGTGAGCGGGCGGAGCCTTGAAAAAGTCAAGCGCGATATCGCAAGCGGGCGGAGCGGGCAGACGGAGTTCAAGATTGACGGCGCGCATGAATACATGACCTATACGCCGCTGGCCGAGCAAAAGTGGAGCCTGCTGACCTTTGTGCCGGTCGCGGTGGTCAACGCGAAGTCGAACATCCTCTTGGTCATCACGCTGCTCTTCTGCGGCTTCATTACGGTGACTTTTTCGCTGCTCTTTGCGATTCTGACGTTCACCTTTTACCGCAACAAGCGGCGCCTTGAGCAGATCGCCTATGTGGACCCGGTCACCGGGGGGAACACGATCGAGCGCTTTTACGAGATTGCGCAGTCGCTGCTCGCGGCGTCGGGCAAGGCGCAATATGCGCTCGTGTACATGAACATCGAAAAATTCAAGGTGCTCAACGAGCAGTTTGGCCGCGACGCCTGTGACGACATCCTGCGCAGCGTGGAAGACGGCTTGGGCGGGGATCTCAGCGACAAGGAGTGCATGGGAAGGCTGTTTGCCGACAACTACTGCATTCTGGCGCAATACCAAGGCGAGGCGGCGCTGACCGCGCGCTTTGACAAGTGGTACAAGGCGTGCGCCCGGTCGGTGGAGAAAGGCGGCTCCGCGTGGCTGCCGCTGATCATCGAGTTTGGCGTGTATGTGATCGACAATGGCGCGATGCCGTTTGCGCACATGATCGACCGGGCGAAGCTTTCGCTCAGCGAAGGGGTGAGCGAGCTGCGGGGCAAATTGCGCTACGCGATTTACGACGAGCGGGTGCGCCGGGTGCTCTTCCGCGAAAAGCATCTGGAGGACATGATGGAAGAGGCGCTGGCGGGCCATGAGTTTCAGGTGTATTTGCAGCCCAAATACGTGACGCAGACCGAGCAAATCGGCGGGGCCGAGGCGCTTGTGCGCTGGCAGAGCAAGACCGATGGCATGATCTACCCCGACGAATTTGTCGCGCTGTTTGAAAAAAACGGGTTCATTCGCCAGATCGACTTTTACGTATTTGAGCAGGTCTGCAAGGCGCTGCGCAAGTGGCTGGATCAGGGGCTGACCCCCGTCAAGGTGTCGGTCAACTGCTCGCGCGTTCACCTAAAGAGCAGCTATTTCTTGAGCCAATACTGCCTGACGGCGGACAAGTACCACGTGCCGCACGAATTGCTCGAGATCGAGCTCACCGAGAACACGGTGTTTGAAGACGTCGAGCATTTGAGCGAGATCATCAAAAAGATCCACGAGGCCGGGTTCGGCTGCTCCATGGACGACTTTGGCAGCGGGTATTCCTCGCTCAACATGATTCGGGACATTCGGGTGGACACGCTCAAACTGGACCGGGTGTTCTTCCGCCCGGGCGCGCGCAATGTCGAGCGCACCGAGTCGGTGGTGGGCAGCATCATCGGGATGGCCAAGGCGCTGTCCATGTGCACGGTGGCGGAGGGCGTGGAGGAGCGCGAGCAGGTGGACATCCTCAAGCGCTTGGGCTGCGACTACATACAGGGCTATTTTTTCGCGCGACCCATGCCGATCATGGCATTTGAAAAGCTGGCGTTCCCGCAGGTCTATGGGGAATCGGAAATGTGTGACAAGGGGGTAGGGGTAAAATGATGAAGCGATTTTGCACAGGGCTCATCCTAGCGGCCATGGTGCTGGGCCTCGCGGCCTGCGCGCCCGCGCCCGAAAAGGGGCCGACCGACATTCTGACGCAAAAAGTTTCCGACCCGCAAAGAACGCCCATCACCGTCATGGTCAAAAACGCCTTTTCGATCAACACCTTTGAAAAGGCGGCGGAGATTGCGCTTCCCGAGATCGACATCGTTCAGGTGGGCAACTACTCTTGGGACAGGGGCATTGTGGAATACGAGGCGCGGCTCAAAAACGGCGACCTGACAGACGTCGTCATGACGTGGCCGCTTGAGGTGGGCGAAGCCTATTGGGCGGACAATCTGCTGGAGCTTTCGGCGCTGCCGCTTACCGGGAAATACACGACCGCCATGCTCGAAAGCATTGCGCGGGACGGGAAATTGTACTACCTGCCGGGCCCCGCGCAGGTGCGCGGCATCGTCTACAACAAGACGCTGTTTGCGGAAAAGGGCTGGCAAGTGCCGACCGACTTTGACGGATTTGTCGCGCTTTGCCGCACGATTGAGCAAAGTGGCATGCGCTCGCTCCAGTTGGGGCTGGGCAACGCGGAGGTGCTGGACACCGCGTTTGTGGGGTATGGCTATGCGGATTGCTTCAGCACGCCCGAGGATCGGCGCTGGTTAAGCGGGTACGACGCGGGCGAGGGCAGCTTTGGCGACCAGTTCGCCCCGGCGCTTCAAACCTTTCAGACGCTGATTGACCAGGACATCCTGCGCAAAGAGGACCTGCTCGTCCACTATCAGGATCGCGAGCGGATGCTGTTTACCCGCAAGTGCGCGATGATCGAAGACTCGGTGCTGCTTGCGCGCATGGGCTTTGACCGAACCGGGTGCACCGACGAGTTTGCGCTCATGCCGTTTTTTAATCCCGGAGCGGACGGCGACTGGGCGCGGCTGTACCCCGTGTGCTACATCGGCGTGGACAAGCGCTTAGCCGACGGAAAGCACCAGGAAAAGTACGATCTGGTGATGCGCCTGCTCGAGTACATCAGCACGCCCGAGGGGCAGCTGGCGCTTGCCGGCGACACGGGCGCCATGTACTCAAGCCTCAACGGCGTCGCGCCGCCGGACATCCCGGAGATCGCCGACTTGGTTCCCGCGCTCACCCATGGGCGCTACGCGGTGTTCCCGACGCTTAAGAACGCGCAGAACGCGCTGCGCGAGGGGCTTCAGGGCATGGTGTCGGGCACGCTGACGGCCGAGGACGTCGTTCGGATGGTTGACGCGGAGAACAGGTCGCCGTCGGTTGAGGCGCCTCCAGAGGTCTTGGGCAGCGCCTCAGAGGACTTTACCATGCTTGAAATGGGCAACTTCATCACCGACGCGATGCGCGCGCGCGGCGGGTGCGAGGTTGCGCTGTTCATGGACAACGGAAAGGACGGCCGGACAAGCGGCAAGGGCGTGAACGGGCGGTGGTACAAGGGCGAGGTGACCACCCAAGACGTCATGCGGGTGATGCCCGACCTTCGCGCCGGGGAAGCGGGCGAACTTTGGAAGGTCACGATGCGCGGCAGCGACCTCATCAAGACGCTTGAATACGCGGTGCCGGTGGACAACGACCTGCGCGGCTGGTTCTACTATTTTTCGGGCATTCGGGTGGCCTACGCGCCCGCCGCCGAGCCGGGCAAGCGCGTGCGCACGATCACCGACGACAAGGGCGGGGCGCTCGATCCCAAGAAGCTGTACTCGGTCGCCGTGATGGATGGGAGCATTCCAAGCGAATACATGAACACATGCAGCAAGACCGGCCAGCGCATTGCGACCATTCTCGAAAATGCCATTCGAGAAAAGAAGATCATTTCGCCCAGCAACGACGGACGCTTTACCATCGTGGACGCGCAAGCGGAAAGTTAGAAGCGGAACGCGCGAAGTGGAACGCGAAAAAGCGTGAGCGCACGACGCTGCGGCGGAAAACCCGCTGGGAACGGTTTGACCGTTCCCGGCGGGTTTTTGCTGGCGCTCACGCGGGTTATTGAACGCGAAAGGTGGGCAGCACGGCCGCAGCCGTGACGGAAGGGTGGCTTCGTGGGTGTCAGAGGGCTAATTATATGAAATGGAGGGATGGCTTGGGAGATGGCGGGAAAGGGCGGCATGAGACCCCGGAAACCCATATAGAATAAGGTTTTTGGGGCGGGAACGAGGGGATGGATGGGACGGGCGGAAAAACGAAAATGGGCGCGATAATTGAAACGGAATCAGCACAAGAGAGGCCGAAGGGGCGTCTCTTGTTTTTGGCGTGTAAAATGAGGCGAGGGTGTAATTACATGTAATCGGCGATGCGCGATAGGGGAAAAGCCAATGGAATCAAGGGGGCTAAGGGTTTTACGGTAGGATTGGGATAGA
>JAVXNW010000082.1:0-11175 GCA_036645575.1 Clostridia bacterium | reverse complement strand
GCCCCTGGGAACCCTGCAAGGGCCCAGTCCCTTGACCCTATCCGCCGCTCACGCGGGGGAGAGGCGGGCGGGAAAGGGTACGGCCTCCGGCGGCCAAGGGGCAGCGCCCCTTGGAACCCCGCGAGGGTCAGTCGTCCTCGTCCTCGCTCTCGGGCAGTATGGCGTTATGAAACACCGACTGCGTGTCGTCGTAGTCCTCGAGCCAGTCGATCAGCTTCTCCACCTTTTCGGCCATCTCGGGATCGCTGATGTCTACCGTGTTGGTCGGAACCATGGCGCGCTCCGCTGAGAGGAACGTGCACCCCGCCTTCTCAAGGTTCTCCCGCACGACGGAGAAGTCCGCGGGGTCGGTGTAGATGACCACCACGTCCTCCGAAACCTCGACGTCCGCCGCGCCTGCGTCAAGCGCTAACATCATCAGTTCCTCTTCGTCTAGCTTCTTCTCGTTTTCCATCTCAATGACGCCCTTGCGCTCGAACATCCAACTGACGCAACCGTTCGCGCCCAGCGCGCCACCGCACTTGTCGAAGATGTGACGCACCTCGCTCGCCGTGCGGTTTAGGTTGTCGGTTACAATCTCTACAATGACCGCGACGCCACCCGGCGCGTAGCCCTCATAGGTCATTTCTTTGTAGTTCGCGCCCTCGCCCTCGCCCGCTGCCTTCTTGATTGAGCGCGCAATGTTGTCGTTGGGCATGTTCGCCGCCTTCGCCTTGGCAATTACGTCGCGCAATTTGCCGTTGCTCGCCGGGTCTGCGCTGCCACCTTCGCGCACCGCGATGACCAGCTCACGCCCGATCTTCGTAAAGATCTTGCCGCGCTGCGCATCAGTCTTTTCTTTTTTGTACTTGATGGTTGACCATTTGTTATGTCCCGACATGAAAACGCCCCCTGCTGCTAATAGATAACTCTATTCTACCACACAGAGGGCGCTTATGTCAAAAGAATCGGCGTTACATTTAGGAAACCAAGCAGGCGCGCCGCCGCTACGCCCCAATCGCCGCGCCATGCCCCAATCGCCCGCGCGCACAAAACCAAGCGCGCACGGGCAAAACGGGCGGCGCATCAAAAAAAGTCGCAAGCGCCTTACGACATCAGCACCTTGTATTTTTCGTGCGCGACCGAGACGAGCGCCTTGTCCTGACTGTAGGTGATCTTTTCAAGCGCCTCATCGATGGGGAAATAATCGCCGTCGGTAAAGCCTAACTCAAAGGCGATCCGGTAGTCCGGCGTCGCCGCGCGCATGACGTACCACGTGATGCGGTTGCATACCGGTTGGTGTCGCGTCATCGAGTAAAATTCATAGCTGGTCTCGCCGGCAGGGGAGACGATCTCCGCCTTCACGCCCGCCTCGGCCGCTACGCGCGCAAGCGCTACGTCCTGCATCAGCTGCCTGTCCCGGATCACGCCCTTGGGCAGCACCCACTCGCCCTTGTCATTTTTGAGGATGAACACCTTGCCCTCATAAAACACCACGCCCCCGGCACACTTGCGAAAGATCATAAGCGCCAACCACCTTTCCCATCATATACATAGGCGGGTTACAATTAGATTTTAACATACTTTTGATCAAAATGCAAGGATGCAACCATGACATTGGTTTTTGCCCAAAAATGCTTTCGCGCGCAGGGCTTCTATGGTATAATGGAACAAAAGAGAGGGGTGTATCCATGCTTGCACATAAATTTGAGGCGCTAGATCAAAAGATAAGTGTCCTGTGCCTAGGCACAATGAATTTTGGCGATACCATGACCGAGGAAGAAAGCTTTCAGGTGATGGACGCATTTTCACAAATGGGCGGAAACTTCATCGACACCGCGCGCGTCTACGGCGCCTTTGGCCCGAACGGACACGGCGCCAGCGAAAAGGTCATCGGACACTGGATGGCTACGCGAAACAACCGCGAAAGACTGGTCATTGGCACCAAGGGCGGACACCCGCCCATCGAGGGCGAGCGCCTGAACCGGCTCGACAAGGAAAACCTGACAAGCGACTTAAACGAGAGCCTCGAGGCGCTCGCGATCAAGACGATCGACATCTATTGGCTGCACCGCGACGACCCGACCCGGCCGATCGAGGATATTTTGGAGACGCTCAACGGCTTTGTCGCAAGCGGCAAGATCCGCTCCTTCGGAACCTCCAACTGGACGCCCGAGCGCATTGCCCAGGCCAATGAGGCCGCAAAACGGCTGGGCATCATGGGCTTTAGCGCCAATCAGCCCATGTGGAGCTTGGCCGATCCGGTCGTCATGAACGACAAGACCATGTGCAAGATGGACCCCGAGACCTATCGCTTCCACGAGGCGAATGGGATGCTGTGCGTTCCGTACACGTCGCAGGCCAAGGGGTTCTTCCCCAAGATGGCCGCGGGCGGATCGGCGTGGCTCTCCGGCGAGGCGCGCGAGCGCTACCTGAGCGACCACAACCTGCGCCTGTTCGAGGCGACCCAGAAGATCGCGCGCGAGACCGGGCTCAGCGAGTCCGCCATTGCGCTGGCGTTCCTGACCGCACAGCCCAACTTCTCCGTGAGCCCCATCGTCGGCGTGTCCAACATGGAGCAAGTCGATGCGCTGCGCGAGGCCTCTAACGCCCGCTTGACCAAGGATCAGCTCAACCGCCTCCTGACATTGAGCGGCTTGACCGAATAAAAAGCATTTCCCTGCCCACGCAGGGCCTAGGCGGAGCCGCCCCCGAAGCAAGCATGAAAAGCGCTTCGGGGGCGGCTCCGCTTTTTGTTCCGCAATTTCACCAAGATCACCCCAAATGGCTGGCGCGCTAGTCGTGGACGACGCGGCTGGCTTCTTGTATGCGCCGCACGATCGCCTGCCCTTTTTCCGACTCGAAAAAGGCGTAGGTGGTCGCCGGCACGAAGGGGCGTATGGCCGCAAGCGCGCCGTCGTGCAGGTATTGGCGCACGCGCGAGGCGCTGATGATCCCGCCTTGGCCGGCGGCGCGCGCCATGACGGTCAGCTGAACCCCGCATTGCGGAAGTTCCAGCGCCATGATGTCGTTGTAGATCTGCGTGATCGCGGAAAACGGCTCTTCCCCCACGTAGCGCCGCGTGATGCCCAGCGCGCGCGCGATATGCCCAAAGACGCGGATGTCGAGCTGCGCGTGCGCCTGGGTGATGACCTGCTGATCTTTGAGGAAATACGATGGGAACGTGGCCGAGGAGACGATGTAGTTGCCCGACGGGTGCAGGCGCACGTTGGGAAGCGCCGCGCAGCCCGCGCGCACAAGGTCAAACCGAACGTCAAAGGGGATGAGCGATACGTCCTCTGAGACCACGAAGCACTCTACGACGTCGTTTTCGCGCGCCGCGCGCTCAAGAAGCGCCAAGTGCCCAAGCGTAAAGGGGTTGGCGTTCATCACGACGGACGCGATGCGGTCGGCTGACGCGCGGCTGGCCTCAAGCGACGAAAGGTACGCGTGAAAGGCGTTGCGCCGATTGGACATAAAGACGACGCGCCCGGGCACGCGCTCGATCTCATAAAAGCCCAGATCGCCAAAGAAGCGGGCGGTTTCGCACTTTGTGTACAGAAATGTCTCGAGGTACCCCATTTCCACCTGCCGCTCAAGCAGCGAAGTGAGCACGCGCGCAAGCAGCCCCTGCCCCTGATAGGCTTGATCGACCGCCATGCAGCGAAGCGTGCCCCGGTAGGCGGAACCGGTCGCGACCATTTTCCCCTCTTGATCGACCAGCCCCAGCGAATAATCGAGATTTTTGTCGAGCGCTATCCCCGCGCGCGCAAGCAGCGCCTCAAGCGCTTGCTGCGCGCGCCGATTCTCCGGGCGCACAACCACTAGGTCAAAGGTGTCCATCGGCGTAGGCCTCCTCTATTTGGGCGCAGTTGGCTTTCTCAAGCTCTCGGCGTTTTGCGAGTTGGGGAAGCTGTCCAGCCGGTAGGCCTGCGCCTTTTCTCGCACGAGCCCCAGAAAATCGGTTAAATACCGGGTGAAATACAGCCCCTTGCGGTAGCATAGGTAGAAATGCCGCTCATAGCCCGTGTCGCGGATCGGAAAGCACTTGACCAGCGAGCGCAAGGTGGGCACGTTTGAAATGTAGACGTAGGGCGTGATCATCACGGCGTTTGCGCGGGCCGCAATGTGCTTGGCGGTCTCGAAGCTGTCCGATTCCAGCAGCAGGCGCGGCGACATGCCGTAATGCGCGAACAGCCGATCCTGTATGATGCGCACGCTGTGCCCGGCCTTGAGCGACACAAACGACTCGCCCGTCGCCTCGGTAATATCGATTTTGTCGCCATCCTCGTGGCGCTTTGCGATGTCGGTCGTCTTTGCCGCCATCAGCACCAGTTCCTCGTGCTCAATCAGCACGTATTCGAGCAAATTGACCTTGGGGTTGGTGGTGACAAGCGCGATGTCGCACACGCCCTCCTGCACCATTTTCTCCAGCCGATCCGAACCGTGCTCGTGCAATTCAATCTCCACATAGGGGTATCGTTCAATGAAGGGCGGAAGCACCAGCGGCAGCAGGTTCATGCCCCGCTGCATGGTGACGCCAAGGCGCATCTTTCCGTGCACTTCGGCCTTTAAATCCTCTATGCTGTTTGTCAGGTTTGAATAGATCAGCATGATCTGCTGCGCCGCCTCGACGTAGCGCTTGCCCACGTAGGTCAGCGTCAAGGTCTCTGAAGCGCGGTTGAAAATCGGCGCGCCCAGCCCCGCCTCCAGCTGCTTGACCGTCTGGCTGAGCGAGGGCTGCGAGACATACAGCTTTTTCGCGGCTTCGGTAAAGCTGCCTTCCCGCAGGATGGTCAGCACGTATTGCGCATGTTTGAGATTCATCGAGCAGCCCTCCTTTGCCACGCACATAGGTGGAACGTTATACCACATATAACATAATTGGTATTTGCTTTATATTGTAGAGTAGTTTATCATATATTTGTCGGGAATGCAATAAGGAGGGTTAACTTAGATGAAGAAATTGGTAAGTTTGCTTTTGGCACTGACGATGGTTCTGTCCATGTGCGTGGTCGCATCGGCCGAGGAATGGAAGTTTGAACGCAAGATTGAGATCATCTGTCCTTGGGGCGTCGGTGGCGGCGCGGATTCTACCATTCGCCCGATGGCGAACCTTCTGAAGGGCATTTTGGGCGTCGAGGTTGAGATCGTCAACGTCGAAGGCGGCGGCGGCGTCAACGGCATCGAGTACACCTACAAGCAGCCGGCGGACGGCTACACCTTCATGCTGGGCACGCAGAGCCTGATCATGCAGGATTTGCAGGGCACGACCTCGATGGACTACCGTTCGGAATTTATCCCGGTCGCGAAGCTGGTTCACTCGATCAACATCATTGCCGGCTCGAAAAAAGCCATGGCCGAGAAGGGCTACAACAGCTTCTCCGAGATGATCGAATACGTCAAGGCCAATCCCTTCGGCGTAAGCGTGGGCATGCTGACCTCGACGGGCGCGGACGGCGCGGCGACCCAGCAGACGATGAAGGGGCTGGACGTGCTGGAAATCTCCTACAGCGGCGGATCTGAAATGAACTCCGCGCTTGTCGGCGGACACATCGACATGATGATCACCGGCACCGACGAAATCGCCGGCCTGATCGCCTCTGGCGACATCGTGCCGCTGGTCGCCTGCTGCGAAAACCGCATGAAGCTCTATCCGGACATGGAGTGCACCGGCGAACTGGGCATCAACAGCTACATCGGCACTTGGCGCGGCATCATGGCCAAGAACGGCACCCCGCAGGCCGCGATCGACGCGCTGCTGGCCGCGATCGAGCAGGCCGTCAAGGATCCGTCTTGGCAGGAGTTCCTGAAAAATGGCGCCTATGACGAGCGCCAGGGCTTCTCAAAGGGCGAGGAGTTCACCAAGCTGTTCGAAGACGAATACGTCACCTTCACCGCGTACCTGCGCGAGCAGGGCGTCTTGTCCAAGGATTACTACGCGGCCTAATTCCGCCATATTCCAAAAGATGGAATACATAGACCCTGTTGACTGTGGGGAGGGGCGAAAACCCCTCCCTATTTTAAAGGAGTGAAAAAAGGATGCTGGAACTGATCGTCAATATCCTTCTGTTCCTATTCTTTGGGTATACGCTGGGCTTCCACGTGCTGGAAGCGCCGGTTCCGACAAAGGTGCTGCGCAACCCCTACGCGCTCAAGCCCAATATCTGGCCGGGCGCGATCTTGGTGCTGCTGCTGATCTGCGTTGCGATCAACATCATCAAGATCATTCGCGCCAAGAAGGGCACGCCGGGCTTTACGCTCAAGGAATTTGGCGCATCGGTGTTGCCGTTTTTAAAGAGCAAGCTCTTTATCGGCATTGTGATCGTGGTCGTCCTCTCGTTTGTCCTGGAGCCGCTTGGCTTCATGGTGACGTGCTTCCTGTTCCTGATCAGCTACGGCCTATTGCTGGGCGAGCGCAAATACCTGCGCCTTGTGCTCTTTGCGCTGCTGATCACGCTCGTATTGTACATCTGCTTTGGCGTACTGCTCTCGGTCAATCTGCCGCGCGGCACGGTGCCGTTTTTGCGAAACTTTGCGTTGTTTATCGAATCGTTGATACCTTGAGGAGGTGACGTGGCATGAATTTCTGGGAATTATTGGGGGTTGGCTTTTCGGCGGTTTTTGAACCGTCCATGCTGCTGATGGTCTTCCTTGCGGTGGTCATGGGCACAATCTTTGGCGCGCTGCCCGGCGTATCGGCGACGATGGCGGTCGCGCTGGGGCTTCCGTTTACCTACAGCATGCCGCCGGTGTCGGCGATCATTTTCCTCGTGGCGATTTACTGCTCGTCGATCACGGGCGGCGGCATCACCGCGATCCTGTTCAAGATTCCGGGCGTTCCATCCAGCGCGCCGACCACCTTTGACGGCTATCCCATGGCGCAACAGGGCAAGGCCGGCAAGGCGCTGGGCGTGGCGCTGGGCACTTCGGCGGTCGGCGGCCTGTTCTCGGCGCTGGCGATGCTGTTGCTTTCCCCGCAGCTGACGCAGGCGGCGCTGAAATTTGGCCCGAGCGACCTGTTCGCGGTCACCTTTATGGGCTTGTCCATCCTGACGTGTCTGGACAGCAAAAACGTGCTGCGCACGATCATCTCCGGCCTCATCGGGCTGCTGCTTGCGTGCATCGGCCAGGACTCCATGTACGCTGTGCAGCGCATGACGTTTGGCGCAAAGCCGCTGCTTGCGGGCGTTGAGATGATCCCGGTGCTGATTGGTATCTTTGCCGTCACGGAGGTCTTCCAGCAGACCGGCAAGAACGAGCGGCTCAAGGCGGACGACGGCATCGGCGGCGGGCGCGTGAACACCGAAATGCCCTCGTTCAAGGAGTGGTGGCACCTCAAGTGGATCATGCTGCGCTGCTCCATCCTCGGAACCATCGTCGGCATCCTGCCCGGCGCGGGCGCGACGATCGCGAGCTTCTTGTGCTACTCGACGGAGACCAAGCTCTCCAAATACCCTGAAAAATTCGGAACCGGCATCATCGACGGTGTCGCCGCCTCCGAAACCGCCAACAACGCGGCGACCGGCGGCGCAATGGTTCCGCTGCTCTCCCTTGGCATTCCCGGCGGCAACGCCGCGGCCGTCATGATGAGCGCGCTCGTCTTAAAGGGCGTTCAGCTTGGCCCGCTGCTGCTGGTCAATCAGCCGGAATACTTAAGCGCCACCTTTGCCTCGATGATTTTGACCAACATCATCATGGTCATCGTCGCGATCTTTGTCGCAAAGATCTTCGCGCAGATCCTCTCCGTGCCCTACGCGGTTCTCGGCCCCACGATCATCATGCTGGCGACGATCGGCGCCTATGCCAACAGCATGAGCATCATGGACGTCAAGATCATGGCGATTGCGGGCATTGCGGGCGTTCTGTTCAAGGTTTGCAAGTTCAACAGCGCCGCGATGATCCTGGGGCTTGTGCTCGGGCGACTGTGTGAAAGCAACTTCTCGCGCGCCTTTACGACCAGTCGCGGAAGCTTAATCACCATGTTCAATCGCCCGATCGCGGGCACACTGATGGTGGTTTGCCTGATCACGCTCCTCTACCCCATCGTCGCGCCGGCGATCAAGAAAAAGTTTAAGAAAGATCCGAAAAAGGCTTAATGATTGCCAAAGCCCCGCGCATCCTCCCAGGTGCGCGGGGCGGGAGCCGATTTGGAGGTGTATTACGATGCAATTGGAGAAATCCGCCGTCGCCGGGACGCTTGAATCCAGCGACATTCAGGTTCTGATCGAGCCGGGCGACGCGGGCATTCAGCTCTCCCTCTCGTCCAGCGTCCTCAACCAATACGGGCATCAAATTCAAAAGACCGTCTTAGAGACGCTTGAAAAACTGGAGGTTCAAGGCGCGCGGGTGACGCTGGTGGATAAAGGCGCGCTCGATTGCACCATCCGCGCGCGCGTGGAGTGCGCGGTCTTCCGCGCCTGCAACATTCAGGAAGGATACCCGTGGGGAGGGGTGATTGCGCCATGACGCCGAATCCCAATCGCACAAGGCTGCGCCGCACGATGATGTTTTTGAGCGCGCAAAAGCCGGGCCTCATCAAGGATGCCTACCTCTATCGACCGGACTCGCTGATCTTTGACCTCGAGGACGCCGTGGCGGAAAGCCAGAAAGACGCCGCGCGCTTTTCGCTCTATCACGCTTTAAAGACGATTGACTATCGCGGCATCGAGCGGCTGGTGCGCATCAACGCCCTTGACACGCCGCATTGGCAGGAGGATATTCGCGTCGCGATTGCCTCCGGCGCGGACGGCATTCGCATTTCCAAATGCGAGTGCAAAGAGGATGTCTACACGGTCGCTTCCGCCATGGAAAAGGCGGAGCGCGAATTTGCGCGGCCGGTCGGCCAGACGCTTTTGATGGCGGCGATCGAATCGCCTCGAGGCGTCATAAACGGCTATGAAATTGCGTCGGCGTGCCAAGAACGCATGTTTGGCGTCGCCATATCGGGCGGCGATTATCGCAAGTGCATGCAGGCGGCTGTGACGCCGGGCGGCATTGAGATGCTGGGCGGGCGCGCGAATCTGTTGATTGCGGCGCGCGCGGCGGGCGTTCAGTGCTTTGATACGGTATTTACCAACCTTGACGACCCGGAGGGATTCCGCGCCGAGGTGGTTCAGAATAAGCAGATGGGCTTTGATGGGAAATCCATCATCAGCCCCAAGCAGATTCCCATCGTCCACGAGGTCTTTACGCCCTCGCGCAAGGAAATCGTCGCCGCAGAGAAGATCGTGCGCGCGGTGCGCGAAAACGCCCAGAGCGGCGTCGGCGTTTTCACCGTGGATGGCAAGATGATCGACATCGCCTTTTTGCCGGGCGCCGAGCGCATGATCGCGCTGGCCAAGGCATCCGGCGTCTATGAGGGGGATTTGTGAGATGAAAAACGCGATCGGCCGCGAAATACCGGACGAACTGCTGAAGGACGGGCGCTGCGCGTTTGCGGGGCTCAACGCGCGCGACGGCGCGCAATACCAGCGCGTGGGTCCGCGCGTTCGGATGCGGGAAAAATCGTTTGATTCCAAGGTGATAAGCAGCGTTCGCGAGGCCATACTCGCCTGCGAACTCAAAGACGGCATGACCATTTCCTTCCACCACCACTTCCGCGACGGCGACTATATCGCCAATATGGTCATGGCGCAGGTGTGCGATTTGGGGATTCGAGACATCACCATCGCCGCGTCTTCGCTGGGCACGGCGCACGACCCCATTGCGGACTACATCGAGCAGGGCGTCGTGACCGGACTACAGACAAGCGGCATTCGCGGGCGGATCGGCGAGGTGGTCTCGGGCGGAAAGCTCAAGACGCCCGCGATTTTGCGCTCGCACGGCGGGCGCGTGCGCGCGATTCAGGAAGGCGAAGTGCACATTGACGTGGCCTTTATCGGCGCACCCAGCGCCGACTGCTATGGCAACGCGCGCGGCAAGGGCGGCAAGAGCGATTGCGGCGTGCTCTCCTACGCGATGGTTGACGCGCAGTATGCGGACAAGGTGGTCGTCATCACCGATACGCTGGTGGAGTTTCCCAATTTTCCGCCCAGCATCGAGGCGGGCAACGTGGATTATGTGGTCGTGGTGGATGAAATCGGCAATCCCAAGAAGATTGCGAGCCAGGCGGCGCGCTTTAGCCAGGATCCGCGCGACCTGATGCTTGCGGAGATGTGCGCCAAGGTCATGGCGGCGACCCCCTACTTCAAAGATGGATTTTCCTTTCAGACCGGCGCGGGCGGGCCGTCGCTGGCGGCAAACCGCTACATCGAGCCCATGCTGGTCGCGCACAACTACAAGATCAAGTGGATCATCGGCGGCATCTCCCAGCCGGCGGTCGATCTCATGGACAAGGGCCTTGTGGAGTGCATCGTAGACGCGCAGGATTTCGACATGCCCGCGATTCATTCGGTGCACGAAAATCCCAAGCATTTTGAGATTTCAACCGACCAATACGCCAACCCCGGCAACAAGGGCGCGTTTGTCAACAAATTGGATTTTGTCATCCTGGCGGCGCTGGAAGTTGACACCGATTTTAACGTAAACGTCATCACCGGTTCGGATGGCATATTGCGCGGCGCGCCCGGTGGCCATCCCGACGCGGCAGCGGGCGCGAAGTGCACCATCATCGTGACGCCGCTCGTGCGCGGGCGCATGCCCACCGTTTGCGAGCACGTCGTGACCGTCACCACCCCCGGCGAATGCGTGGACGTGGTCGTGACCGAATATGGCCTAGCGGTCAACCCCAACCGCCCGGACATTGCGGCGGCGCTGAGCGCGGCGGGGCTTCCGCTCACCACGATCGAGGCGCTCAAGGAGCAAGCCTACGCAATCGTCGGCCGTCCAAGCGAGCTGCCGTTTTACGAGCGCGTGGTCGCGGTCATGGAGGCGCGCGACGGCAGCATATTAGATGTAGTCCGGCAGATCAAGCCCTATGAATGAGGAACCACTGCCCCGCGCAATCGGGGAAATCCTGCACGAACCCATCGGCCAAGGCGCCGAAGGCCGCGAAAGAATTTTCGCGGCCTTCGCTCGTTTTGCGGCGGTGGCGACCCTTGAGAAGGAGAAGCAGGGCTATCGCTTACGAACGAGAGCAACGCAGAGCCGTCTGAATATTATATTTACGTTACCAAAGGGACTTTTCAGGCTCATCTCGAATATAGAAAACGAGGTGAGACAAATGAACAAGACGGAAACGAAACTGTACCTCGA
>JAVXNW010000081.1:0-11290 GCA_036645575.1 Clostridia bacterium | reverse complement strand
AAATATGCACCATTTGATGAATAATCATAACCCTGTAATCGTATCTGCTTGCGTTTGGGTAATTCCAAATTATCACCACCTAAAATAAAATTTGTCTATTGTTTTCAAATTTCCTTATTTGAAAGTAAACCGTTCCTTTTATTTGTCAAGAACGTGCTTTCCCTTTGTTCCGTCAGCGTTGATGTAAAATCCATCTATGATTTCATTGATGCCACCGCCAAATGACCAGCGGTTTGACTCTATAAAACCAATAAATATATTCCAAAATTCTTCTTCTGACAAGCCGAGCGGAACCTCAACACAGCCTTGAATTTCAAATTCTTTTCCCACAAACAATCCTCCTATTATATAAAATACACCTATCACCCACAAGGCGCGACCGTGCAAGCGGTTATTTTTCTAATTCAGTATACCACGTTTTTTTATGTTGTGCAACAAGGTGCGTTTATGCTATACGGATACATTTTTCAGATAACCCCTTTTCGTATAATGCTTGCATTTTGATGGTCGCTACATTTTTAAGGACAAATACGATATCATCAGTTGGATTTTTTATACGGAAATCACGCCGATTATTGGCGAGGATGTGGATATAGCGCATTGGCGTGACGGCCTGCTCGCCCTCTGCCGGTATATGCAGGCGAATCGAAAATTCTATCTGAATGTGCTTGCCTTTCAAGGGCAAAACAGCTTTTCAGAATGTTTGATGAACTTTTATCAAAATCTCGCTGAACGTATATTTCCTGCCCCAAGGTGGAAAAGCACCTCACGACCTCTAAAATTCTTGTCATGGAATATGTTGAGGGGATTTCCATTGACAACCGTGAAATGCTTTTGGCGCGGGGCTATGACCGAGATGAGATTGCCAGGAAGCTGGCGGCAAACTACGCAAAGCAGGTGCTGGACGACGGCCTGTTTCACGCCGACCCACACCCCGGCAACATCGTGATTCGGGAAGGCAAAATCGTCTGGCTGGATTTGGGGATGGTAGGGCGAATTACCCAGCGGGACAAGGAACAGTTTGCCGCGGCGCTCAAGGCCATCATACACAGCGATGTGATGGAGCTAAAAAATGTGGCGCTGTCCATCGGCGTTGTGCGGCAAAAGCTGAATCACGCCGCGCTCTACAACGACATTGATTTGATGCTGGCAAGATACGGCACTGCCGACTTTGCCACGCTCAATTTAGGTCAGTTTTTGGTGGAGCTGAACGACCTCATGAACCGCCATCACATCGGAATGCCGGAGGGGGTGTCCATGCTGGGGCGCGGCATGATGACCATCGAGGGCGTGCTCTCCGACCTGTCCCCCAAAATAAATTTTATGGACATTATTACGCAGCACATGGCGGGAAAAGAATTTGACGTCCAGAAAGAGCTAAAGGAAACCAGTGCGGCAGCCCTTATTACCCTGCGCAAAAGCCTTGACATTCCCGCTCATTTGGCGGACATTCTAAAGATGACCGTGAAGGGACAAACCAAGATCAATCTGGAGATCACCGGCTCTGAGGAGCCCCTTTCCCAGCTGGATGACATGATGAATAAGCTGATCATGGCCGTGATCTGCGCAGGGCTTTTGGTGGGTTCCAGCCTTATCTGCACAACCGATATGGCCGGAAAGCTGTTTGGGATTCCCGCGCTTGGCGCTGCCGGATTTCTGATCGCCCTGATTTTAGGCGCTATTTTAATCTATCACATCCTCCGAAAAAAATAAGGCGCAAGGCCTATTTCAATATTTGACGAGATCGCGATAGCGGCAGCGCAAGCGCGATAATCACCCGCTTGGCGGGTGGTTATCGCGCGATTTTCATGAATTATGCGAACAGCTGGGCGGCCTGTTTCATGCGCGTGATCACGGACACGCCGAACGGGCAGCGCTTTTCGCAGGCGCCGCAGCCAATGCAGTCGCTTGCGTGGGCGGACAGGCATTCGTAGTGCGCGCGGACGGTCGGGGGAACCTCGCTTTGCATTTGGGCGAGGTCGTAGAGCTTGTTGACCATCGCGATATCGATCTTGGCCGGGCAGGGCGCGCAGTGCCCGCAGTAGGTGCACTGGCCCGCGTAGGCGTGGCGCGGTGCGCTGGCCAGGACGCTGGCATAGTCCTTCTGCTCGGCGGTCGCGCACTCGTAGGCGACGGCCGCGTCCACGTGCTCGGGCGTGTCAAAGCCGACGAGCACCGACGCCACCGCCGGACGCGTCAGCGCGTAGTGCAGGCACTGAACCGGCGTGAGCGCCACGCCAAAGGGAGAGGTGTCGCCGGAGAAGAGCCGCCCGCCCGCATAGCCCTTCATGACGTTGATGCCGACGCCCTCGCGCTCGCAGACGCGGTAGAGTTCCGCGCGCTCAGGCGCGATTCCGCCCAGCGACGCATCCTCAAAGATCGCCTCGCCAAACATGTCGTCCAGATCCTTGTTGGCCGGCAGCATGTCAAAGGCCGGGTTGACGCTAAAGAGCAGCATGTCGATCTCGCCGCTCTCGGCCGCCATCTTGGCGACCGCGGGGTTGTGCGAACTTAGGCCGACGTGGCGGATGGTTCCGTCCCGCTTGAGCTTGTGGACGTAGTCGATGAACGCGCCGTTCATGGATCGATCAAACTCCGCGACATCGTCCACAAAGTGGATCATGCCCAGATCGATGTAATCGGTGCGGAACTGCCTAAGCAGGTCCTCAAAGCTTTCGGTGACCGCCTTCATGTCGCGGCTGCGCACATACTGCCCGTTCTGCCAAGTGGAGCCGATGTGCCCCTGCACGATCCACTTGTCGCGGCGTCCCGCAATCGCGGAACCGATATTGCCCCGCACTTCCGGGCCAGGCATCCAGCAGTCGAGGATGTTGATGCCCTGCTCCGTGCAGCGGTCGATGACCGCCTTGACCTCTTCCGTATTGTGTCGCTCGAGCCATTCCCCGCCCAGCCCGATCTCGCTGACTTGCAGCCCGGTTTTCCCCAGTTGTCGATAATTCATGGGTACCCCTTCCTTGAATGCAACGCTTCAACGCGCGTGTCCGCGCAGAGATGATTTGCACAATGCCTTCGTATCTTATATTATAACACAAAAATGTCCTTTAAACACTTCCGCATCTTCGGCTGTAGGCAATTTGTCTTTTCGCTCGCGGGCGCGTCGCCATCGGGGCGTTTGGGAATTTGGGATTAGGGGGCGTTTCGCGTTGGGGCTTAGGCTTCGGTGATCAGCGCGACGCGGTATTTGAAGTTCTGGTTTTGCTCGGTCACGGTGAAGGTGTAGGTCGCGTTTGTCTCGCCCAGCGCCTTCCAGTCGTGCTTTCCTTCCTTGACTTCCCAAGAGAGCGTGTAGGCGGCGGCATCCGCGCCCTTGACGATTGCCTTTAAGGTGACGGTGTCGCCGAAGCACAGATCCTTGCCATTGGTCATGGCCACTTTGACGCTCATCTTGCGCGCGCCCTTGGACGCCTCCGCCATCGCGACGCCACCCATCAGCGTAACCACGACCAGCACCAACGCGACCAGCACCTTCATCGTGTTTTTCATTTTCTTATCTCCTCTATCGTCTGGGCGATTGCCCCTTCGTTCATCTTACAATCCTATTGTACCCTGAAACGGTTACGCAGAAGGTTACATATTCTCTGGCTCCCCCAGTATTTTATACGGACAATCAAAAATTTCAAGTAACAAATGTTTGGATTTTTTCCGCTTGCGCACACGCCGCGACCGGCCGATCCGTCCGCGCGGGATGGCATGCGGCTCAAAAAAAAAGCGCGGCACGTCCGAAACGGCGGCTGCGGGGCGATCGCCCATGATTCCTAGGAAATTTATAGGGTAAATTTGCCATAAATCAACATTTATGTGACAAAGTCACAGACTACGCCGTGTGCCAGTGCTAGAATATGCGCATGGGACGGAGAATCCGTCCGCCAATCGAATCAAAATATGAGGAGGATATGTCATGCGTAAGGTTTCTGTATTGATCGTCTGTTTGGCATTGCTGCTGGCGCTTCCCGCGTCCGCGCAGGAATTGACCGGAACGGCCAAGGGTTTTGGCGGCGACGTCACGGTGTGCATTACGGTAGAGAATGACAAGATCACCCAGATGACGTGCGAGGGCGCGAGCGAGACAAGCGGCGTGGGCAGCATGGCCATCGAGCAGTTGCCGGCGGCGATCATCGCAGCGGGCGGCATCGAGGGCGTGGATTGCGTCGCGGGCGCGACGGTCACCAGCACGGCGATATTTGACGCGGTGAAGTACGCGCTCAACCCGGAAACCGTGCCCGCAGCCGAGCCGGAAGCGCCGGAAGTCATGCCGGACGCCGACCTGTATCGCGGCATGGCGATGGTCAGCAACGGCCGCATCGGTCCAGGCAAGGACGACAAGGACGTGTCCGTGTACTCGTTCAACATCGTGAGCGCCAGTGGCATCTTTGACCGCGAAGGCCGCATTGTCGACCTGAACGTGGACATGATCGAGGTCGCGACGCCGAACTACGACGGCGCGGACATGCCGCACCTGAGCGGATTCCCGGGACAGGGTGGCTACAACTACGACGAAAACCACGACGAAGTGGTGGACGGCAAGACGCCGGACACCGAGGAAGCGTTCTTGGGCGAGGTCGCCGGCTGGAAGACCAAGCGCGAGCGCGGCGACAGCTACAAGCTCAATTCCGGCACTTGGGCGCAGGAAATGGATCACTTGGAGCAGCTCTCTAAGGGCATGACCGTCGAAGAAGTGACGCAGTGGTTTAATGACAATTGCTCCGACCTCAACGGCCGTCCGCTCAAGGCGGGCAGCGACAAGCCGGAAGACGCCGCGAAGTACGACGCGCTGACCGACGAACAGAAGGCCGCGTTGGCCGACGTGGTATCCGGCGCGACCATCAGCGTTCAGGACGCGCATGGCGACATCTTGGGCGCCATCATCCGCGCCTACGAAAACCGCGCGCCGCTAATCATCGGCTAATTTCCGCACCGAGGCGCCTCGTCACAGGTTCCCTTCTTCATCAAAGGCCGCCGCTGATTCAGAAAATCAGCGGCGGCCTTTTGCTCGCGCGGCGGATTGCTCAGGAAACGCGTGCGCGCACCGCTGCTTTCCGGCTTGCGCGAATCATCGCGCGGCACATGCCCCGTGGATTACCACGGCGCCATCTCGGAGAAGATCTGCTGATACTGCGCAGGTTCGATCGCCAGCGTGCCGGTCGAGTACCACGGGGTCTTGCTCTCGCCCAGTTCTTTTTCGGGCTTGGGCAGGGTTTCGCCCTTGATGAGGTTGTACAGATAGGTGACGGTCATTTCGCCCATCTTGTAGTAGTACTGTCCGCAGCATCCGTCGCACAGGCCGGCGTCAAAGAAGGCCTTCATCGGCGGGAACGCGTCAAAGGAAATGCACTTGTGGCCTTCGACCGCGTGCCATTTGGCAAACTCGGGCAGGGAATTCACTTCGACCATCAGCGGCCAGCCGCCCGCGAAATACCACATATCCAGATCGGGATTGGCGATGGTGAACGTCTCGACCTGCTCAACGGCCTTGTTAAAGTCGTCGTCGCAGGGCAGTTTGGCAAGGATCTCATACTTGACGCCATTGTCGATCAGGCACTGTTCAAAGCCTTCCATGCGCAGCGTAAACGCTTCGGTGCCCGCCTGGCCTTCGATCATGGCGATCGTGTAGGTCTTCTCCGGGTCGGTCAGGTACTGCAGCGCCAATTTGCCGCAGGAATAGCCGCCGTCAAACTGAGGCGTGCCGTTGGCGAACGCCATGCCCGGATAGGAGATGGTGTCGCTGTTGATGATGGACATGTAGATGCCGCGCTGCGTCATGGCCTCCATGGTGGTGGCAAGCGTGTTGTCCAGCGGCACGACGCCAATGCCCTGCGCGCCGGCGTTGGCGGCCGCTTCGATCAGTTCCGCTTCCTTGACGGAGTCGCCGGTCTCGGGGGCATACCACTTGAAGTTGATGCCCAGCTTTTCGGCGGTTTCACGCGCGCCGACTTCGAGGTCGAAGAACACGGGGTTGCCCTGGTTCTGGGAGACGATGGCGATGGTGATGTCTTTGTTCTCTTGCGCGAACGCGGTAGCGCCCAGCATCAGCAGGGCAAGGATGAGGACGATGGACAGTGTCTTTTTCATGGATGATTTCCTCCTTCATATTGCCGATTCCCGGGGAAATCGGCCATTGGCTCCCGCCAAAATCGTACGACGCTTGGCGTTACGCGCGGTGCTCGGACGTCGCTTCCGCAATGACGCTCTTGGCAACCTTGCTTGCGGACGCGCGCCGCAGTTGATCGATCATAACGGCCGCGATGATGATGAAGCCGATAATCATAGACTGCCAGTAGGTGGAGACGCTCAGCATGACCAGTGCGTTGCGAATGACGCACATGATGGCCGCGCCGATGATGGTGCCCGACACATTGCCCTCGCCGCCCGCCATCGACGCGCCGCCGATCACGCACGACGCTATGGCGTCCATCTCATAGCCCGAACCGGTCGCGCCCTGTGCCGAGCCCATGCGCGCGCACAGGATGACGCCGCACACCGAGGCCATGAACCCCGAAATGATGTAGGTGATGACCTTGAGCTTTATGGTGTTGATGCCCGAAAAGCGCGCCGCTTCCTCGCCGCCGCCCAGCGCATAAAGCCTGCGCCCGGTGACCGTCCTCGTCAAAAACAGCGAGAACAGCCCGGCAATGACGATCAAAATCCACGTGGCCACCGGAAGGCCCAATACCTTTGCCTGGCCGATGAACAGGAAGTCCGCGCCGAGGCCCAATACGGGTTTTCCGTTGGTGAGCAGCAGCGCAACCGATGTGATGATCTGCGTCGTGCCCATGGTTGCGATGAACGGCGGCAGTTTGAGCCCGACGACCAGCATTCCGTTGATCATGCCCATGAGGCACCCGACGAGCAGCGCCGCCGAAATCGCCACAATCAGCGGAAGGCCGGCCTGTGAAACCAGCATGGCCGCCGTGACGGCGCTCAGGCCGCAAATCGCGCCAACCGACAGGTCGATGCCGCAAATCAGGATGACGAGCAGCTCGCCGATGGCGAGGATCGCGGTATAGGACGCCGCGCGCGCGACGCTGGCAAGGTTTTCGTAGAGGAAAAAGCTCTTATTCGCAAGCCCCAGCGCGAGGCACATAGCCACCAGCACCAGGAAGATCGTCGTCGTCTTCTTCTTGAGAAACCGCATGAGAAAGGATGTCTGCGTCTTTTCCATTGAATGTCCGCCTCCCTATTTGCCAACAGCCATCAGCATGATCTTCTCTTGAGTCGCCTCCGCGCGGGAAATTTCGCCCTTGACGCGCCCCTCGTGCATGACGATGATGCGGTCTGACATGCCCAGAATCTCCGGCAATTCCGACGAGATCATGATGATCGCCACGCCCTGCCCGGCCAGATCGCTCATCAACTCGTGAATCTCCTGCTTTGCGCCCACGTCGATGCCGCGCGTGGGCTCGTCCAGAATGAGTACTTTCGGCGTCGAGGCCAGCCACTTGCTCAGCACCACCTTTTGCTGATTGCCGCCCGAGAGGTTCTTGACCGCCTGATTGATCGACGGCGTCGCCACGCGCAGCTTCTGCACGTATTCCCTTGCGAGGCTGTCCTCGCCGGACTTGTCGTAAAACAGCCCCTTCTTCATCTTCTGCAAGATGGGCAGCGTGATGTTTTGCTTGATGGACATGCCCAGAATCAGCGCCTGTTCCTTGCGATCCTCGGGCACCAACGCAATCCCCGCCTCGATCGCATCTGCGGGACAGCGAATCTCGACGCGCTGCCCGTTTAAAAAGACCTCGCCGCCGTCCTTTTTATCCACGCCAAAGACCAATCGCATCACTTCGCTGCGCCCCGCGCCGACCAGTCCGGAAAACCCCAATATCTCGCCGGAACGGACCGCAAAGTTGACGTCCTTGACATAGCCGACCGAGAGGTGCTTCCCCTCCATGACGACGTCTCCGATTTTTGCCGGATACTTGGCGAAGATCTCGTTGAGCTCGCGCCCGACCATCATCTCGACGATCCGATTCTCCGTCATGGCTTCGCGCCCCATCTCGCCAACCAAGCGCCCGTCGCGCAAGACGATCACGTTGTCCGCAAGCTCCAAAATCTCCTCCATGCGGTGGGAAATGTAGATAATGCCCACGCCACGCGCCTTGAGCGAGCGAATGATGTCGAACAGAATGCGCGTCTCCTTCTGCGTGAGCGAGGAGGTCGGTTCGTCCATGACCACGATCTTGCACTCGCACGCGACGGCGCGCAAAATCTCGATCATCTGCTTTTGCGCGGTTGAGAGATACCGCGCCATTGTCTGCGGCGCCACGTTCAACTTGACCATCTCGAGCAGCTCTTTTGTCTTTTTGTCGCAGTAGCGCCGGTCAATGAACAGACCCTTTTTGTGCTCGCGACCCACGAATATGTTCTCCGCAATCGACAGGTTGGGCATGACGTTCAGTTCCTGATGGATGATGCTGATGCCGCTTTCCATGGCCGCAATGGGGCTTTCTAGGCGAACCGACTTCCCGCCAAGCGTGATCTCGCCCGAGTCACGCCGGTGAATGCCTCCCAGCACCTTAATCAGCGTGGACTTGCCCGCGCCATTCTCCCCGACCAGCGCCGTGACCTTCCCCAACTCCGCGCAAAAATCCACTTCGCGCAGCGCCTGTACGCCATGGAATCGCTTGGAGATCGCAGTCATGCGCAGGTAGGCGTTCTCACTTGCCATAGAAATACTCCTTCTTACGCTTATGGCGTGACCGCCACGCCCTCTTCCAGTGACTTTTTCGTGGCCAGATAAAGCGGCTACTCGCCTCGCCGTCGTTGTTGTTAAAGCCCGCCGACCGGTCGTACATGCCGCGAATCCCTCTCTTTCTTTCCCCCAGTGCGCCTTTCCCGATGCGCGCAGCGCGCACATCAAGCGTCCTTTCGCGTTCATTTGTCAAGTGGGTTTATTAATCGCATTATATCACATTTCTCTCGCCCTGTCAATCCTAGTAACCGATGTTTCTTTTCTTTTCGCTTCCAAAACTTAAATAAGCTGCTTAAAATAGCTGCTTTATATATGTCCATATCGTCGTCAATTGAATAAATACTTTCATCAAATGCTTCATCCATGGGATCCCCCGGTGCCTGTCTTTGCTTGCCTCATCATAGACATGATGCGCGCGTGTCGCAGGCGGGATGCAGTCCGCCTTGCAACGCTTGCGCATCATGTCGCTCGTGTTGTCGTCTTTAAGCCCCTTGAGGCGTGATCCCAATTTCCCTACCGACGCCCGCCAAGATGGGCTTCGCCTCCCGGCCAATCGTCCGGCCTTGTCCCCATTTCAAATAGGGCTTACGTCTTGGGCGGCGTTCACGCG
Organism: Clostridia bacterium; assembly: GCA_036645575.1. Taxonomy (GTDB): domain Bacteria; phylum Bacillota; class Clostridia; order Christensenellales; family Aristaeellaceae; genus JAVXNW01. The sequence goes on along the minus strand of JAVXNW010000081.1, from coordinate 1,973 downwards.
CGATGCGCGCCCTTTAAGGTGATTTCATAGCCCTTGTCGATGAAATATTCCGCAATGCCCAAGCTGTCCCCCTTGAATCCGGTGAGCGTATAGGTGAAGCACACGTCGCGCATCAGGATGTGGCGGCGGTTCTGCTTTGTAAAGGAGATGAGTTTATGCAAAAAGCCCGCGCCGAGTTTCTCAATGCCGCCGCCCAAGACGATGCGCTTGATGCCGGTCAGGCACACGGCGCTGTACATGCCCGCAAAGAGCATGGCGGCGATGTCGTCGATCGCCGCTACGACGGCGGCAACGCCCGCGTCGTAGGCCTGTCCGATCAATTCCAGGGTGATGTTGTCGTAGGAATCCTGCGCCATGTCCAGTAGTTCCGTGCATTGGCGCTGTGCCGCCACGCGCTTGACCGTTTCAAGCACCGCGTCGGTATTGACAAATTGCTCCAGACATCCCCGGTTCCCGCAGGCGCAGCGCCGGCCATTGTAGTCAATCGAGACGTGCCCGATCTCGCCCGCCGTGTTGTCCGATCCCGTGAAGATCTCGCCGCCGGAGACAATGCCCGCGCCCACCCCCTCGCACACGTTGAGGTAAATGAGGTCGTCAATCGGCTGCCCCGCCCGGTCAAGGTGCTTTTTCTCGGCGTAGGCAAGGCTCATAGAGGAGTTGCCCAGAAACAGCGGCACGCCCAGCCGCGCTTCGAGTGCCGACATGGCCGCCTTGGTAAAGGTGACGTGCATGGCAGAGAGCGAAAAATCCTCCTCGGACTCGAGGTAGATGCCCGGATGGCTGATACAGATGGCCACCGCACGGTCCGGATCATACCGTTGCGCGCGATTTTTGAGAATATCCTCCATCAGCGCCGGATAATCGTCGCCCGTGTCCGGGTTGGCGTCGGGCGCGTCCTGGGCAAAACCGCCGTATTGGTCGGCCGCATGGGCGACAAAGCAGGTCTCCAGCGTCTCATAGGCCAAGTTGTACAGGGTGAAGCGCACCCCCCAGCGGTTGAGCGAGAAGACCGGAATCTGGCGTCCATCCGCCCGAATGCGCAGGTTGATGGCCTTGCGTCCGCTGTGCGCCTTGGGGGCCAAGCCGGTCTCCAGCACCAGATCCGCCTGCTGCAGCTCATCCACCAGCGCGGAGACGGTCGTCGGACTCAAGCCGGTCATGCGCACCAGATCCGCCCGGGACATCTCACGCCCCCGGTTGAGCAGATTGAACAGCCGCTTGGTGTTCTCCTCCTTGATGAGTTGCTGGCTCGAGAGTTTCTCCAACCCACCGTCGTCATGCAAATACTTCATGGCAACAGCCGCACGGTTCTCATGCGCCAAGTGTCGCGTTTGAAGCAAAATCCCTCGCCAGCGCGCGCGTCCGAAGGCCCGTCCGCACGCGCCTTGTCCGTTTTGACGGCCCGTTCCGCCCCGTCGCGCCACCGCTTGCGGTATTCCCCCACGCCGCAGTTTCGCCCTTCAAGGTCGCCCAAGCGACCGCCGAAAGCAAGCATCCTCATCTCTATCATTCCTCTCAAAGCCCTCCGTGGACGCACATCGCTCGCCCCATATCTTCATTATAGCTCATTCAATGCGCAATTTCCAGTCATTGCGCCCGATTATTTCACCAGCCTAAGAAACCCTCAGTTTTTCCGGGTATTTTCCCGGTTTTAAGCCTTTATCCGCGATAGCGCAGGTCAATTCGTCCATCCGCCTTATCTATCATGAAAAGACATCCGGCGGCTGACGCCGCCGGATCGAAAGAAATATGCGATTTTATTGTCCGCTTGGCGGGACGCGGCCCGGAACTGATCCAGCACACCATCATGCGCCCCGCCGCCTAACGGGACAGCTTGCCTAGCGGGCAATGCCGTCAACTTAAGGATCGAGCGCGGCCTCGCCCCGCGTGAGCGCATGTGGTCAAGGCTTCAAGCCTTGCGCAGTCCGGCCGCGTAGGCCGGTCGCTTGTCGCGACAAGCGAAATCCCCGGTC
>JAVXNW010000080.1:0-11633 GCA_036645575.1 Clostridia bacterium | reverse complement strand
ATGGCATTGGCAGGAAGAAACTACACGAGCAGAACTCATCACCCGCTGGACACCCTACGAAAGCAGGTGATGCCGGATGACAGCTTACGAAATTATCGTAGTTGTCCTGATGGTGATCGGATTGCTGATCAACGTTAGCAAGAAGAAATAAGCGAACCGCCGTGTAGGTACGAACTACACGGCGGTTCTTCAGGAAACTAAGAATTTGCCAGTGGGTGGTAACACTCGTGAAGTCGCTACGCTTCCTGCCATCATTATACCGCAAAGCGCGAGCCTGCGTCAAGCGGTATTTTATTTGCAAAATCGATTGACTGTCCCCTTGGGGGTTGGCTTATAATCGTGTTGAGGTGATGGATGTGTTGATCAACGAAACGAGCAAAGCGACAAATTTGACCAAAAAGGCCATTGAATATTATGTGGAGCAGGGATTGATTTGCCCCCGCGTCTTAGAAAATGGGTATCGAGATTTTGGCGAAGAAGATATTTGCTGCTTGAAAAAAATTTCGGTCTTGCGTAAACTTGGGGTTTGCACAGAGGATATCCGGACTGTCCTTTATGACCAAACAGGCGAAGCGCTTCAAAGATTGTCGGTGCGGCAAGAATTAAATATACAAATGCAAAAAGCCAAGAAAGCGGCATTGGACAAACTTAGCGCCGGCAGCAGCTATGAGTTAATGGCAATTGAACTAAAGGCCATGGAGCAAAACGCAACGATTGCCGAAAAACTGCTGGAAGCGTTTCCCGGATACTATGGCCGCTGTATATGCTTGCATTTTGCTCGATTTTTAAATGAACCGATGATAACGGCCGCGCAGCAGGTAGCCTATGAGAAAATCGTATTGTTTTTGGACGGCGTGCCACGGTTTAATTTACCGGAAGACTTGCAAGCGTATTGGACGGAAGCGACCAAGCATTTTAGCGCCCGGAACATTGGCGAAATGATCGCAAGTACGAAACAATCCATCGAAAATCCGGAAGCGTTTATTTCATGCAACAGGGAAGTGTTGGATGAATACTTAGCTTACAGACAATCCGCGGCGTACAAAAATTCGCCTGTTTTTCAAATCCAATCCTTGCTAAAGGCGTTTAACCGCACAAGCGGTTACGATGATGTTTTGATTCCCCTGATGAAGCAGGTAAGCCAGTCATACGCAAATTACTATTCACAAATGGAAATTGCAAACGATAAACTACTTGCGCAATACCCTGCCATGGCAAATTTGAACAACTGAAGAAAACGAGCGGGCGCCTGTCGATCGCCATATCGGCAGGCGCTCCGCGCGGCATGGGTTTTACAGAATCGGCGTTTCGCCTGCGCGCCTAGCCGATGAGCTCGGCCAATTGGTCGATCGCGCGCGCGATGACGGACAGCGACGCGCGCCAGAAATCGGGCGCGGTCAGGTCGATGCCCACGTGCGCGGCGACGGTGCGCGCGTCGCCCAGGCCGGCCTCGCGCAAGAGCTGATCGTAGATCGCGCCAAACGCCGCGCCCTTTTCCTCCTTGAGCGCGTAGACGCCCTTGCCAAAGAGCAGGCCAAAGGCGTAGGGGAAGTTGTAAAAATGCAATTCGGACGAGTAGTAGTGGCTCTTGCACGCCCACATGTAGGGGTGTAGCGCGTCCGGGGACAGGCCGTCTCCATAGCTTTTTCGCTGCGCGTCGCGCATGAGCTCGCACAGTTCGCGCGCCGGGAGCGTCCGATCCTTGCGCACCGCAATCACTTCCGCCTCAAACAGGTAGCGCGAGTAGATGTCCACCACCGTCTGCGTCGCCTCGGTCAGTTCCTGGTCGAGCAGCATCACCTTTTCCTGCTTGTCCGCGCGCGCGATCAGCGCCTGCGTGAGCAGCGTCTCGTTGAAGATCGAGGCGGTCTCGGCCAGCGTCATCGGCGCATCGGCGTTCAGAATGCTGTTTTTGAACAACTGCTGGTCGTGGTAGGCGTGACCCAGCTCGTGCGCGAGCGTCGAGACCGCGTTGAGCGAACCGTCGAAGTTGCTCAGCACGTAGCTGATCCCAATGGGGTACGCGCCCGAGCAGAACGCGCCGCCCTGCTTGCCGGGACGCGGGTAGGCGTCGATCCAGTTTTCGTCAAACGCGCGAACGATCATCTCGCCCATCTTCGGCCTGAACGCGCCCAGCTCGCGCACGAGCAATGCCCGCGCGTCCTCAAGCGTATAGCGGGCGCCCGCTTCGCCAATCGGCGCGAATAGGTCGTAAAACGGAAGCCCGCCCTCGTGCCCGAGCGCCTTGGCCTTGAGGCGCAGGTACCGGCGGAAGACCGGAAGATATTCCTTGATCGCGGTCAGCATGGCGTCAAGCACCGCGCGGTCGATCTTGGATTGATCGAGCGACTGATCGAGCACGCTGTCGTAGTTGCGCAGCTTGACAAGCGTCAGCGCCTCACCCTTGATGCCGCTGAGCGCCGCCGCCATCGGCGCTTCGATCGCCTTGTAGGCGGCGATTTCCCCTTCGTAGGCGGCCTTGCGCACGGTTGGATCGGGATCGTAGGCGAGCGCGCGCGCCTCGCTCAGCGTCACCGTCCGCGCGCCCGCGCCCTGCCCAATCGGCACCGTGTGGGTGGCGTCCAGCAGGTCGCGCAGCTTTTCCCACGCGTGCCCGCCGGTCAGCTGCATCGTGAGCACAACCGCCTCGAGCGCGGGGTCGATCGTGTGCGCGGCCTGCCGTTGATATTCGTGAAGCAGGTACGCGTGCTCGGTCAGCAGCGGCGCTTCTTCGATCACCGCGTCGAGGTCGGAAAGGCTTCCGACATAGCGGGAAAGCGCGCTGTCCAATTGCTCAAGGTCAACCGACTGCGTCATCAGCGCGTCGTAGCGCGCCTGTGCTTGCTCGTTTTCGGCATCGGCGGCCAGCGTCAGCATCAAAAAATTGCTCAGCTTGTTGAACAGCGCGGTCAACTCGCCCTCGCGTGTCAGCACCTCGGCAAGGACGCGCGCGGCGGGCTGACTAACTGCGCCTTCAAGCAGCGCGCGGGTGCGCGCGGTCAGTTCTGCAAGGCGAGCCATATCGCCAAGCAGTTTCGGGTCGTCCGGGCAGGCATACAGTTTCGTCAAATCCCAATTCATGGTCGTTCACACTCCGTCTTTTGGCGCAAGGGCGCTTCTTGTTTTGTCCATTATACACTTTTTGATTCCCTTTGTGGGTGGCTTTTGCCGCCTCGTCAAAAAAGTTTTGCGAAAACGGGCGGATTATGCTATACTCTGCGCATATCGGTTGTGAAATAGAGGGGGATGGCGCCTATGGCGATCAACTTAAAGGGACGGAATTTTTTGACGCTGCTGGACTACACGCCGGAGGAGATTCGGCATCTGCTGGATCTGGCGATTCAGCTCAAGGCGGAAAAAAAGGCGGGCGTCGCGCATCGCCGCCTGACGGGGAAGAACATCGTGCTGCTGTTTGAAAAGACCTCGACGCGCACGCGCTGCGCATTTGAGGTGGCGGGCATGGATCTCGGGATGGGCGTCACGTTTCTCGACCCGGGCAGCTCGCAGATGGGCAAGAAGGAATCGGTCGCGGACACCGCGCGGGTGCTCGGGCGCATGTACGACGGCATTGAGTTTCGCGGCTTCAGCCAGCAGACGGTTGAGACGCTGGCCCAGTGCGCCGGGGTTCCGGTGTGGAACGGCCTGACCGATCGGTTTCACCCGACGCAGATGCTGGCGGACCTCATGACGATCGAGGAAAAGCTGGGCGGCCTCAAGGGCGTTCACTTTACCTACATGGGCGACGCGCGCAACAACATGGGCAACTCGCTCTTGATCGCCTGCGCGAAGATGGGCCTTCACTTTACCGCCTGCGCGCCCGAGGCGCTGTTTCCCGAGAAGGCGATCATCGAGGCGGGCCGCGCGATCGCGCAAGAGACGGGCGGCAGCATTCGCCTCACGAGCGACGTGCGCGCGGGCACGACCGGCGCGGACATCCTCTACACGGATATCTGGGTGTCGATGGGCGAGCCAGATTCGGTCTGGGCCACCCGCATCGACCTGCTCAAGGACTATCAGGTGAACGCCGAAGCCATGGCCCGCGCCAAGCCCGGCGCGCGCTTCATGCACTGCCTGCCCTCTTTTCACGACCAAGACACCGCGATCGGCCGGCAGATATTCGCGCAATACGGCCTAAGCGAGATGGAGGTCACGGACCAGGTCTTTTCCTCCCCCCAGTCCGTCGTCTTCGATCAAGCCGAAAACCGCCTGCACACCATCAAAGCCGTCATGCTCGCAACGCTTGGCCAATAGCCGCCCCCACCCCGCGCAGGCCATCCCGCGCAACGCGAAGGATAATGCCCACTTGGACGCGCGCGCGGCGCTTTGAAAGCGGGGGGGCACGTTGGGTTAGGCGTTGCGGATTTTGGCGAGCGCTTTTTTGAGGTATTGGCCGGTGTAGCTTTCGGGCGATTCGGCCACCTCCTCGGGGGTGCCAGTGGCGACGATGGTGCCGCCGCGGTCGCCGCCCTCGGGACCCATGTCGATTAGGTAGTCGGCGGTCTTGATGACGTCCAAATTGTGCTCGATGACCACCAGCGTGTTGCCCGCGTCGGCCAATCGCTCGAGCATCAGGTTTAATTTCTCGACGTCCGCCATGTGAAGCCCGGTGGTCGGCTCGTCCAGCACGTACAGCGTTCGCCCGGTCGCGCGCTTGGCCAGCTCGGTCGCGAGCTTAATGCGCTGCGCCTCGCCGCCCGACAGCGTGGTTGAGGGCTGACCCAGCTTGACATAGCCAAGGCCCACCTCCCGCATCGTGCCCAGCACCCCCGCGATGCGCGGAAGCGGGGCAAAGAAATCCACCGCCTCGTCGATCGTCATGTCCAGCACGTCGAAGATGGACTTGCCCTTGTAGCGCACCTCGAGCGTCTCGCGGTTGTAGCGCTTGCCCGCGCACACCTCGCACGGCACGTACACGTCCGGCAAAAAGTGCATCTCGATTTTGATGATGCCGTCGCCCGTGCACGCCTCGCACCGGCCGCCCTTTACGTTAAAGGAGAAGCGGTTCGCCTTGTACCCGCGCGCCTTGGCGTCGGGCGTCTCGGCAAATACGTCGCGAATCAGCCCGAACACGCCCGTATAGGTCGCGGGATTGGAGCGCGGCGTGCGCCCGATCGGCGATTGATCGATCTGGATCACCTTGTCCAATTGAAAGACGCCGTCGATGCCCTCGTGCGCGCCGGGCTTGGTCTTGGCGCGGTTGAGCGTGCGCGCGAGCGACTTGTACAGGATCTCGTTGACCAGCGAGCTCTTGCCGGAGCCGGAGACGCCGGTCACGCAGGTGATCACGCCCAGCGGAAAGGACACCGTCACGTTCTGCAGGTTGTTGGCCGACGCGCCGCGCACGGTCAAAAAGCCGGTCGGCGTCCTGCGCGTGGGCGGGATCGGGATGAAGCGCGCGCCGGACAGGTACTGCCCGGTGATCGAGTGGGGGTTGCGCATCAGCTCCTCAGCGGTGCCCTGCGCGACCACATAGCCGCCCGCCGCGCCCGCGCCGGGCCCTATGTCCACCACCATGTCGGCGTCCAGCATCGTCTCCTCGTCGTGCTCGACCACAATCAGCGTATTGCCAAGGTCCCGCAGGTGCTTCAGCGTCGTCAGCAGCTTTCGGTTGTCCTTCTGGTGAAGCCCGATTGACGGCTCGTCCAGGATGTACAAGACGCCCACGAGCGACGAGCCGATCTGTGTCGCCAGGCGAATGCGCTGCGCCTCGCCGCCCGACAGCGTCGCCGCCGCGCGCGCCAGGGTCAGGTAGCCCAGCCCCACATCCACCAAAAACCCCAGCCGCGAGGATAATTCCTTGAGGATCTGGCTGGCGATCATCCGCTGCTTTTCAGAAAGCGTCAGCGCCTCAAAGAAGTCGCGGCACTTGCGCACCGACAGGCTACTCACCTGCGCGATCGAGCACCCGCCCACGGTCACGCACAGCGCCTCGGGCTTGAGCCGCTGGCCCTTGCACACCGGGCAGGGCGTCGAGGTCATGTACCCCTCGAGCACTTCCTTCATGCCGTCAGAGCCGGTCTCGCGGTAGCGGCGCTCGAGGTTGGTCACAATGCCCTCAAACGGCGCGTTAAAGGTGCCGGAGCCGTGCGCGCGCTCGTAATGCACGCTCAGCTTTTGCTTGCCGGTTCCGTAGAGCAGGTGGTTGACGGCCTCTTCCGGCAGCTCGCCGACCGGCGTATCCAGCGAAAAGCCGTCCAGCTGCGCAAGCGCCTCCATGTACATGCGCGCCATCTGCCCGCCCTCCTCGGCGGAGTTCCACCCGGTCACCTTGATCGCGCCCTGATTGAGCGAGAGCGTCGGGTCGGGCAGCACCATGTCCGGGTCCACCTTGAGCAGCGTCCCAAGTCCCGAGCAGGTGGGGCACGCGCCGTAGGGACTGTTGAAGGAGAACATGCGCGGGGTCAGCTCTTCGATCGAAACGCCGCAGTCCGGGCAGGCGTAGTTCTGCGAAAACAGCATGTCGCTTCCGTCTAGCACGTTGACGACGACCAGCCCGCCGCCCAGGTGCATGGCGGTCTCGAGCGAATCGACCAAGCGCCGACTCATGTTTTCGCGGATGATCAGCCGATCGACCACCACCTCGATCGTGTGTTTTTTTTGCTTGGCGAGCGCGGGCGGGTCCGCAAGCTCGCACAGCTCGCCGTCGATGCGCGCGCGCACATAGCCCTGCCCCATCATGTCGGAAAGCAGCTTGTTGTACTCGCCCTTGCGCCCGCGCACGATGGGCGCGAGCACCTGAATGCGCGTGCCCTCGTCAAGGCGCGTCACCTGATCGACGACCTGATCGACCGTCTGCTGGGTAATCTCGCGCCCGCACTGGGGACAGTGCGGCGTGCCCGCGCGCGCGTAGAGCAGGCGCAGGTAGTCGTGTATCTCCGTCACCGTGCCCACGGTCGAGCGCGGGTTGCGGCTGGTGGTCTTCTGGTCGATCGAGATCGCGGGCGAGAGCCCCTCGATCGAGTCCACGTCCGGCTTGTCCATCTGCCCCAAGAACTGGCGCGCATAGCTCGAGAGCGACTCGACATACCGGCGCTGCCCCTCCGCGTAGATCGTGTCAAACGCCAGCGAACTCTTGCCCGAACCCGAAAGCCCGGTCAGCACAATCAGCTTGTCGCGCGGCAGCGTGAGGTTGATGTTTTTCAAGTTGTGCTCGCGCGCCCCGCGAATTTCGATGGTGTTTTTCATAAATAGATCGCTTGCCCCTTCGCCACATAATGCGTTTAGTATACCCTACGCATGTTAAAAACGAAGTGGACGCGGCGCAAGTGCGCATCCGATTGCCGCGCCAGAAACGGTCAAATTTTGCGCGCAGCGTCGCGCAGCGGCGGAAGGGCGCAGTGGCGGCGGGGCGCGGGCGGGCGGCGGGGGCGGCGCTTCCGACAGGGGACAAAAACGCCGCCCCGACCAGATCGTCGGAGCGGCGTTTTTTAGGTTTTTTTGTCGTCTTTCGGGCGATTTGCGCAGCCGCCGCAGCCGTTGCAGCAGCCAGCGCATCCGCTCTTTTTGCGCTTTCGCATTTTGCGCAGCGCGATCATCAGCCATCCGGCGATCAACGCGATCACCACGCCATCCCAAATGCTCATCTCTCTCCCCCGATCCCGAATTTTGCGTCCCTCCCGCTAATTAAACGCTGAATAAATCCAACCTGCGCGCGACCGATTTCGCCGCCTTAGGCGATCAGGCACATCAGGCGGAAGGCGACAAAGGCGACCAGCCAGGCGATGGCGCATTGCAAAATGACGATGCCGATCGTCTGAATGGTGCTGTTGAGTTCGCGCTTAAACGCCGCGATCGCCGCGACGCAGGGCGTATACAACAGCGTAAAGCACAGAAAGCTCACGCACGAGGCGGTGGTAAATAGCGCGGGCAGCGCCGCGGGCAGCGCCGCCATGTCGGTTCCGGTCAGTACGCTCAGCGTGCTGATCACCGCCTCCTTGGCGGATAGCCCGGTGACCAGCGCGGTGGACACCCGCCAGTCCGCAAAGCCGAGCGGCGCAAACACCGGCGCGATCAGCCGACCCAGCATGGCAAGCAGGCTTCCCTCGCTGTCCACGACCACGTTCAACCGCGTGTCAAATGTGCGCAAAAACCAGATCGCCAACGTCGCCACAAAGATCACCGTGAACGCGCGCTGCAAAAAATCCTTGGCCTTGTCCCACATGAGCAGCGTCACCGACTTAAGCGAGGGCAGGCGGTAGTTGGGCAACTCCAGCACGAACGGAATCGCGCTTCCGCGAAACATCGTGCGGTTGCCGATGAGCGCCGCCGCGATGCCCACCGCGATCCCAAGTGCGTACAGGCACAGCATCACAAGCGCCTGCCTGCCCGGGAAGAACGCCGCGGCGAATACCGCGTAGATCGGGATCTTCGCCGAGCAGCTCATAAACGGCGTCAGCAGCATGGTCATGCGGCGGTCGCGCTTGGACGACAGCGTGCGCGTGGCCAATATGGCGGGCACCGTGCAGCCAAAGCCGATCAGCATGGGCACGATGCTGCGCCCCGACAGCCCGATCTTTCGCAGCAGCTTGTCCATCACGAACGCGACCCGCGCCATGTACCCGGTGTCCTCCAGAATCGACAGGCAGAAAAACAGCACGACGATCAGCGGCAGAAAGCTGAGGACGCTGCCCACGCCCGCGAACACGCCGTCGATCACCAGGCTGTGAACGACCGGGTTGATGCCATAGGCGACGAGCGCGCCGTCAACCAGCGCGGTCAATTGATCGATTCCGATGGCGAGCAGATTGGAAAGCCGCGCGCCCACCACGTCAAACGTCAGGTAAAACGTGAGCAGCATCACGCCCAGAAAGATCGGAATGCCGAAGTACTTGTGGGTGAGCAGCCGGTCAAAGGCGATGCTGCGCGTGCGCTCGCGGCTGACGTGCGGCTTTTTGACCGCGTCCGCGCACAGCTTTTCGATGAATGTGTAGCGCATGTCGGCCAGCGCCTCGTTGCGGTCAAGGCCGCACTCGCTCTCCATCTCGACGATGCTGTGGTCGATCAGCTCCAGTTCGTTCTGCCCAAGCGCCAACTGTTCCCCAATGCGCTCGTCGCCCTCGACGAGCTTTGTCGCCGCGAAGCGCGCGCACAGGCGGGCGCGCTCCGCGTGGTCCTCGATCGCGTGGGTCACCGAGTGGATGCACCGGTGCACCGGCCCCGGCTCGCAGAAGTCGTACCGCGCGGGGCGTATGTTCTCGCGCGCCACGCGCGTCGCCTGCGTGATCAATTCGACAATGCCCTCGCTGCGCGCCGCGCTGATTGGCACCACCGGAACGCCCAGCCCCGCCGCCATCTTGACAAAATCGATCGCGCCGCCGTTGGCGCGCACCTCGTCCATCATGTTGAGCGCCACGACCGTGGGCACCTGCATCTCCAACAGTTGCAGCGTCAGGTACAAATTGCGCTCCAGGTTGGTCGCGTCCACGATGTTGATGATCGCGTCGGGATGCTCGTTTAAGATGAAGTCGCGGGTCACCAGCTCCTCGCTCGAAAAGGGACGCAGCGAGTAGATGCCCGGCAGATCCGCCACTTGGCAGTTCTTGACGCCGCGAACCCCGCCCACCTTCTGATCCACCGTCACGCCCGGAAAGTTGCCCACATGCTGATTCGCGCCCGTCAGTTGGTTAAACAGCGTGGTCTTTCCGCAGTTTTGATTGCCCACCAGCGCAAACATCATACTTGGCTCACCTCGATATTTTGCGCGTCCGCAATCCGAAGCGTGAGCGCATAGCCGCGCACCTTGATCTCCACCGGGTCGCCCATCGGCGCGACCTTCTCGACCGTCACCCGCGTCCTCGGGATGATCCCCATGTCCAGCAACCGCAACCGCAGCGCGCCTTCGCCCCCCACCTTGGCGACAACCGCCTCCTGCCCAATCGGCAGTTGATCAAGCGTCATGCTTCTTCCTCCTCTGTGCCCACTGCGCGCAATCCGCGCCCTAGCGGCTTGCGTGATTTACGTCGGTAAGTATACACTAACTTCTTGATCCTGTCAAGCGTCAGACAAAAACTTAAACATCCTTGGCACCAATGGCGCGTGCGCCGCATAGGAATGATCATGCGGGAATTTTCTGCGATTGAGAGGGGATAACATGTTTAAATGGCAAATGTGCCCGCCGGTTCCGGTGGATCGCGATCCATCCGGGCTCTTTTCCGGCATGGCGTTTGACGGTGGTTCATTTTATTTTCTGTTTGAAGGATGCGACGAAATTCTGGTGTGCGACCGGCAGTTGTCGCCCGAAAAGCGCATTCGGGGACAGCGCGAATACATAGACCTGTGCTACGACGCGTCCGAGGGTTGCTTCTGGGCGATCGCGCGGGCGCAGGCGGGGGGCGTGTTCAAGCTGAACGCGCAACTGGAAGAGATTGGATACCTGCGCGTCACCCCCTGTGCGCTCAGGTTTCCGCACCTCACCGGCATTGCGTGCCCGCCCGACGGGGGCGGATTGCTGGTGGCCGTCTCCTGCTGCGTGGCGGAGATCGCCAAGCAGGAATGCTGCGCCCCGATGCGCCTGTGGCAACCCGAGGGCGAAAATGGCTATGAGAAGGTGGCCTGCGTGGGCGGAAACCGGGTGTGCGTCGCGCGCCCGGGCAGCGAGACGCCCATGTGGCTGTTGACAGACGAGGCCGAATGCGCGCTCGAGGGCTGCGTTCCGCCCGAGTGCACGGTGGTGGACGTGAGCGCGTGCGCGGGCGAAATGTACCTGCTGCTCACCTGCTGCGGGCGAAACCTCGTGGCCAAGGCGAGCGTGGTCTGGACCGAATGCCCGAAGCGCTGTCCGCCGAGCGATTGCTGCCCGCCGAGCGATTGCTGCCCGCCAAGCGGCTGCTGCCCGCCGAGCGGCTGCTGCCCGTGCCCGCCCAATTTTGCCAATCTGGTGGAATCGGTGGCGCTCATTGAGGCGGCGCTTGCGCATATCCTAAACGCCGAGGGCGAAAAGCTGCAAAAGGCGATTGCGTGCGCGGGCTGCGTGCGCGAGCTGTTGTGCGTCAACGAGTCGGTGCACGAGACGCTGGGCGACGTGACCCGGCTGGAGTTTGCGCTCTACGACAAGCTGCGCATCGCGGAAAAATGCCTAAGCGGCGAGGACCTTGCGTGCGCGCCAAGGCGGCCGTGCCGCGCGGGCGACGCGGCCTGTTGTGCACAAGCGCCCTGCGACGCGGGTAGTTGTGCACAGGGCGGATCGGGATATGGGGACGACTGTGCACAGGGCTTTTCGCGCGCGGTGGATAACTGCGCGGACGCGCCCTAAAAAATAGGGGTCAATCGTCAAAGAAAACGCAGTATTGCCAGATTAAATGCAGCGGCTGCATTTAATCTGGCAAAAAGGGAAGAGAAAGGGAGAGGAACAGGGAGAAGCAGTCGTAATAAGCCTGAATAGATGAAGAGGATCCGGAAAAGGGTATAGCAAACAGAGCTCATCGTGAATGATGAGAATATGCCAGGTTAAACGCAGGACGAGTTAGGCGCGGTCAGCGCCTCAACAAGGCGGGTTTGAGGATAATCTCGTTGGCTGGGATTACCCTTTGACAGGTTAAACGCAGGAGCTTGTCAAGAAGCTTCTTGCCGTAGAGGAAAGCGAACATTTCGAAAGGGGATTTGTCACCCAGAGCGGGACGACCGTACGAATTGAC
>JAVXNW010000079.1:0-11869 GCA_036645575.1 Clostridia bacterium | reverse complement strand
TGTTAACCGAGTTGTTGTAGGTTCGAGCCCTACCTGAGGAGCCATGCGCCTTGCAATCACAATAGATTGCAAGGCGTTTTTTGCGCATTTTGCGGGGCGCGAAAAGGCCCCGACGAGCTTGACTTCCGTGCCCGACGGCAAATTCCATCATCATGACCGGTATGCCAAGCATTACTAAATTTGCGGTCGCGTTTTCAAATTGTCCGCCATCGCCGCCACGTTTTGAGCGCCTCGTGCGTCAAATTGACAGAAAGCGAGGAAGACAAAACTTATGAAGAAATGCCTTATCTTTTGCCTGATGGCGCTGATGCTGATGAGCGCGATCGCGCCGGGCGCGCTTGCCTTTGAGGAGGTCGGCGGAAACGAGGAAGGCGAGACGGCGCTCTTAGACGAATACGCCGCCCGCATCCTGATCGACGGGAAATACTACGCCGCCAAGGACGAGCCGGTGGCGCGCGGCATGGACGTGGATATCCCGCTGGCCGATGTGCTCGCAGGCTGCGGCATGAAGGTGCCGGAAGGCGCGCCGCGCTACGTATCGGAGGCGTACTTTGAGCAGGTCGAAGGCGTGGATGTAGGGTGGGACGCGATCACCAAGACGGTCATCGTGACCAGCGCGCATCCGGCGGACAACCTCTACCTGTACAATCTCGGCGACAGCCAATTAAAGCCGCCGTCGGGCGCGCCGATCGCCTATCAGCCCAAGGGGATTCTGGGCGTGCCGGCGGGCGAGAAGCGCCCGGTCGTCGTGATTTTGCACGGCGCGCACACGATCATCGACGAGGAAAAAAACCGCTATGATCTGGGGTTTTCCGGTCTTGTCGACGCGCTGGCCGACAATGGCTACCTGGCGCTCTCCATGGATATCGCCCTCAGTTATTCGTTTAACCAAGGCGAGCCGGTCGGCGCGGAGCGCACAATTGAGATCGTGCGCGAGCAATTGGCAAAGCTAAAGGTGGCGAGCGAGGGCGGCGAGAACCCATTTCCATGCGACCTCACCGGCAAGGCCGACCTTGATAACGTCCTTCTGATCGGGCATTCGCGCGCGGGGCTGGACATCCTCGAGGTCGCCGAAAAGACGCCGATCGCGGGGCTCAAGGGCATGATCATGGTCGCGCCCGCAGAGCACATGACGACCGCGTCGCCCATCCCCGATGTGCCGCTGGGCGTGCTGATTCCGCAATACGACGCGGATGTGGTGACGCTGGATGGCGCAAATCTCTACGAGACCGCGATTTCCCGCGCGGATCGCACCGCGCCGGCGGAGCTCATCTACCTGCACGACGCGAACCACGCGGGCTTTACCAGCGCGTTGCTCAGGCAGGACAACAGCGCCCCTGAAACCGCCACGCTGGTCGCGCCGCAGGTGCAGCAGGCGTTTTTGAGCGACTACGCGGTCGCCTTTGCCCAGGCCGCCTTCGCGGGCAAGACGCCGCTTTCGGACGTCGCGCGCGTGCCGGAAACCCTGTTTGGCATGGCCGTCGTGCCGGCGGTGTTCACAAAGCCGCAGCTGGCGCTAATCACGGCTGACGCGAAAGGCAGCGCGTCAGGCGCGCAGGCGACGCGCGTCGTGCACAGTTCGCTCGCGCCGCAGAATACCGCCGGGACGTTCAACCCGCCGGGATCGTTTGAAAAACTGCCGCTTTTGCGCCTCGAATGGGATGCGCGCGGCGGAAGCTACACGGTGCCCGTGTCGGCGGATCTTTCAAAGGCCGCGTTTTTGTCGCTGCGCGTCGCGCCCGACAGCGCCGATCCGCGCAACGCCGAGCCCTTCCAGCGCCTGAGCATCACGCTGCGCGACGCGGCGGGCGCCACCGCCTGTTACACGATTCCGGATGGCGAGAGCGCGCTGGCGTGCCAGAACGGCGAGGTTCAGCAATACGAGGACTGGGATGGGAGCCCCATCAGTTACTATTCCACCTACATGCCCATCGGCACCTGCCGCGTGCCGATCGCCGCCTTTCAAGCGATCGACCTTGCGCATGTCGCGTCGGTTTCGCTCTCGTTTGACCAAACCGACGCGGGCTGCCTGATGCTGCGCGACCTGTCCGCGACCGCCTGAGAGGCGGATGACTCGCCAAGGGGGCTGTTGCGCAAGTCCCATCAGATCCCAAACCGCACAAAAATTCCGCTCTCAAGCGCTGCTTGGAAGCGGAATTTTTGTCATTATTGCCTAGGCGCACGCTAAATAGACGCGCTTAGGCAAAAGCCCCTTTGGCTAAAAATGACCCTCTAAGACAAAATGGTTGAATTTGGGGAAATGGTCAGCTAAATAGGCGCGCCTCGACCTGCGTGCACAGCGCGTGGTAGAGCGGGAGGTGCTTTTCCTGCACCTTGTAGGTCTCGCGCTCGTCCACATTGAGCAGCACGTCGCACACAAAGCCCATCTTGCCGCCGTCCTCACCGGTCAGCGCGATCGTGGACGCGCCCAGCGCCTTGGCGGTCTTCATCGCGCGGATCACGTTCTCGGCGTTTCCGGACGTCGAGATGCCCAGCAGCACATCGTGCGGGCGCGCGTAGGCCATCACCTGCTGCGCGTAGGGGAGCAGCCCGCCCTGATCGTTGGCGACCGCGCCGATTAGCGCGTTGTTGCTGGTTAGGTCGATGGCGGGCAGCCCCATTTGCAGATCGCGCGCCCAAGGCTCGCCGATCTTTTCGATCAATTCCGCCGGGAGCGGCCGCTTCATCATGAAACCCTTGACCAGTTCGCCCAAGATGTGCGCCGAGTCCGCGCCGCTTCCGCCGTTTCCGCAGATCAGCAACTTCCCGCCGTTTTCAAAGCAGTTGACCACCAGATCGACCGCCCGCGATAAATTCTCATGCATGGGTAAAGCCCTCCCCGTCGGTCTTTTGCATCACGCGCGCGTAGAGATTGGGCAGGGAGACCTTGTGATCGACCGCGAAATGCCAGCCCTTCCCGCCGCGACTCACCGGGCGATTGACGATATTCTTGCGCGGGCGATAGTAGTAGTTCGGGTCGTCATAGCCAATCGACTTGTGGTAGTCGCCAAGGTCCACCAGATCAAAGTTCGCGGTGGTGATGTTGAAGGTCTGATAGCCCAAGTTGCGCGAGATGGACAGCGCCTTCAAAAAGATCTCCGGCCCGATCACGCCCGAGCCAAAGTTGAGGAATACGCCCCCATCCATCTGCGACACCGAGTAGCAGAACTTGTGAAAATCCACGCCGCTCGTCTGGCCAATCGCGCCAAAGTCGACGATCGGGTGCTGGTGAATGATGTCGGTGCCCAGCGCGATGTGGTAGGTCGCCGGGATGTCGGCAAGGTACGCTTGGTAGAGCACGCAGTCCGCCAGGTGGGGAAAGCGCTCCTTGTGCGCGTCCATATACAGGGCAAGCGATGTGCCATAGCCCAGGCCCGCGCGCGCGCCCGCCTGCAGCGCCTCGTTCATCCAGCGCCCCGTCTCCTCCCACATGCCAAACGAGCCGTCCTCGATCGCCGTGGGCACGTTTTCGGACGTGCCGCCCAGGTAGCACAGCTCAAAATCGTGAATCGAGCAGGCGCCGTTGCCCGCCAGATGGGTGATGATGCCCTTGTCCATGAGCGCGATCAAATAGCGGCTCAGCCAGTTTTTGATCACGTGCGCGCCCATCGACAGGATGACCGGCCGCCCGTTTTGCCGCGCGGTCACGATGCGGTCGATCAGTTCGTCAAATTCGGGCGCATCCCACGCGGGCACCGGGTCGATGCCCGGGCGCTTTAAGTCCTCCACCTTGACCAAGTTTGTGCGCTGCGTGCTCGACCAGGTGCGTATATTTGAAAAATCCAACTGTCTATCGCTGCGTCTCATCGTCTTTCCTCCTATAAACCCAGCCAAGTCATCCACGCGTCCGCCTCCAGATAATCGCCGGTGATCGCGTCCGCGCCCGCGCGCATGAGCCGCGTGCGCTTGAGCGGATTGACGCCGTGGCGCACCGCTTCATCCGACGCAAGGCCGAGCGCGCGCGCGCCGATCGACTTGGCCAGCGCAATCTCCACCTTGCCGTCGCCGATCACCGCGATGTCCGCGCCCCGAAGGCCGCTGTCCGCGATGAGTCCGCGCAGCGCCGCCTCCTTCGCGCAGCCCTCCACGCGCAAAGGCGCGCCCGCGATCCGCTCGAAGAAGTCGTCCACGCCCAGCACATGCGCCTCGCGCCGCACGTCGCAGTCGTCGGTGCCGCTTGCGACATAGCAGGGAATGCCGCGCGCCTTGAGAACGGACAGCAGGGCCCTTGCGCCGCCTACGAGGTACTGTTCCGCCGGAACTTCGCCCGAGGCGACCTGCTCGATGCGCTTTTTCACCAGGCGCATCAGCCGCTCGTTGTAGTCGTCCTTGTAAAGCCATGGGTCACTTCGCGCATTGGGCGTCGCGCCGAACGCCTGCACCTGCTCAGCCAGCCATTTCATTTGGTAGATGGTCTGTATGCCGGCCGATTCGTCCAGATACGCGTCCACCCGCGTAGTGAGCTGCGCGTCGGGCGTCTGGCGGTTGGGGATCAGTTCCAGCATCATCTGGCGCATCACGGCGTCCCAGCCAAAGCGCAGCGTGGAGATGGTTCCGTCAAAGTCAAAGAGGACGGCCGAGACCGGTGTCGCGGGCGTATGATAAATAATTTCCATTCTGTTTCCTTTCATGATCGGCGGGCGTGCCGCGCGCATGGGGGATTCCCGCTTCTCAGCGCAAATTGGTCTCTTGGTGCAGCGCCAAGAGCTCTTCCGGGGAGGCGGTGCCGGTTTCGCCGATTTTTTTGACCGTGACCGCAGAAGTCAAGTTGCCCAGCGCGAGCGCCTCGGGGAGCGTCGCCCCGGCGCCCAGCGCCAGCGCGCACGCGGACAGAAAGCTGTCGCCCGCGCCCACGATGTCAACTGGCGGCGCGATGGGAACGGCCGGGGCAAAGGCCATTTCGCCGTCAAGCGTCAGGCACATGGAGCCGATTGCGCCCAGCGTCACGATCACCGCCTGATGGGTGATCGCTTGAAGCGCCCGCGCGACCGGCAGGTAATTTTCGGGCGTGACGGCGGCGGGGGACATATCGACCGCGCGCGCCGATTCCAGCTCGTTGGGCTTGACGACGCAAGAAGGGAACCGCGCCGCGTTACTTCGGCTGTCCACCAGCACCCGCGCGCCCGATTGCGCAAGGCCGATCAGGCAGTCGCGCACGCGCTTTGTCACCGTGCCGCACGCCATCTGGTCGGACACCGCGATCACGTCCGCCGTCCGCGCGGCCTGTTCGATCGATAAAATCAGCTTTTCCTCGGTCGCTTCGTCCAGCGGCCGCGTGTTTTCAAAGTCGATTCGGGGGTCCTCGTAGCGCACGCCGCCGTAGCCCATGCGGTAGGGCTTGACATAGGTGGGCGTCACCCGTCCCGCGCACGCGGGGCACAGATCCCCCGAGAGATGAAGCTGCCCAAGCAGCCCCACGGTCATCTCGCCGCGCCAGTCGCGACCCAGCGCCGCGACCGGGCGCACGTCCTTCGCGCCCAGCGCGCACAGGTTCTTGACCACGTTGCCCGCGCCGCCCAGCGCGTAGTTTTCCTCGAAGATCGGCAGGTTGTGGTGCGGCGTCTCGCGCGAGAGCGTCGATCGGCGCATGTCCGCGACCCAGTACGCGTCAAGGCAAATGTCGCCCACCACCAGCACATGGACATCCGGAATTTTTTGAATCAATGCGCGAAGCCGCGCCTGACTGATCGTTGCGTTTAACATGAATACCCTCCGCTATGGCTTGAAAATCACTCGGTCAACCGCTTACGCATTGCCGGAAAACGGAAGCGTTCCGTCGAATACCCGCCCGGTCACCAGCGCGACCGAGCCGATCACGGTGGCGCGTCCGCCAAACGTCGCGCGCACGATCGCGACGGTTCGGCACTCGTGCGCGAGGATGCGCCCGTCGATCCGCTCAGACAGGCAGCGCGCGAGGAAGAGCCCGGTCGCCTGATCGTCTTGATGGCACAGGTAGATGGTCTGGGGGTCAAAGACGTTGATGTAGTTGACCAGCGCGCAGGCGAGGTAGTCGCAGTATTGATTGGTGGCGGCGAGCGCCGCCGCGTCGCCTTTGAGCGCGGCGGACAGGATGCTCGACCAATTGAGCGCCTGCCCGGAAAGCACCGTGGCCTTGCCGGAGGCGATCCACGCCTCGACTTGGGCGATCATCCGCTGGACATTGGCGTACAGCTCAAGGCAGCCACGGGATCCGCAGGTGCACATCGGGCCGTCGTAGGCGATGGAGGTATGCCCCATTTCACCCGCCAAGCCGTGCTGGCCGGTGTAGGGCTTGTGATCCACGATGATGCCGCAGCCGATGCCGTCCCAGATGAGCAAAAACAGGAAGTTGGCCGGCGCCTCGCCGGTTCCATATAATTTTTCCGCCAGCGCGCCCGCGAGGCTGTCGGGCGCGAGGAATGTCGGGTAGCCGGTCGCCTCCACGAGGTGGGCGACGATCGGAATGTCGTGCAAGCCGTGAAAATTGGCGGGGCGCAGGATGATGCCGCGCCCGATGTCTACCGGGCCAATCGCGGCGACGCCCACGCCCAGAATGCGCCGATCGGTTCCGCGCTCGAGCGCCTGAATGGCGCAAACGATCGACGCAAGCAGCTTTTCCGCCGTGACGCCACTGGAGAGCTCGATGATTTCCGAGCGGAATATGCGCGCGCGCAGGTCGGCAAGCGACACTTCGACCCGGCTGCGCCCGACAAATACGCCGATCACGCAGGGGGCGTGCGCCGCCAGATCCAAGTATCCGGGCCTGCGCCCCATGGCGCCAATCTCCTCGCGCCCTTGACTTGGCTCGCTGACAAGGCCCATCTGCATGAGTTCGCCGATGATGTTGGTCATCGACATCTTGCTGAGCCCGGTCGCCTTGGCGATCTCGCTGCGCGAGATCATCGGTCGAAGCGCAATGGTGCGCAGCACCAGACATCGGTTTTTGATCTTTACGTCATGGGCATTGCGCCCGTACTCCGTCGCCATCCGCACACCTCCCGCAAGGATTGTTTTTGCTTTGAGTTAACGACTTCCGGTCATAGCTCGGGCGGCCAATTGTTGGCCGCCCGATAAGAGGATGATGCTGTGGGGAACCTTACTTCGCCAGTGCCGCAGCGTCGAGCACGGAAACGCCGGTATCGACATTTTCGAACGCGGTTTCGCCAGCAATGGCGGCGGCGGCGGTCTTCATGCCTTCATAGCCCATGACGTAGGGGTTCTGAGCCATGGTGCACAGGATCGAGCCGTCCTTGACCAGGTTCAGGATCGCGTCGGATTTGTCAAAGCCCACGCCCACGATGGCGTTGCCGTTGGCGGCGATGGCGTTGCCGGTTCCGACGGTGCAGCCTTCATTGGCGCCGAAAATGCCCACAACGCCTTCGGTGATGAAGTTGTTGGCGATTTCCTGAGAGAGCGTGGCGTCGCCCTGGCTGTACTGGGTCTCCATGATTTCGAACTTGGCGGCGGCGAACGCTTCACGGAAGCCCTCTTCGCGCTGCGCGGTGGAGGCGGTCGCGGCGTTGACGTTCACAATGCCGATCTTGCCTTCGGTGATGCCCTTGGCGGTCAGCGCGGCAAGCATCTGCTCGCCCGCGGTGACGCCGGCGTTTTTGTTGTTGGTGGCCAGGGTCTGCAGCGCGCCGGTGAAGTTCGCGGGGGAGTCAACGTAGATGATCTTGACGCCTTCGCGGTTCAGCTCTTCGAGCGTGGCGACCTGGGTGTCCGGGCCGTTTGAGGCCAGCAGGATGACTTCCGCATTGTCGGCATACGCGTTGTTGATGCACTCGATCTGCGCGGCGTCGTCTTTGCCCTGCGTGGGGGCGTTCCATACGTAGTCGATTTCGGTGCCGGCGGCCTTCAGCTCTTCCACGGCGGCCTTGCAGCCTTCGTCAACCGAGACCCAGTGCGCGTCGAACAGGTCCATCGTGATCAGGTAAACCTTGTGGCTCTCCGCGAGCGCCGCGGTGCAGGAAAACGCCAGAACCAGGCAAAGGACGACGGCAAACAGTTTCTTCATAACAGGGTGCCTCCTAATCATTAATTATTTAAAGCGCAAGCGCTTCAAACCGGAGAGAAGGGGTGATTTAGGACTTGGACTTGCGGGAGAATCGACCGCTGCGCGCGATCACGTCCACCAAGACCGAGCCCACGACGATGGTGCCGATGACGATGTTGCGCGGGCCGACCTGAACGCCCGCCAACTGAAGGCCGTTGCTCAGCACGCTCCACACGCCCGCGCCCACGACCGTGCCCAGCAAAATGCCCTGCCCGCCGAGCGTGGATACGCCGCCGATGACCGACGCCGCGACCGCGTACATCTCGTAGCTCAGCCCCGCGTCCATGGTGCCGGTGCCGGTGGTCGCGCACTGGATGAGCCCGACCAGGCCCGCGCAGCACGCGCTGACCAGATACGCCTTGGTGGTGGTGAGCAGCACGCTCACGCCGGACAGCTTCGCCGCCTCGATGTTGGAGCCGATCGCGTACAGGTGCCGACCGGTGCGCGTCTGGCTCAGGATGAAGTTAAAGATCAGCCAGACCACGATCGCCACCCAGAAGGTGGTGTAGATGCCAAGGAACTTCTCATAGTAGAAGAAATCGCGGAACGGCTTGGCAAAATCGCCGATTGAGTTGGTGTTCATGTTGTTGTTGACCATCTGTGCGATGCCGCGCGCGACCGACATGGTGCCCAGCGTCGCGATGAACGGGGGCAGCTTGCAGCCCGCGACCAACAGGCCGTTCAGGATGCCGGTTGCGATGCAGGCGACCATCGTGATCAGGCAGGCCAATACCGGGTGCACGCCGTTGCACATGAGGGTGGCCGACATCATGCAGCTCATGCCGAGCACCGAGCCGATCGAAAGGTCGATGTTGCCGGTGATCAGCACGAAGCTCTGGCCGATGCCGACGATCAGGAAGGGCGCGAGCTGGCGCAACAGGTTGGCCACGTTGCGGCTGCCCAGGAAGTTGGGGTTGATGGCGCCAAATACCGCGCACAGCGCGACCAAGCCGCAAGTGACTGTAAGTACCTGTCCCATGCCCCGGACGGCGAATACCCGCTTGAAGATGCCCTGCTTTTTTTCCATGGTGAATCAAGCTCCTTTCGACTTGCGCGTCAGGCCTGTGCCTTGGCCGGAATTTTGGTTTCAAACCGGGTCGCCAGCTCCAGAATTTTCTCCTGCGTGGCTTCCTTTACATCGAGTTCGCCGGTCACGCGCCCGTCGCACATGACGATGATGCGATCTGAGATGCCCAGAATCTCGGGCATTTCGCTGGATACGAACAGGACGCCGATGCCCTTTTCCTTGAGCTCGTTCATCAGGTGGTAGATCTCGACCTTCGCGGCTACGTCGATGCCGCGCGTCGGCTCGTCAAATATGACCACCCGTGAATCCCGCGCCAGCCACTTGCCCACGACCACCTTTTGCTGGTTGCCGCCCGACAGGCTGCCCGCGTTAATCAGCGTATTGGGCAACTTGATCTGCAAGTTCTTGACCGCTTCGTCGGTCATTTGGTTGACTTTTTTCTTGTTGACCGTGGTCAGCGCGCCGCACACGATGTCCAAATTCGGCAGCGCCACATTGTCGCGAATCGAAAGCTTCGTGCACAATCCGTCGCGCTTTCTGTCCTCGGGCACCAGCACCACGCCCGCCTTGATCGCGTCGCCGGGCTTGTTGATCGTAAGCGGCTTATCCCCCAGCAGGATCTCGCCCGACTCCTTTTTGTCGATGCCGAAGATGGCGCGCGTGGTCTCGGTGCGCCCCGCGCCCATGAGCCCCGCAATGCCGACGATCTCGCCCTTATGAAGGTCTAGCGAGACGTCGCGCACCATGCGCCCGGCGTTTAGGTGCTTGACCTCAAAGATCTTCTCGCCCACCGGGCAGGTGACGCGCGGGAATTTTTCCTTGATGTCCCGGCCCACCATGTAGGAGATGATCTCGCCCAGCGTGACATCCTGAAAGTTCATGTCCTTCACATATTGGCCGTCGCGCAAGATGGTCACGCGGTCCACGATGTGCTGAAGCTCTTCTAGGCGGTGCGAGATGTAGACGATGCCGCGCCCCTCGTCCCGGAGCTGGCGGATGATGCGGAACAATTCCTCGATCTCGTTGGCCGTCAGCGCGCTGGTCGGCTCGTCCATGATCAGCACCCGCGCGTTGGTCGAAAGCGCCTTGGCAATTTCCACCATCTGCTGCTTGCTGACCTGCAAATTGCCCACAATGGTCGTGGGCGAAAGGTCGATGCGCAGGTTGTCTAAAATATCGCCCGCGGCCTTGTTCATCTCGCGCTGGGACAGGCGGCGCAGCGCGCCCACCTTCTCCCGACCCAGAAAGATGTTCTCCGCGACCGACAGGTGCTGACACATGTTCAGCTCCTGATGGATGATCGCAATGCCCAACTCCTGCGCCTTCTTGGGGGTGATGGCGTCCAGCGTCTCGCCAAATACCTTGATCGTGCCCGCGTCCTTCTGGTAGACGCCGGACAATATCTTCATGAGTGTCGATTTGCCCGCGCCATTTTCGCCCAGAAGCGCCATGACCTCGCCGCTCTTCAGGTTGAAATTGACGTCTGATAGCGCCTTGACGCCGGGAAATTCCTTGGTGATCCCCGACATCTCTACGATGTACTCGCCCTCAAATTTTTCCATGTGCACCTGCGCTTCCCGACGGCTGAGGCCGCCCATTTGGAGTTAGTAAAAGGCTTTTAAAATCTAATCTTTATTATAACACGCATGGCGAACGCTGTCAATAAGGAATCGCAAGTTAAGGGCATATTTCCCAGATAAATTGATTTGAGGGCAGCTAAAAACTTATTTGAGGGGAAGGCGCGCGCGGAGACTTTCCAATGAGTGCGAATTGTGCTATAATGCGGGCGTATGTTTTATGAACCGAACAAACCAAAGAAGCGAAGCAGAAGGCGAAGCGGGTGCCTCGGGCGGCTGGTGAAGTTGGCCCTTGTATTGGTGTGCGTGTATCTGGTGGTGAGCGTTGCGGCGACGGGGTCGGTTGGCGCCTTTGTGGATTCGCTCAAGCCGGGCGGGCTTCCGGCGAACTGGACCCATGTGCTTTTGCTGGGGGCGGATGAATTGAGAAGCGGCGCGTCGCGCACGGACACGATGATGGTGGCGTCCATATCGCTCACCGGGCAGGTCAAGCTGACCAGCATCATGCGCGATACGCTGGTTGAGGTGGAGGGGCACGGGTGGCAGAAGATCAACGCGGCCTACGCCTTTGGCGGGGCGTCCGGGGCGGTGGACGTGGTGAACCGGTACTTTGGCCTCAACATTCGCGACTATGTGGTGATTGATTTCGCGGGCTTTGCGCAGGTGATTGACGCGGTCGGCGGCGTGACGCTGGACGTCAGCCGGGCGGAAATGCAGGCGATGAACAAGAAAAAGGGGCACAAGCTGGCCGATTACGGCAAGGACATTCACCTTGACGGCATACAGGCGCTCAGGTACGCGCGCATCCGCAAGATCGATTCGGATTTCATGCGCACGAGCCGCCAGCGCAAGGTCATGGAGGCGGCGCTGGCGGAGATGCGCGCGGTGCGCAATCCGCTGACGCTGATCGGGACGGGCAAGGCGGTGCTGGGCGCGATTGAGACCAACATGAACGCGGCGGGCTTAAGCGCGCTGGGCATTAAGGTGCTGCTGGGCGCAAAGGAGATCGAGCAGTTCCGCGTGCCGGTCGAGGGCACCTACCAGAGCGGCAATCAGGACGGCGTCTGGTCGATCCGCCCCGATTTCGAGCAAAACAAGCGCCAACTGCGCGCCTTCATCTACGGATGAGCGGAGCGCGGCACTGCGGTGCCGTGCTGCGCTCACGCGGTGATTGAACGCGAAAGGTGGGCTGCTCGCCCCCTTTCACACTATCCCCTCGAGCTGTACGCC
>JAVXNW010000078.1:0-11995 GCA_036645575.1 Clostridia bacterium | reverse complement strand
CCTCGCACCTCGTAGCCGATGGGCGAGTAAACCGTCCGGCGAAGCCGCAGGAATGCTCGCACCGCTAGAACACTCATAAGTAACTCAAGAGATCGCCCGACCGAACTCGGGCTGTCTCGCGTTCTCTCTCGCCAACCCACGCCGCAGCGTCGTGCTTTCAAAAAAATTTAACCCATTTGCGTTGTTGAACGGGCGTGGTTTGTGGTAAACTATATGGGAAAACGCACTTCTGCCGATTCGCAGGTTGTTGCCCGCATGGCGGGTTTCCTGCGGGGGTGACGCGGAAGGTGG
This sequence comes from Clostridia bacterium, assembly GCA_036645575.1. GTDB lineage: Bacteria > Bacillota > Clostridia > Christensenellales > Aristaeellaceae > JAVXNW01. Next base: position 11,704 of record JAVXNW010000078.1, on the reverse strand, counting down.
AAAAAACGAGGAGGGTATTTTATCATGGCCGTTATTTCTATGAAGCAGCTCCTGGAGGCCGGCGTCCACTTTGGACATCAGACCCGTCGTTGGAACCCCAAGATGGCGCAGTACATCTTCACCGAGCGCAATGGCATCTACATCATCGACCTGCAGAAGACGGTTCGCAAGATCGACGAAGCGTACCTGTTCATCCGCGACATCGCCCTTGAGAACAAGTCCATCCTGTTTGTCGGAACCAAGAAGCAGGCGCAGGAATCGGTCGAGTCCGAGTCCAAGCGCTGCAACATGTTCTTTGTCAATAACCGTTGGCTGGGCGGCACGCTCACCAACTTCCGCACGATCCGCACCCGCATCGACCGCCTGAACACGATCGACGCCATGGAGCAGAACGGCTCGTTCGAAGTGCTTCCCAAGAAGGAAGTCATCAAGCTGTGCGCAGAGCGCGAAAAGCTCGAGAAGAACTTGGGCGGCATTCGTGAAATGAAGAAATTGCCCGGCGCGCTGTTCATCGTCGATCCCCGCAAGGAGCGCATCGCCGTGGCTGAGGCCCGCATTCTGGGCATTCCGATCGTGGCCATCGTGGACACCAACTGCGATCCCGACGAAATTGACTACGTCATCCCCGGCAACGACGACGCCATCCGCGCGGTCAAGCTGATCGCCGGCAAGATGGCCGACGCCGTGCTCGAGGGGCATCAGGGCGAAGATGGCGAAGAAGCGCCGGAAGGCGTGGTCGCCGAAGCGCCCGCAGCCGCCGTTGCCGTCGCCGAATAAAATAGGGTCAATACATCTTCATCAGGAGGACTTCATTATGGATATCAGCGCAAAAATTGTCATGGAGCTCCGCGGCATCACCGGCGCGGGCATGATGGACTGCAAAAAGGCCCTCAAAGAAGTTGAGGGCGATATGGAAAAGGCGATCGACTTCCTGCGCGAAAAGGGTCTGGCCGCCGCCGCCAAGAAGCAGAGCCGCATTGCGGCCGAGGGCTTGGTGAGCAGCTACCTGTGCACGAAGTGCGGCGTCGGCGCGTTGGTCGAGATCAACTGCGAGACCGACTTTGTCGCCAAGACCGACGAGTTTAAGGACTTGGCCGGCGTCATCGCGCATCAGATCGTCAAGGGCGATCCCGAAAACGTCGAGGCGCTGCTCGCGCAGAAGCTCTTTAACGACGAGACGATGACCGTCTCGGATCTCATTAACACCAAGGTCGCCAAGATCGGCGAGAAGATCGACATTCGCCGCTTTGCCCGCTACGCGGTCGACGGCGGCATTGTGGACAGCTACATCCACATGGGCGGTCAGGTGGGCGTGCTGGTCGAGGCCAAGGGCGTAGAAGCAAGCGAGATCACCAAAGAAGTCATTCACGACGTCGCGCTGCAGATTGCCGCCGCGTCGCCCGTCGCGCCCGAGTGCGTAACGCGCGATCAGGTCGATCCCGCGATGCTCGAGCACGAGAAGGAAATCCTGATCGCGCAGGCGCGCAACGAGGGCAAGCCCGAGAAGATCATCGAGAAGATGGTCGAAGGCCGCATCGTCAAGTTCTACAAGGACGTCTGCTTGGTTGAGCAGCTGTTCGTCAAGGACCCCGACACGACGGTTGGCCAGATGATCGACAAGAAGGCCAAGGGCCTTGAAATCGTCGGCTTCACCCGCTACAAGGTGGGCGATGGTTTGGAGAAGCGCGTGAACGATCTGGCGGCGGAAGTGGCCGAGCAGACCGCCTCGATGCAAAAGTAATTAGCCAGTTAAAAGGGGAATGCGCAAACGCGTGTTCCCTTTTTTTGCGAGGCGAGATAAGGGAGGATCATTTCCATGGCGCAATACGGACGAATCATCTTGAAGCTGTCGGGCGAGGCGCTTGCCCCCATTGACCGCGCGGGCGGCTGCTACGACCCGGCGCGCGTCGCCGCCTGCGCGGACATGATCACGCGGCTGCGCGACTTGGGCGTTCAGGTGGGCGTGGTGCTGGGCGGCGGCAATATCTGGCGCGGCCGGTTTTCCGAGCGCATGAACCCGGTCAACGCCGACCAGATGGGCATGCTGGCGACCGTCATGAACGCGCTGTGCCTCGAGGACGCGCTCAACGCCGCAGGCACGCCCTGCGACGTGTTCTCGGCGCAGGAGATGAACCGCTTCACCCAGCTGTACACCGCGCGCGCGGCCGACGCGTGCCTTTCCAGCGGGCGTGTCGCGCTCTTGTCGGGCGGAACCGGCAACCCGTTTTTCACCACCGACACGGGCGCGGCGCTGCGGGCGGCGGAGCTCAAGTGCGACGCGGTGTTCAAGGGCACCACGGTCGATGGCGTGTACGACGACGACCCGCGCAAAAACCCGAACGCGCGGCTTTTGAAGGACCTCACCTACGCGCAGTGCATTGCGCGCGGCCTAAACGTCATGGACACTTCCGCGTTCCAACTGTGCATGGAGCGCGGCGTCAAGACCATCCGCGTATTCTCGATGGCGAACTTGGAAAACGTGCTCAAGGTCGCCCAAGGCGAGATGATCGGCTCCACCGTGCACGCGTAGGCAGGCGCGCACATTCTCCCGCGCATTTTTGAACCCCTTCCCCACGCCATGCGCTGGCGGGGAAAGGGGGCTAAAAAATGCGCCGTGAACTTTCGTTCACGGCGCTTGGCGATCCGGAAGGGGCTCGAACCCTCGACCTCCAGCGTGACAGGCTGGCATTCTAACCAACTGAACTACCGGACCAAATGGTGGGCCTTCAGGGACTTGAACCCCGGACCAATCGGTTATGAGCCGACCGCTCTGACCAACTGAGCTAAAGGCCCGCAGCTTCCCTGGAAAAGGGGGATTGGCGCACCGACCGTGCATAGCCGATGCGCCATAATTGGTGACCTCTAGGGGATTCGAACCCCTGTAGCCGCCGTGAAAGGGCGGTGTCTTAACCGCTTGACCAAGAGGTCATACCGTCGCTGCAATGAGGAAACTGGTCGGGGTGACAGGATTCGAACCTGCGACCCCATGCTCCCAAAGCACGTGCGCTACCGAGCTGCGCTACACCCCGTCAGGATCGGCAAGCGACAGGAATGATTATACCAATTCTTCCCCCATTCGTCAAGGTGTTTTTCAGACTTTACAGGAACTTTTCCCCGCGTCCTGCGGCGCTTCGTGCGCGATCAGGTTGTGTATCCACTTGCCCGAGCGCATTCGCCCAAACGCAATCACCGATTTGACCAGTTCCTCGATGCGGGTCAGCAGGTAGACGTGCTGTATCGACCAGCCCATGCCCGGCCCAAAGATAAACACCAGCGGTATGCCCACCAGCCACACCGGCGCAATGTCCGTTACCATGGCGTACTTGACGTCGCCGCCCGCGCGCAAAATCCCGACGATGAGCAACGAGGCCAGCGCCTGCAGCCACAGAAAGCACGCGTAGGTGTTAATCAGCGTGTGCGCGCTGCGCGCGGTCTCAACCGACACGTTAAACCAGCTCACCACAAACCCGCTGATCCCCATCACAAACAGTCCGCCAACAAGCCCCGCAAGCGAGCTGCCCAAGAGCATCCGCTTGGCCGTCAGGCTGGCCTCCTGCTCGCGCCCCGCGCCAATCGCCATGCCGATCATGACCGCGCAGGCGTGCGTAGCGCCCCGCAGCACCACCGAGGAGAGCTGTTCGACGCTGTTGTAGATGCTGACCGCCGCGACCGTGCTCGCGCCCATCAGCCCGTAAGCGCCCGAATAGACCACCATGCCCAGCGACCAGAAGCCCTCGTTGAGCATGGTGGGCAACACCACCCTAAAATACCGCTTGGCCTCGAGGCGGGTAAAGGCAAACGCCTTGAGGCGCGCCGCGTTGGGCAGGTTGTAGCGGTAGCCGACAAAGAGCAAGAGCGCAAGCTCCAGGCAGCTTCCAATCAGCGTCGCGATCGCGCCGCCGGTCACGCCCAGCCTGGGCGCGCCCCATTTGCCAAAGATCAGCATGTAGTTGAGCAGCGTATTGGCCACGATCGCGAGGATCGAGCCGGCCATCGGCAGTTTCACCTGCTCGGTCGATTTGAGCACCGCCGCCTGCACCGTGCTGAGCGCCTGCACCAGATACGCAAACCCGACGACGCGCAGGTACGCGGCCCCCGCTTCCATGGCGTGTTCCTCGTGAATCAGCAGCCGAATCAGCACTTCGGGGCACAGGATCGACGGGATCGCAAACAGCGCCGCGACGCCAAGGCCGGTGATCATGCCAAGGCCGAGCGTGCGGTGAATGCCCGCCAAGTCGCGCTTGCCCCAATATTGCGCGGTGAATATCGACGCGCCGCTGACCACGCCGAACATCGTCACCTGCAAGAGGAAGGTGATGCGGTTGGCCTGCGTAACACCGGCCAGTTGGTATTCACCCAACTGGCCGATCATGAGGTTGTCTACGATGTGCATGAGCGCGATCATCAGGCTCTGCACCACAATGGGCACCGCGAGCCGCAAAACCGTGCGCGTAAAGTTCTTCTCCCAATGAAAGAGGCGTCTGTCCAGCATAATTTGCTCCTTCGTCCTTGTCCCGGGCGTGCCGGACACGAATCGGACGTCTATTTCGGTTCCGAGCGCCACCATGGGCGCTCGAAAAAAATCAGATGATCGGAAATTGCGTGATGCGCGCGTCCGTCGCGCCAAAGGGCATGAGTTCGAGGATCTGTTCCTGATCGCCGACCTCCGGCGCGATCGGGGGCGTCGCGCAGTCCGCGCCCTCCATCTTCCAGTCGATGGCGCGCGCCGCCTTGACCAGCACGTGCAGCGTGTCGCCACCCTGCTTAAACGCGCCCTCGCCGCGCGGCTCCATGACCACCTTCATCGGCTCTTCCCCGCACAGCGCCCAGTTCCACGCCTGCTTTCCCTTGACGCGCAGGCACATGAGCAGCGGCCCCAGTTCGACCGCGCCCGAGCGGTGGAACCAGCGGGTCAACCGGGGCTGCATCGGCAGTTCCATCTCAATGACCGCCTCGCCCAGCCACTTGCGCCTGACGCACGCGGTCTCGCCGCCCTGCATCTGCATGAGCTCCCCGTCCGGCAGCTTCACGATGATCTGCCCCGCCCATTCGGGAATGCGCAGGTAGATCGGGAACTCGGCCTGCGCGCGGGTCTCTACCTTGATGGTGATCTTCTCTTCGAAGGGGTAGGTGGTCTCCACCTTGATGCGCACCCGCTCGCCGCCCGCGATAAACCCGACCGTGCACGGCGCGTAGCTCACCGCCGCCAGCCCGTCGTCGCTCGTGGCGTACCACAGGCTCGCCGCAAACGCCGCAAAGCCCTGATCCGCCAGACCCACCGGGCGCGCCTCGTAGGCCGCCGCGTCCTCCTTGGCGTTGTACCAGCTGTGCGGCATGCCGCGCGCGGGCACTTGGTTCACCTGCTCGATCGCCTGACGCCGGGTCATATCGGCGTTGAAGGCGGCCGGCAGCGCGTTAAACGCCAGCTTCTCCATGGTGTCGGGCATCTGCTGGCCAAATTCGTCGCCCGTCCCGATCAGCGTCGAAAGCGTGTTGATCATCTCGCTCACCGCGCTCAGGTCGACGCCCTGCACCGGGTCCGCGCCCGCCAAGTGGTGATCGCCCGTGTACATCGACAGCGCCACGCCGTGCTGCTTCATCAGCTTGTTCCAGCCCACCCGGAACGCGCCCACTTCCTTGAAGCCGCTCTTGAACAGGTTGACCACGCCCGGCGTGCGAAGCCCAAAGGCGATGTTGGTCGCCTCGGTCAGGTGGTACTCGCGCCCATTCACCTTTTGGTCGATGCCGCACAGGGTGTCGCCCTCGCGCGCCATGCCCTCGCGCAGCGCGCTAAACGGACGCTGCTTGGCGGTCGGGCGGATGTGCGGGAAGATGTGAAACTCGTCCGTCCAGTCAAGCGACTGGGCTTTGAGCAATTCGCACAGCTTGATCAAGTGCTTCTGCTCGGTCAGGTTGTACAGCCACAGCGCCGAGAAGATGTTTTCACCCGCGCGCGCGCACGCCTTATCGGCAAGCGGGCAGGTCTCCAGCGCCACCAGCTCAAAGCGGAAAAAGCGTTCCATCAGCTTGAGCGCGCGCTTGTCGCCCGTCGCGGTAAAGTACAGCCGCATCACCCGCAGCATCAGCATCTTCGGCCACCAGTCGCTCTCGCCTTTGGGGCCGAAATCGCCGCTGGCCATCTGGCTTTCAATCGACCACTCGACCGCGGTCGTGACCAGCTCCTTGAGCGTCTCGTCGCCCGACACAAACGCCAAAAGCGTCAGCGCGGCCAGCGCCTCCGCGCCGCTTTCATAGTCGCCGTCGCTTCCGCCCAGCCAGCAGCTGCGCGCGCTAAGGCTTGCGCGCGATCCCTTGACCGCCGCAACCTCCAGCGCAATCTGCTCCGCCAGCCATCCGCCCGGTTGCACCGCGCCCAGCGGCAGCGGAGCCAGACGGTTCGGCGGCAGCGGGGTCTTGTTGAAAATAGCGCGTCCGATCATGGTCTATCGCTCCTTTCGCTCAAAGCCTCTTGGCGGTGGGCCGCGCGGCGGACTTTTTGTCGCCCGGCGCGCTGAAGGTCAAAAATTCGCATTCGATCCGCCCGTTGTACAGCCGACGCCGCTTGTCGGCACGGCTCCCGAACGCAATTTCAAAGGACTTATCCGACGTGGTGATCGCGCAAAGCGCCCAGCCCCACGACCGGTTGTACAGCGCGCCCAGCTTGCGCGCAACCGCCTGCGCCACCTTGCGGTCGCCCATTCGGTCGCCGTAGGGCGGATTGGTCAGGATGACGCCCGCTTCGCCCGTCAGCGTAAGGTCGGCCACGTCGCGCAGGCTGAGGGTGATCATGCCCTCGAGTCCCGCCTGTGCCACATGCTTTTTCGCCAGCTCCAGCGCGGATGGGTCGTTGTCTGACCCCACAATGTCGATCGGGCGCTCCTTGCCCAGCGCGTAGCGCTTGCGTGCCTCGCTGCGCGCAAGCAGCATGGCCTCCTTGGGCGCGGCGGGCCACTTCTCCATATCAAACTCCCGCGTGAGCCCGGGCGCGCGATCGAGCGCGACGTAGGCCGCCTCGATGAGCAGCGTGCCGGTTCCACAGCAGGGATCGACCAGGCGCATCTTCGTGCGCCAAGGCGAGCAAAACACGAGCGCGGCCGCGAGCGTCTCGCGCAGCGGCGCCTCGCCGTTCCACGTGCGGTAGCCGCGCCGGTTGAGCGCGGGGCCGGAGGTGTTGAGCGAAACCGTGACCACGTCCTCGTGAATCGCCACGTCGATCTCGTGCGTCGCGCCGGTCTCGGGCAGCCAATCGATGTGATTGTCCGCCTTGATGCGCTCGACGACCGCCTTTTTCACAATGGACTGGCAGTCCGACGGGCTCATCAGCTGCGACCGGGCGCACTGGGCCTTGACCGGCAGGCACGCGTCTTTGGGCAGAATATCCGACCAGGGAAGCTTCTTCACCCCTTCAAACAGCTCCTCAAACGATCGCGCCTCAAACCTGCCCATCACCAGCAGCACGCGATCGGCCGTTCGCAGCCACAGGTTGGCTCTGAACCCCAGCGCAAGGTCCCCCTCAAAGGAGACGCCGCCACTGGCGCGCGGGTGAATGCCTTCCGCGCCCAAGCGCTCCAGATCGCGCTTGACCAAACCCTCCAGCCCAAATGCGGCACTGGCCAAAAACTCCATATTTTGCCCTCCGATCATTCCCCGAAGAAACCGCCCACCGAATAATCGGGCATTCCTTAGCGCTTGATTATACAGTTTTCACGGGTTGTTTGTCGAGCACGTTCGTGCTAACTTTTCCACATGCGCCCCCCAAAGGCACAACTTAACACCATTTTTCCTTGCTATTTTTGATTTTCGGGTGTATACTCGATTCAATCATAATTTATAGGGCATCGACAATTTCATAGGGGATAGAGGCGCGAAATTTATAAGTACTGTGCGGGAGCCGTTCAAGCGGCGCTGATCGCATGGGAAAGGGACTTTCGCCGAAGTTGACGCAGCGCTTGAGGCGCGTCAGCTGGGCATGGGGATAAGATCCCGCTGCCTGTCACAATCTTTGTGTTGTGGAGCGCTATTCGGTTCAACTGTCCATGGTGCGTTTGTCAATATGGCGGCTGGAGCTAATCGCTTCGGCCGCTTTTTTGATTTTATTTTTAGGAGGGTTTTCCCATGAAGAAGTTATTGGCGCTTGTCCTGACCGTTTTGCTGACCCTGTCCCTGGGCGCGGGCGCGCTTTCCGAGAATGTGCTGCGCGTGGGCATGGAATGCAACTACGCGCCCTACAACTGGACGCAGGCCGACCCGAGCGACAGCGCGGTGGCCATCTCCGCCGGCGGCTACGCGGACGGATACGACGTTGAAATCGCCAAGCTGCTCGCGCAGGGGCTGGGCATGGAGCTTGAAATCGTCAAGACCGAGTGGGACGGCCTCGTGATGTCGCTCACCTCCGGCAAGATCGACGCGATCATCGCGGGCATGAGCCCGACCGCCGAGCGCAAGACGGCCATCGACTTTAGCGATCCCTACTACGAGAGCGAGCTGGTGCTGGTCGTCTCTAAGGACGGCCCCTATGCCTCCGCCACCAAGCTTTCCGACCTGTCGGGCGCCAAGATCACCGGCCAGCTCAACACCTTCCACTACACCGTCATCGACCAGATCCCCGGCGTCACCAAGGTGACCGCGATGGAGACCTTCCCCGCGATGATCGTGGCGCTGACCGCGGGCGCGATTGACGGCTACGTATCGGAGCGTCCGGGCGCGATCTCCGCGATGAGCGCCAACCCCAACCTCGCCTGCGTCCAGTTTGGCGACGGGCAGGGCTTTGCGTGCGAGCCGTCGGACGCGGCGATCTCCGTAGGCCTGGTCAAGGGAAGCGCGCTGCTGGAGCCCATGAACCAGATCCTCGCGGGGCTCACCAAGGAGGATCGCCAGGCGCTCATGGACAAGGCCGTCGCCAATCAGCCGCTGAACGCGCAATAGTTCGTCAATTTCCCGCAAAAGGGGGGCCGCGCGCCCCCTTTTCGCGCATCTACCGCGCGCGGCATCATTTCAGAATCGAGAGGTGAAGGAACTTGCCAACCACGTTCTTTGGCAGCGTCGGCTTCTTGCTTGAGAAGTACTGGCCATTGTTCTTGCAGGGCACCGCGACCACGCTGGTTGTCGCGCTGACAGGGACGGTTCTGGGCTTTGCGATCGGGCTGCTGGTCGCGATTGCGCGCACGATTGCGCTGCGCGAGAGCGCCTCCCCCATCAAGCGCGCGCTGGTGAAGCTGCTCAAGGGACTGCTTAGCGTGTACATCGAGGTCTTTCGCGGCACGCCCATGATCGTGCAGGCGATGGTGATCTACTACGGCGCGCAGCAGTACATGGGCATCAACATGATGGCGCTGCCTGCGGGCATACTGGTCATCTCAATCAACACCGGCGCGTACATGGCGGAGATCATCCGGGGCGGCATCATCTCGGTGGACAAAGGCCAGAGCGAGGCGGCGCACTCGATCGGCATGACGCACTGGCAGACGATGGTCGGCGTGGTGCTGCCCCAGGCGATCCGCAACATCATGCCCTCAATCGGCAACGAGTTCATCGTCAACATCAAGGACTCCTCGGTGCTCAACGTGATCTCGGTCAGCGAGTTGTTCTTCCAGTCAAAGTCGGCGGCGGGCACCTATTTTAAGTACTTTGAGACGTTCTTCATCACCGCGATCATCTACCTCACCTTGACGTTCACCGTGTCGCGGCTGTTGCGGCTGCTCGAAAAGAAGATGGACGGCCCGGACAACTACCGCATCTACGGCTCGCAGTCGGATTCCCGATCGGAGATCAAGGTCGACGGGGGGGCGCTAAAATGAGTGAGCAAGTTCTTGAAGTCAGGCACCTGAGCAAGCGCTTTGGCGACCACGAAGTGCTGCGCGACATCGACTTTGGCGTGTGCAAGGGCGACGTCGTGTGCATCATCGGCTCGTCCGGCTCGGGCAAGTCCACGCTTTTGCGCTGCATCAACCTGCTAGAGACGCCGTCGGGCGGGCAGATCCTGTTTGACGGTCAGGACATCCAAGCGCCGGGCTTTGCGCTTGCGCGCTACCACGCCAAGGTGGGCATGGTGTTTCAGTCGTTTAACCTGTTTAACAACATGACGGTGCTTGAAAACTGCGTTGCGGGGCAGCGAAAGGTCATGAAAAAGACGCGCGCCGAGAGCGAGCAAAACGCGCGCAAGTACCTTGCCGACGTGGGCATGGAGGCCTACATTGACGCCAAGCCCCGCCAGCTCTCCGGCGGGCAGAAGCAGCGCGTCGCCATTGCGCGCTCGCTGGCGATGGACCCGGAGGTGCTGCTGTTTGACGAGCCCACATCCGCGCTTGATCCCGAGATGGTCGGCGACGTGCTGGGCGTCATGAAGGCGCTGGCCAAGAGCGGGCTCACGATGCTGGTCGTCACGCACGAGATGGCGTTTGCGCGCGAGGTCGCCGACCGCGTCGTGTTCATGGACGGCGGCGTGATCGTGGAATCGGGCGCGCCCGAGGCCATCTTCACTGCCCCCAAGGAGCCGCGCACCCGCGAGTTCCTCAAGCGCGTGCTGTAATCCGGAAAGCGCGATCATTAGAGGCGGATGAGAAAATTCTCATCCGCCTTGCGTTGATTTTGGCGCGCGCTAAATATATACTGCTGCCTATACAGGGATGCGCCGCGCGGGCTTTATTCAGCACGTACCGAATTTAGGAGGAAATACGCATGATGGATTTTCTGTTGTTCCCGTTCCGGCTGGTGGGCGGGCTGTTGTCGCTCATATTGGGGGCGCTGGGGCGGCTGCTGTCGCTCGTATTGGGCGTCGTGCTCGTGGGGCTTGGGGTACTTCTGTGCCTGAGCGTGGTGGGGCTGGTCGTCGGCGTCCCGGTGACGCTGTTCGGCGCGGGGCTCATGTTCAAATCGATCTTCTAAGCGCACGCCCCTCCCGCATAGGTTTAACCGACGGGAGGGATGTTTATGCTTCGAAACGATTACCGACGGGCACTGATCGTGCTCAGGCCCCTGACCAAGGGCATGAGCGGGCACGTGCGCTTGGAGCGCCGCACGCTGGTGGGCAGTATGCGCTTTACGGTTCAGGGCGCGGGAAGCGGCATGCTGCACGCGCTTTTGATGGCCGACACGAAAAACGGCTGGGTGATCTACCCCTTGGGCACGCTGTCGGCCGACGCGCGCGGCCAGTCCGGCATGATCGCCTCGTTCGATCCGCGCGCGCTCAGCGGGCTGGATCTCAACGACTACACGCTGCTCGCGCTGGTCAAGACCGGCGCTGGCCGCCCCGAACTGGTCATGACCGGCATGGTCAACGGCTCAAAGGAGGTCAATTGGGTCGATGTGACCGACGCCGCCACGACCCCCTACCAAAAATCCCCCACCATTTCCGCGCAACCCGCGCAACCCGCGCCGGTCGAATGCTGCTGCGAGGAGGCGGTCGAGGAGGAGCCGGTGGTCGATGCGCCGCCGGATGAGGATCGGCCGCCGGATGAGGATCGGCCGCCGTATGTCGATGAGCAGCCGTATGGCGATGAGCCGTATGAGGACGCGCCGCCGCCCTATGAGGATCGACCGCCGTATGTCGAGCCGCTGCCGTATGGCGATGAGCCCTATGAGGACGCGCCGCCGCCCTATGAGGATCGACCGCCGTATGTCGAGCCGCTGCCGTATGGCGATGAGCCGTATGAGGATGCGCCGCCGCCCTATGAGGATCGACCGCCGTATGTCGAGCCGCTGCCGT
>JAVXNW010000077.1:0-12450 GCA_036645575.1 Clostridia bacterium | reverse complement strand
GACCGGGGATTTCGCTCGCTGCGGCGAGCGACCGGCGTGCGCCGCCGGACTGCGCAAGGCTTGAAGCCTTGACCACATGCGCTCACGCGGGGAGTTAAGCGCGCGCCAAAGGGGCCGCCGCGCAAGTCCGATTCGTCGAATGCGGAACGTGTGCGGCGGCCCCTTTTTGTTGCGGCGCGAGGGCTAACCGCCCTTTCGTCGCGCGCGGTTTGACTCCCTTGGTCGCGCTAGCGAAGCGTGGTCGTGTTGCGCGCGATGGTATCCACCTGCTGCTTTAAGTCAGAAGGGGGATTGCCGTTTTTCTGGGCGTCGGATAGGCTATAGATGCGCTCCACGTCCTTGGGCTCGGCGGTCACGGCGACCACCTGAATGGTGTTGTCCACCGCCATGATCTCGCCCGCGATCATGTCGCGGATGCGCTGGGTCATCTCGCCCTGATAGGCGGTGGTGAACTTGACGCCGGCCAGCGCGGTGCCCTCGCAGACCACGACGCGGCAGGCTTCAATTTCAGAGAACATGGCGATGCGGCTCTCGACCGCGGCGGCTTGCGCCTTCCAGTCGTAGGGGCCCGCCGCGCCGGCCGGCGCAGGCGTCGTGGTCAACACATTTCCCGACATGGGCGTCGCCATCGAGCCCATGTTCATATCCGGCGTAGCGGTTGCGGTCGTCATGGGTACCGGGGTGGCCGTCGGTTCGGCCTCGTTGTTGCCGCCAAAGCAGCCGCCTAGCATCGCGCAAGCGAGCAGCAGCGCCAGGGGCAAAAGCATCCTCTTTGTCATAAAAAACACCCTCCCTTGCGTCTCCTATTGTGCGCAGGGCAGGGTGAATTATGCAGCGCGCGCAAAAGATTCTCGGCCGCGCGCAAAATTTTCAAAGGCTTTGCGGGCGGCTAATCCTCCTCGCGATAAAAGCAGCATCCGCCGATGAACTCGCGCAGGATCGAGTTGATCGGAATCTCGTCCTCCACGTCGGCCGACTGCACGTAGTTGAGGAACTTGATCAATCGGTGCGCGCGCGTGTAGTGCGGGCTTTCGGGCGTGATCGCCATCAGCATCGGGTAGGCGTACTTCTTGAGCACCGCCACTTCATATAAGAGCGTGGTGTTGAACATCACGTCCGCGTGCTCCTGATAGGGGAAGATGTAGTTGCGCTCGCCGTTTCGAACAGAGTCCCACATGTCCATCGTCTCCGCGCAGGACGCGCCCCGGAACTGGTAATCGCGCACCATGCGCCGAAGCAGGCGCAGCTCGGTCGTGCGCACGCGGTTGTGGTCGTCCAGGTTGACGGTGGTGAGCGCGCTCACGTAGATCAGGAACTTGCGCGCGCGCGGGATTTCGCGGGTCAGGCGGTCGTTTAGCGCGTGAATGCCCTCGACGATGATCGGCTGATCGGGCGAAATCTGCATTCGGTGGGTGCTTGGCGCGCGCTTGCCGGTCGAAAAGTCGAATGTGGGCATGTCGACCGGCGCGTTCCGGAGCAGTTCCGACAGCTGGCGGTTAAACAGCGGCACGTCCAGCGTCTCGAGCCGCTCAAGGTCGGGTCGCCCGTCCTCCTCAAGCGGCAACACGTCGTGGTCGAGGTAATAGTCGTCGAGCGACACCTTGACCGGCTTGAGTCCGCGCACGCGCAGCTGAATGCTCAGCCGGTGCGCGAAGGTGGTCTTGCCCGACGAGGAGGGGCCGGCGATCAGGATGAGCTGCGCGCCGGAGGCCACAAAGGCGTCGGCGACGTCGGAGATGGACTTTTCGTGGAGCGCCTCGTTGACGCGGATGAACTCGCGCAAGCTGCGGTGGATCGTCATTTCGTTGAGGTCGGCGAGGTTGGTGCAGCCCAGAATGCGCGCCCAGCCCGACGTCTCGGCAAAGGTCTTCATCAGCATGGGCGATTCGTGAAAGGGCGCGGGAACCTGCGGGTTTTCGGGGTCCGGCAATTGCAATTCGAGGCCCGGAGAATGCAGCCGCAGCGCAAAGACCTGCGTGTATCCGGTGGACGGCGCCATCTCGCCGTAAAAATATTCCAGCATGCCTTCGCAGCGGTACAGCTGGAATTGCTCGTAGGGGCGGTAGGTGAGCAGGCGCACCTTGTCCATTTCGCCCTCGGCGCGGAACAGCTCGATCGCCTCGGTGCGCGTGATGACCGTCTTTTCGTAGGGCAGATCCCGCGCAATGATCTCGCGCATGGCTTGCTCGATCGCCTCCGCGCTGCTTTCGCTCATCGTTTCGCCCTGAACTGTCAGGTACAGCCCCAGATGCGTGGCGTTTTCAAGGCGCACGCGCGCGTTCGGGTACAGGGCGCGCATCGCCAGCAGCAACACAAAGCGCAGGGAGCGCTCGTAAATGCGGCGGCCCTCCTCGGTATAGACGGTCAGCCCCGTGGCGTGCTGCCCGTCAAGCACCCGCGCCTCCAGCGGGAGCGTGAGGCCGCCCACGCGCACGCCCAGCACGCGGCGCGCGCCATCTTGGTAAAGGGCTTCTACCGCGTCTAAATAGCGCGCGCCCTCCTCGAGCATAAGCGATTGTCCGTCCAGCAATATCTGCATGTGCACCTCCGGCTTTCTTGGGTCCATCAAGGGCGCGGCGCGTGAACCCGCCCCGCTTCCCTATTAGTATAGCATTGTCGCCGCCGCGTGTAAACCTTGACGGGGGCACAAAATTTAACCGCGTCAATTTATTACAAATGTATTGCGCTATTGTTTCTATCCGCGTATAATGTAGGGAGATGATCGAAAAAGGGGGGTGCGGCTGTTGCGCATCGTGGTCGGCATGTCGGGCGGGGTGGATTCCTCGGTGACCGCGCTCCTGCTCAAGCAGCAGGGACACGAGGTGATCGGCGTGTTCATGAACAACTGGGAGGAGCAGGACGAGGGCGGCGCGTGCACGGCGGTCGCGGATTGGGCGGACGTGCGGCACGTGGCGGAGGCGATCGGCATCCCGTACTATTCGGTGAACTTTGCCAAGCAATACAAGGAAAAGGTATTTGCGCACTTTCTGTCGGAGTACCGGCTGGGGCGCACGCCCAACCCGGACGTATGGTGCAACCGCGAGATCAAGTTCGGGGTGCTGTTGGATTTTGCGCGAAAGCTGGGCGCGGAGAAGCTCGCGACCGGGCACTTTGCCGGGGTGGCCTTGCGGGACGGCGCCTATCACCTGTTGCGCGCGGCGGACGAGAACAAGGACCAGACCTATTTTTTGTACATGCTCACGCAGGCGCAGCTGGGCTACGCGCTGTTCCCGGTCACCGATCTTACCAAAGCGGAAATTCGGGAAATCGCGCGGAAAAACGGGCTTCCGGTCAGCGAAAAAAAGGACTCGACCGGCGTGTGCTTTATCGGCGAGCGCAACTTTAAGCAGTTTTTGCAGACCTATCTGCCGGCGCAGCCGGGCGACATGGTCGATGAATCGGGGCGCGTATTGGGCAGGCACGACGGGCTCATGTACTACACGCTGGGTCAGCGGCGGGGGCTTGGGATCGGCGGCGGCGGCACCGGGGAGCGCTGGTTCGTGATCCGAAAGGACCTGGCGAACAATTGCCTGGTCGTCGCGCAGGGCGAGGACGCGTCGCTGTATCAGCAGGGCGCGTTGTTGTGCGAGGGCACGTGGATCGCGGGCGCGCCGCCGGTCGAGGACGCGTGGTTTGACTGCATGGTGCGCCTTCGGCACCGCCAGAAACTTCAAAAGGCGCGGGCGCGCGCGTCGGGCGAGGCGATCGAATTGCAATTTGAGGCGTGCCAGCGGGCGGTGACGCCGGGACAGGCGGCGGTCATCTATCGCGGCGACGAGGCATTGGGCGGAGGGACGGTTGTATGAAGATGAAAATGAAAATGGCGATGAAGCGGATGCGGATCTGGGTGATCGCGGCGCTGCTGGTGGCGATTCCGGCGGGCGCGCTGGCGGGCGCGCCGCCCAAGGCGCTGGCGCGCGCGATTGAGATCATCGGAACCGAGGAGAGCGGGCACAATTACGGCTGCGCGGAGACCGACACCAACGGAAAGAGCAGCCTGGGCTTCATCCAGTGGAACGCGGGGCTTGCGGCGGGGCTGCTCAAAAAGATCATTGCGCAAGACGAGCGGGCGGCGGTTTCGATTTTGGGCGAGGAACTGACGGCGCAGCTCAAGGGCGCGAAGGACTGCCAATTGTCCCGATCGGAGCTGAAGGTCGTTTCGGTGCTGCTCAAGAGCGACGCGGGGCGCGCGGTGCAGGACGCGCAGGCGAAGACGGATATCGCGCAGTTCATCGAGTCGGCCATGGCGCTGGGCATCAAGGACCCGACGGCGCTTGCCTATTACGCGGACATCCGAAACCAGGTGGGCTCGGGCGCGATCAAGAAATACCACACGCTGGCGGCCGAGAAGGCGGGCGGGTACGACAAGGTGCGCCTTGACGATCTGTACGAATCGGCGCTCGTGTACGCGACGCGCACGAAGGCGCGCAGGACGCGCGTATACAAACTGCTCAAGGAAAACCCGGTAAGCGACGAGGCGGTTGCGCCGCCCGACGAGCAATTGACCCTCTCGGGCGCGCACACGATGAAGCGGCGCACCCAGCAGACCTTGACCGCGCTTCTTGGGACGCAAGCCGCTTCCCCGCTGCGCTGGAAGAGCAGCCGCCCCAAGGTGGCCAGCGTAAACCAGCAGGGCGAAGTGCGCGCCAAGAAAAAAGGCACGACCATCATCGCCTGTAAATTCGGAAAACAGGTGGTCAAGTTTAAACTCAAGGTTCAATAAAACCGCATAAAAGCCCCCTTTCTTGCGCCGCAACAGGCGGGCTCAAATATGGCCACAATCGCACGGGTTGTGGCCTTTTTTGTGCGACGCTTGACAGGGGGTTTAAACGTCTAATATAATGAAAATGTACATACAATAAATGGAAGGAACGCGCCGCCAAACGGGGGCGGGGCGTGCCGCGACGAGTGTCCGAAAGGAGGCCAATGGGATGGCGTCACGAAGGATTATTGGGGCGTCGCTGGGCAATTGCGTGCATGTCGCAGGGGTTCAGCACTTTCTTGCGCAGGCGGAGGACGAGGGTTGGACGGTCAAATATCTGGGGCCCGCGGTGCCGGTCGCGGCGCTGATTGAACAAGTGCGCGCGTTTGACCCGGACGTGGTGGCGGTGGGGTATCGCCTGACGCCGGAAAACGTGGTGCCGCTGATCGAGAAGCTGCGCGACATGAGCGCAACGCTCGCACGCCAGCCGCACTGGCTGTTTGGCGGCACGCGCCCCGTCGCCGAGCGCGTGCGCGAGATGGGCTTTTTCGACACGATTTACGACGGGCGCGAGGATCTGGACGACTGCATCGCGTTTCTGCGCGGCAGCGAAAAGAGCGGCGCCGAGCAAAAGACGAGCGGCACGCTTTTAGAGCGGCTCGCGCAAAAGTACCCGTACCCGCTGCTCCGCCACCATTTCGGACTGCCGACGCTGGCGGACACGGTGCTGGGCATTGAGGCGATCGCCCAATCGAAGGTGCTGGACGTCATTTCGCTGGGGATCGATCAGAACACCCAGCAATACTTTTTTCATCCCGAACTGCGCGACCCCGCAATGGACGGCGCGGGCGGCGTGCCGGTCGCGAATGCCGACCAGTTTAGGTTGCTCAAGCGCGCCGCCTGCGCGGGCAATTGGCCGCTGATGCGCTGTTACAGCGGCACGGCCGACGTCGTGCCCTTTGGGGAGATGCTGCTGGACACGATCGACAACGCGTGGTGCGCGACCTCGCTGTGCTGGTTTAATCGGCTGGACGGGCGCGGCACGCGCACGATCCGGGAGGGCATGGCGGACGCGCAGCAGCTGATGCGGCTTCACGCGCAAAGGGGCGTTCCGGTCGAGATGAACGAGCCGCACCACTGGGGGCTGCGCGACGCGCCCGACGTGATCTCGGTCGCCATGGCCTACATCAGCGCCTACAACGCCAAGCGCGCGGGCGTCAAGACGTACATTGCGCAGTACATGTTCAACGTGCCGGGCGCCATGTCGTTTCAGATGGATCTGGCCAAGGCGCTGGCGATGGCGGAGCTGGCGGAATCGCTCGCGGACGCGGATTTTACGCTCTACCGCCAGACGCGCGCCGGGCTTCCGTTCATGAGCGGCGACCTAGACCTTGCCAAGGGTCAGCTCGCGGCGAGCACCTATCTTCAGATGGCGCTCAAGCCGCACATCATCCACGTCGTGGGCTACTCCGAGGCCGAGCACGCCGCGACGCCTTCGGTGATCATCGAGAGCTGCAAGATCGTGCGCGGCGTGATCCGATCGGTGCTCAAAGGCGGCGTCGATCAGGCGTGCGACCCGGTGGTTCAGGCGCGCAAGGCGCAGCTGATCAGCGAGGCGCGGGTGCTGATCCAGTTCATCGAAAGCACGTATGCCGGGCAGTCAAGCGACCCGCTGTGCGATCCTTCGGTGATCGAAGACGCCATTGAGCGCGGCATTCTGGACGCGCCGCACATCCTCAAGGGCGGCTTGTTCCGTGGTGACCTCAAGACGCGCATGATAGATGGCCGGTGCGTCGCGTGGGACAGCGCCCGTGGGCGCGAATTGTGTGAAGGTGAGCGGCTCAGGCGGCTCGAAGAAGGGGATGTATGTCCATGAAACCCATTGCGGTCATTAGCACGGGCAACGGCGGCCAGACGATGGCGGCGTATCTGGCGGTCAAGGGGTACAAGGTCAGGCTGTACGCGCGCGAAGAGGCGCGGGTAGATATGTTTTCCAGCAAGCGCTTCACGCTGAGCGGCGTGATGAGCGGAACTGCCGAGGTGGAGCTGATCAGCTGCGACATGGCGGAAGTCGTGCGCGGCGCGGGCATCGTGCTGGTCACCACGCCCGCGCAGTACCACCACATCGTCGCAAAGGCGATGGCGCCCTACCTTGAGGACGGGCAGCTGGTGGTGCTCAATCCGGGGCGCACGCTGGGCACCTATGTGTTTGAGCGCGTGCTCGAGCAAAACGGACTCGCGGCGGACATCACGCTGTGCGAAACCGAGACCTTTCTGTTCACCTGCCGCAGCGTCACGCCCGGCGAGGCGATCCTCTACGCGATCAAGCGCGACGTAAAGATGGCGGCGCACGAGCCCACGCGCACCGGCGCGGCGGTCGCGCGACTGCTTCCGCTCTTTGACCAGGTGCGCCCCGCCGCAAGCGTGCTGGAGACCGGGCTTGCCAACATCGGCATGGTCTTCCACCCGCTGCCGATCCTGATGAACATCACGCGCGTCGAGGCCAAGGAGGGCTTTCACTTCTACACCGAGGGCATTTCGCCCTTGGTCGCCAACATTCTGGAGCGCCTAGACGCGGAGCGCGTCGCGGTCGCGGCGGCGGCGGGCGTCGGGGTCATGCCGGCGATCGACTGGCTGAAGGAGCACTACGCCTCGACCGGATCCACGCTCTACGAGTGCATTCAACACACGCAGGCCTATCAGGACGTGCTCGCGCCGACCGACATCGACACGCGCTACATCTACGAGGACATCAAGACCGGCTGCGTCCCGGTCAGCTGCATCGGGAAATTGCTGGGCGTGCCCACGCCGATCATCTCGTCGGTCGTCCAATGGGCGAGCGCGGTCTACGACTACGACTTTTACGCAAACGGCCGAAACGAATCGATGATGGATCTCAAAAAACTGCCCCAGAATCTTTTTCCAAAGAAGTAATTGGACGAACCATGGCCTCCCCGCGCGCATAAGGTGACGTAGGGCAACGTGGAAACCGCGCTGCTACTCGAGTCATCCATGAAATGTGCAAAGCGGGGAGGTTTTTTTACATGGAAACCCAAAATATCGGGCAGGGCGCGGGCCGCATTTGCCCGCGCGGCGCCAGCCGGTACACATGGCAGTTTGGCGATACGCTGGATGGGCTGGCGCTGGCCAACGGCGTCACGCAGCAGGCAATCCGGCTGGTCAACGAGGGGCTGGACTTTAACCAGATTCAAGCCGGCGACACGGTCTGCGTTCCGCCCAGGCAGCTGACGTGCGTGAGCGGCTCGCTCTACACGGTGCGCCGGGGCGACACCTTTACATCCATCGCCGAGCGCTACGGCATCTCCACCTTGGAACTCAGCGAGCGCAACCCCTATGTGGATCAATACAACTTGGCGGTGGGGCAGACGCTGTGCGTGCCGCGCCAGAACCGGCCGGTGCCGCCGCCCGTGGGGCCCGGAACGCCGGTACCCCCCATCGCGCCGCCGCCGCCCATCACGCCGCCCTCTCCGCCCGGCCCGGTGGGGCCCGGAACGCCGGTAGGCCCCATCGCGCCGCCGCCCATCACGCCGCCCTCCCCGCCCGGCCCGGTGGGGCCCGGAACGCCGGTACCCCCCATCGCGCCGCCGCCGCCCATCACGCCGCCCTCCCCGCCCGGCCCGCCGCCGCGCCCGCCGCGCCCACCACGCCCGCCGCAGCCGCCAATTCCGCCGCAGCCGCCGCGCCCGCCGCAGCCGATTCCGCCGCAGCCGATTCCGCGCTGCCCGAATGGGTATCGCGAGGGGTACGTGCAGCCCGGTCAGATTTTTTCGGACATCCTGCGCCGCTACAACGTGTCCTATCAGGCGTTTGAGCTGGCCAATCCCCGCCTCAACATGGCGCGGCTGATACCGGGCCAGCGGTTCTGCGCACCGCCCGCGCAGGCGCGCAGGCTGTGCGAAAACGGCGGGCGCTCCTACGTCATCGAGCGCGGATACGACCTCGCAAGCACCGCGCGCCTGCTCGGCGTCACCACTGGCGAGCTCCTCTACTTAAACGCCACCCTGGCCCCCGGCGATTTCATCCCCGGCCGCGTAATCTGTAGGCCATAGACAGGAAGATGGGGACGAAGGCCCGGCGGGTCGGGTCAGCAAAAATGCCCTCGCATCTCAAGGGATGCAAGGGCATTTTTTGCGGGGCTTTGTCTGGGGGGGCTACGCCTCGTCCTGCGTGGGTTTGTCTTTTGCGAGGGTCAGCCGGCTCATGAGTTTAATGCAGCTGTAGATCAGCACCAGCACGACAAAGGTTCCGCCGAGGCCGCACAGCGCGGTGATTATGCCGCGCATTAGGTAAGACATTCCTTCAAACATCGCTTATTTCCTCCTACACCGCCATCAGGGTGACCAGCGTGATCAACATCGATCCCGCCACAATTGAGCCGACCTGGCCGGACGCGTTGGCGCTGATGGCCTGCATCAGCACGAAGTTGTACGGGTCCTCGTCGTGCGCCATCTTCTGGATCACGCGCGCGCTCATTGGGAACGCGGAGATGCCCGCCGCGCCGACCATGGGATTGATCTTTTCCTTGCGGAACAGGTTGAGGAATTTGGCGAACAACACGCCGCCCGCGGTGTCGAACACGAAGGCGATCAGACCCATGCCCATGATGAGCAGCGTGTCCAAGCGCAGGAACTTGTCGGCAAGCATGGTCGAGCCGATCGTGAGACCTAAGAGGATCGTGACCAGATTGGCCAGCTCGTGCTGCGCGGTCTGGCTGAGCCCGTTGAGCACGCCGCACTCGCGGATCAGGTTGCCAAACATCAGCGCGCCAATGAGCGGGGCGCTCATCGGAACCACGATGCCGCAGATCACGGTGATCATGATGGGGAACAGGATGAGCGTGGTCTTGGACAGCCGGTTTTCGTGGTAGGTCATGCGGATGCGCCGCTCTTCCTTGGTGGTCAGCGCCTTGATGACCGGCGGCTGAATGATCGGAACCAGCGCCATATAGCTGTATGCGGCGACCGAGATGGGCGCCATATAGTCGACCAACTTAAAGTAATTGGCCACATACAAGGTGGTGGGGCCGTCGGCCGCGCCGATAATGCCGATGGCGGCGGAGATCTTCATGATCAGCGACTGGTCGGTCACGCCGAACACCGGGCCGACCACGACCATCGAGAGCAGGAACGTCGCGAAGATGCCCAGCTGCGCCGCCGCGCCGAAGAAGATCATCGACGGGTCCTTGAGCAGCGGCGAAAAGTCGCACATCGCGCCCACCGCAATGAAGATCAGGATCGGGAACAGCTCGGTTGCAATGCCCATGTCAAACAACAGCCGCAAAAAACCCGGCTCCTGCACGGTGCCCAGCACCGAAGGGGCAAGCGTCTCGAGCACGGGGGGGAGGTTGGCCAGGATCGCGCCAAAGCCGATCGGGAGCAGCAGCGCCGGTTCGTAGTTCTTCTTGATGGCGAGGAAGATCAGCGTTCCGGCGATCAAGAACATGACAAGCGTCTTGAGCCCCGGCACGGTAAACAGGTAGGTCACGCCGGAGAACAGCTCGCCCAGTAGCGTTTGCATGAGAAAAACTCCTTTAAATAAGTATTGAGTGGCGTATTTAACCGGAATATTGGCATTATACCAAAATCCACTAGGCTTTACAACGGGGCGTGGGTAAACCCCTCGAAAATCTTTGCCACGACCGTTGTACTTTACACGCATATCAACTATAATAGTAGCATTATCCATTGGTGAAACAGCGGAGGACAATAGACTTGGCTAGAATTATCGCGGTGACCAACCAGAAGGGCGGCGTGGGCAAGACGACCACGGCCGTTAATTTGAGCGCGTGTCTTGCGGAGGCGGGCAAGCGCGTCTTGCTGGTGGATGCCGACCCGCAGGGCAATGCGTCAAGCGGCCTGGGTCGGCCGGGCGCGTCCGGAAAGTCGATCTATCAGGTGCTGATCGAGGACCTGCCCGCGGGCGACGCGGTGACCGAGACCTGCTGCGAAGGGCTGCAGCTTCTGCCCGCCTCCATCGAACTTGCGGGCGCGGAGATCGAACTCGTGGGGCTACCGGGACGAGAGACCATGCTCAAAAAGGCGCTCGAGCCGCTTCGGGCGGTTTACGACTATATCCTGATGGACTGCCCGCCGTCCCTTGGCCTGCTGACGCTCAACGCGCTGACGGCGGCCGACAGCGTGCTGGTGCCCATACAGTGCGAATACTACGCGCTTGAGGGCGTGGGGCAGCTGATGAACACGCTGACGCTCGTGCGCAAGCGCATGAACCCGACGCTACAGGTCGAGGGCGTACTGCTGACGATGCTAGACGGGCGCACAAATCTCGGAACCCAGGTGGTGGACGAGGTCAAAAAGCATTTCCGGGACCGCGTCTTTTCGACGGTGGTTCCGCGCAACGTGCGCCTAGGCGAAGCACCCAGCCACGGCCTTCCCATTCACCAATATGACCCACACTGTCTGGGCACGGCCGCCTATCGCCAGCTTGCGCAGGAGGTCATCGACCGCAACGAGGGCAGCGATTGGTAGGGCGAACCCGGACGCGAAAGGATGAGTTTTCATGGCAAAGCCGATAAAACATGCGCTCGGGCGCGGCCTTGACGCGCTGCTAGGCGGCGCGGAGGCGGAACCCACGCCGCGCGCCGCGCCGATGCAGGACGGGGGCGAGCAGGTCGTCTCCCTGAAGATCACCGAGATAGACCCCAACCGCGAGCAGCCCCGGCGCACATTTGACGAATCGGCGCTTTCGGAATTGGCGCAATCGATCGGTTCCGTGGGCGTGATTCAGCCGATATTGGTCTCGCAAGCGGGCGCGCGCTACCAGATCGTCGCGGGCGAGCGGCGCTGGCGCGCGGCGCGGATGGCGGGGCTTGACGAGGTGCCCGCGATTGTGCGCACGTTTGACGAGATCAAGCGCATGGAGATTGCGCTGATTGAAAACCTGCAGCGCGACGACTTAAACCCGATCGACGAGGCGCAGGGTGTGCGCGCGCTGATGGACAAGTGCGGCTATACTCAAGAGGCCGTCGCGGGGCGCTTGGGCAAGAGCCGTTCTGCGGTCGCCAACCTGCTGCGCATTCTCGCGCTGGACAAGGCGGTCATTCAGATGGTGCGGGACGGCAAGCTGACCGCCGGGCACGCGCGCTGTCTGGTGGCGCTGCCGGAGCGAAACGCGCAGATACGCCTGGCCAATCTAGCGATCGGACAGGGCTGGTCGGTGCGCCAGCTCGAGCGCATCTGCCAGCAGACGCTCAAAGGCGTGGCGGAAAAACCCGCGCGCGCGGCGCGTCCCGCCGAGTTCAAGCAACTCGAGCGCATGGCGCGCGACGCGTTCGGCACGCACGCGCAGCTAGAGGGCGACCCCGACAAGGGCAAGCTGGTTCTCAAGTACGACTCCGCGGAGGATTTGCAGCGCATCTGGGACGTGCTCGAGTGCCTGGGTCAGAACAACCTGTAGCGTAGCACGGCACTGCGGTGCCGTGCTGGCGCTCACGCGGTGATTGAACGCGGAGGAGGGGCTGCTCGCCAGCCCGGCACTGCGGTGCCGTGCTGCGCTCACGCGGTGATTGAACGCGGAGGCGGGGCTACTCGCCCCCCTCCACACCACCCCCTCGAGCTGTGCGTTGATACTGTGGTGTTTTTGCACAGCGCCCTATATTGGGGCGAGGGGCGGGGAGGCGGGAGACCGCGAGATAGCCCGAGTTCGGTCGGGCGATCTCTTGAGTTACTTATGAGCGTTCTAGCGCTGCGAGCATTCCTGCGCCTTGCTGC
>JAVXNW010000076.1:0-12587 GCA_036645575.1 Clostridia bacterium | reverse complement strand
CACCGGAGAAAAAGCACAGAAAAGGACTTGGTTTGTTTCGGCCTTGGGCACGCCTGAATGTCTTCACCGGAGAAAAAACACAGAAAAGAACTTGGCTTGTTTCGGCCTTGGGCACGCCTGAATGTCTTCACCGGAGAAAAAGCACAGAAAAGGACTTGGTTTGTTTCGGCCTTGGGCACGCCTGAATGTCTTCACCGGAGAAAAAGCACAGAAAAGGACTTGGCTTGTTTCGGCCTTGGGCACGCCTGAATGTCTTCACCGGAGAAAAACACGGAAAAGGCCTTGGTTTGTTTTAACCCTGGACGACCTCATACGGCCAATCGATGATGCCGCCAAAGTCGTAGATGGCGGTGTAGCCCATCGCGACGAGGCGCTCGGCGGCCTCTTTGCTGCGACGGCCGGAGCGGCAGTAGATGAGGGTGGTGGCGCTCAGGTCGGGGAGGAGCGCGGGCGGCGAAGCGGAAATCGTGTCAAGCGGGATCAGGCGCGCATTGGGCAGGTGCCCCGCGTCGTACTCCGATTGGTCGCGCACGTCCACGACGAGCGCGCCGCGATCGATCATCGCCTTGGCCTCCTCGGCGCCAATCTTGTGATATTCGGCCTTGACCGGCCTGACATACGCCATGTACGCGCCGTAGCCCGCCGCTTCCATTTGATCGTAGGGGACAAAGCGCAGCGCGGCGCTGTTGATGCAGTACCTGGTCCCCGTCGGCGACTCGCGATCGCCCTCGAATACGTGCCCCAGATGCGCGTTGCCTACGCGGCTGCGCACCTCGGTGCGCGACATGCCGTGCGAATGATCGCCCGCGTAAAACAGGCTGTTTTCGTCGAGACCCTTGCCAAACGCGGGCCAGCCGCAGCTGCTTTCATACTTGTCCTTCGAGGAAAACAGCGGCTCGCCGGTCGTGACGTCCACATACAGACCGTCTTCGGTTTCCTGCCAATACTCGTTGTCGTAGGGGCGCTCGGTCTGGCTCTGCTGCGTCACCGCGTATTGAATACCGGTCAAAGTCTGTTTGAGCGATTCGTCCGACGGCTTTCGGTACGCGGCGGGATCGACGATCAAGCTTTGGGCGCGCTGAAACGCGACCGCCGGGATGTGACAATAGCCGCTCGGGTTTGCGTCCAAGTAGTCCTGATGCGCCTTTTCCGCCTCGTAAAACGCGGTAAGCGGGCCGGATTCCACGTAGAACGCGTCGTGGCGCGCGCGCTCAATCTCCATGACGCGCTCGACGACCGGCTTGTCCGCGGCGTCTTCGTAGTAAATGCCCACTTGATATTGGCTGCCCACGTCGTTGCCCTGCCGCTCCTTGACCGTGGGGTCGATGGCGCTAAAATACACCGACAATATCGCCTCGAGGCTCACCTTGTCAGGCTTATACACGACGCGCACCGTCTCCCGATGCCCGGTTTTTCCGGTGCACACCTGGGCATAGGTGGGGTTTGCCGTCGTGCCGTTTGCGTAGCCGCTCACCGCGTCCTCTACGCCCGGGATGACGCTCATCAGCTTTTCCATGCCCCAAAAGCATCCGCCCGCCAAATAGATCACCGATTCTCCATCATTTGCCTTAAATCCCACGTCCGGTTCCTCCTTGGCATTCTCTTGCCCCATGGCGGGAACGCCCGCCAACAGGCACAGCGATAGAATAAACGCAAATAGCTTTTTCATCACAATCTCCCTCCCATTCGGTTAGGCTTATTCTACCCAAATGCGCGGAACTCGAAACGGACAAGGCGTGCGCGGCATAAAAAGGGGCCGCTGCACTCAATGCAGCGACCGCTTTTTGCTTGGGGGGAGATTTACTTGAGGCGCAGGTACTTGGTGAAGATGTAGCCGGTTCTTCTTTCGTACTTGACCTTTGCCCACTTTGAGCCGATGTTGAGCACCAGAACCTCTTCGCCCGACGGAACCACGTTCAGGATCTCGCTCGAGTCGCTCGCCTTGCGGCGCAGGTTGACGGAGCTGGTCGTGTGCGCGATCGCGCCATTGGTGATGTACTCGGAGGAGACGAAGCCCGTGCGCAGCGAATTGCCGATCTGAACCTCATACCAGCGCGAGTTGTACTTGTCCAAGATGATCAGCATGTCGTTGCGGTGCAGCGTGCCCTTTACGCCGTAGCTCATGCCGGGGCCCTTGCGCAGGTTGACGCCCGAAGTGGCGTACTCGGTCTTGATGTGCGCCAACGCGCCCCAGCCGGAAGAATCGGCGGTGTCGCGCAGGTTGAGTACGTACTTGTTAAACATCCAGCCGGTGCGGCCCCTCATTGCGCCGCTGGTCATGGTGACGCGGCTCCAGCCGGAGCTCTTTTTGATGATCTTCAGCAGATCGCCGTTTTCCGTGTTGCCGATGACGTACGAGTTTGGGTTTGCCCGAAGATTGACGGTTCCGTCCTGACTGAGCGTGCGCACCACGCCCACCGATGCGGCCAGTGCCGCGCCGCACAAGCAGCTGCATACGAGAATGACCGCGAGCATCAGGCTGATCTTTCGCTTCATGTTCATTGTCCAACCCCCTCTTAAATCCTTTACTCAATAGACGATATTGATCCCAAAATGTTCCAGATTTTCCACAATTTATCTTAGGCGTGTCTGAAAAAGAAATCAAATTGTGCTATTGACCAAAATCATAACGCAGGCAAGATAAACACTCAATCATGCATTGTTACAACGCATCAGCATAAAATGCCATGCTTGATTGGCATGATACAGTTCGTCTTTTTCCTCCCCGCTCGCGAAACGGAGCGAGGAAAGTGTCTCTATGTTGGGTCGGCATACATACTCGGAAACCGAAAACCCCAGCTCCTTGAACATCTCGCATGCATGTTCTTTGTCCAGCCACGCCGATTGTGGAACGGTCTTTTCCGTTACACCGCTGAAGATATAATTCGCTACAAACAAACTTGTTCCGGTAAAACTCCCGTTGTAGTCGGGTGTAATCCAAACGCCGCCATGTGCAGAAAGCAGGCGGTGAATATTTGTCGCAACCTCCCGCTGCTCGCAGGCAGGCATATATCCCATTAAGCCTTCACAGGTTACTGTGATCGGCCCGCTCAAATGCGAAACCGCCGCTTCCAGCTGGCTGTAGTCAGTTGCATCCACAATTTCATAGCGGATGCGCGACTGGCATTCCTGCAATTCCTCATGTTTTTGCAACAGCGTCGTCATCGCAGGCTTTACCTGTTCAATGACATACGGCAGGTCTGCGCCGACATAGTGAACGCCTTCTTTTGCCATATAAAAGCTTCGCGGTGTAAAGCCGCACGCAAGGTCTAAAAGATTCGGGTTGCCCTCTCTGCGGATAAGCGACTCTGCGCTCTTGAGACGCGCCTCCAGCATAACGGTAAGCGCAAGACGATTAAGCTGGATGCTGTCGCTTCCCGGCAGCATATCCACGGTTTTTTTCTCTATCTCATGAATCTCTGCCCACTCCTTTGCGTATGGGATATCTGTTGTCTGGAATAAACCCAGACATGCCGTTGCGGTATTGCTGATTGGATTAATGTTTAAATCGCTCATGATGTATCTTCCTCCCAAATAAAACTTATTGCACAATTATTATAATATGCACAGTGGTTTTGTCAAGGTGCGCATAGAATTTCACATGGTATTCTTTCTACAGCATCTTTGCCGCATGCGGTTTAACAAAGGATATCAAGCGATAAGCTTTTCATAACGGGTGGAACACAACGAAATTGCCTTAAAAGAGGTTGGACCAGCTCAGTTCCTCGTGCTCGTGCAAATGCTTGAGCATCTCCTTGAGCAGCGCCACCGCGCGCGCAAAGTCGTCCCAGTCGCCCGATTCCAGATTGCTCGTGGCCTCGACGTATTGAAGCGTCACTTGGTGCAGATCTTCGTGCGGCGTGAGCGCCTCGAGCATCGGCCGCGCGCCCTCCCACTTTTCCGCCATCTGCGCAAGCGCCTCCCGCGCGCCCGCCGTGTCGCCCGCGCTCGCGCGCTCAAGCACTTTCTCCGTCAAATCCTCCATCATCACAATCTCGTGAAAGACCACCTGCATCGAGGCAACGCACAGCGCCACCGACAAGATGAGCACCAAAAGCGTCGCGATCAGCTTGACCCGCACGACCAGCACACCTCGCTTTCGCTCAGCGCCTTCATCGACAGAATGACCTCGTCCATGGTCTGAACGCGCAATTGTCCCGTCGTGTCAAGGCTCGCAAGCAGCACCTTCTCGGCCGTCAAGTTGTAGTGCGCAAGCAGCGCAAACAGCCAGCGCTCGTCCTTTCCGCTTGTCGCTAGATTGTGAACTTGCAGCCGCCCGTCCAGGATCAGCATCAGCGGAAGCCCCTCGCGCTTGACCTTGATGTGCAGCTCATCCGCCGTCGGCGGGCGCGCGCCGGAGGACGGAAACGCGCTCACGGCGCCGTTTGCCTCGATGATCGCGGTGCCCAAGTTCTGCGGGTCCAATATCCCCGATATGCGCAGTCCCTCCATGAGGTCGCTCAGGCTCAGGCACAGCCGGGTCAGTTCCTTGCGGTCGATCACCCCGTCCGAGATGACCACCGCCGGCTTTCCCGAGATGAACGCGCGGATGCGGTCCGAGCGCATGCACAACAGCGTCAAAACGCCGTGCGACACAAACAGCGCCGCGATCGGCAGGATGCCGTGCAAAAGCGGCGTGGACACGGTGCTCATCGGCGCCGACACGAGGTCCGCAATCAGCATGGCCATCGCAAATTCATACGGCTGGTATTGCCCCAATTGGTGCTTGCCCATGCCGCGCAGCGTGAGCAGCATGATAAAGTACAGCGTGAATGCCCGGAGAAATATGGTCAGCAAGGTGGCGCCCCCTTCGCAAAAACGGTGGATTCTCCTGACTATCCTGCGTAAATGCGGCGAAAATCATACAAATCGGACCAATTTTCAGAAAACGCTTGATTTTTTACCCGAAGATGTGCAAACTAAGGGGGAACCTTGGATGGGATGATTTTATCGGGAACACGGACATACGCGCAAAACGCGCGCATAGTTTTGAACAAAGGGGTGAATCGAATGGCGTTTTTTCAGGAGCTTGGCAAGCAGTTGTCTGACGCGGCGCAGTCGGTCGGCAAAAAGACCAGCGAGACGGCGGAGGTGAGCCGGCTGAACGGCAAAAAACAGGGCGTCAAGCAGCAGATAGACGCGCTGTACGAGCAGGTGGGCAAGGCGTTCTTCGCCACGCGCGACGCGCAGACCCACGAGGAGGCGGTGCGCCTTTGCGCGCAGATCGTCGAGCTGACTTCGCAGCTTGAACGCCTTGACCAGATGATCGACAAGGTGCGCGGCCTCAACCGCTGCCCCAACTGCGGCGGCGTGCAGCCGGTCAGCGCGCGCTTCTGCGCCAGCTGCGGCGCGCGACTGCCCGAGCGGGAACCGGAGCCCAAGGCAGCGCCGCCGGAGCCTGACGAGGAACAGACCCCCGACAAGGGCGCTTCTTCGGTAGAAATCAACTGGCCGGAGCCGGGCAAGGGCTTTTTCAGCGACCTCGAGGCCGATCTGCGCGGCGGCGGCAGCGCGCAATCCGCAGACATACCGGACGATTCGGACGCAACCGAAGCGGAACCCGAAGCGGATCCCGAAGCGGAACCCGAAGCGGGACCCGAGGATCAGGTCGAACAGAAGCGCGATTGATGGCGCGTCAGCCATAAAAGCCGGTCGGTTTCCCCTGGCGGGGGAGCCGGCCGGTGCTTTTTTAGGCCGCGCGGGCATGCGCGCAACCAGATGCGATAAAGGCGCCCACGGCCTTCGCATTGTCCCCCGTGGCGGGCAAAAAAAGCCCTATTGCTCGCCTTTTTGCGGGCAATAGGGCTTTACAGGAGCGGCTTTACAGGAGCGAAGCGGCGGCGTCGTCCAGCAGGAACTGGACGTTCCTGTGCGCCTTGAGGATCGATGCGGGCAGGAGCGGCGTGATGTCGCCCTTGACCGCGTCGCGCACGGCGGAGGCCTTGCCCTGACCGGTCGCGAGCAGGATGATCCGATCCGCGTGCATGATGCCGCCGATGCCCAGGCTGATCGCCTGACGCGGCACGTCGTCGGGCGAGGCAAACATGCGGGCGTTGGCCTCGATGGTGGACTGGGTCAATGTGACCACGTTGGTCTTGTAGATGAAGGAGCGCGGGTTGGGCTCGTTAAAGCCGATGTGGCCGTTGTGGCCGATGCCGAGCAATTGCAGGTCGATGCCGCCCGCCTCTTCGAGCTTGGCGTCGTAGGCTTCGGCGTTCTTTTCGACGTCGCCTAGGCCGCTGGGCACGCGCGTGTGGCACTTGTCGATGTTGATGTGATCGAAGAGCTGGGTGTTCATGAAATACCGGTAGCTGGCGGGGTGGTTGGCGTCAAGGCCCACGTACTCGTCCAAGTTGTAGGTGCGCGCCTGCGAGAAGTCGATCTGGCCGTCACGGTTGAGCGCGATCAGCCGGCGGTAGGTGGGGATCGGCGTAGAGCCGGTGGCAAGTCCCAAGACCGCGTTGGGCTTAGCGGCCAGAACGGCCCCGAAGATCATGGCGGCCGCCTTGGCGACCTGTTCCTCGTTGCGATAGACATAAATTTGCATGTCAATAACTCCTCTCGTCCTGTGTCGGGACGCATATTCACCATGCCAATTATAGCACAAATTCGTAGAAATTCAACCACCATGTTGACATTGGCGGGCGAGCGGACTATGATAAACGGGATAGAGCAATGCGGAGGTCGGCTATGGCAGATGAGCGTGCACAGGCGCTGATTGAGTGGATTCACTCGGCGCGTACCTTTGGAGAAAAAGTAGGACTTAGCAACATGTTGGCGCTGACCGAGGCGCTGGGTCATCCGGAAAAAAACCTTCGCTGCGTACACGTGGCGGGGACGAACGGCAAGGGCTCGGTGTGCGCGATGCTGGAGCGCGTGCTGCGCCAGGCGGGGTACCACACGGGGCTATATACATCGCCCTACCTGATCCGCTACAACGAGCGGGTGCGCCTGGACGGCGTGCCGATAGACGATCAGAGGCTGATTGCGTGCGGGCAGCGCGTGCGCCTGGCGACCGAGGCACTTGCGCGCGCGGGGGTCAAGCCCACCGCGTTTGAACTGGGCACGGCGCTCGCGTTTTGCGCGTTTGACGAAGCGAAGGTGGACGTGGCGGTGATTGAAACCGGCCTTGGCGGGCGGCTGGACCCCACCAACGTGCTTAAGCCCATCGTGTGCGCGATCACGACGATCGGGCTGGATCACGTGGAGATATTGGGGGGGACGCTCCCGGAAATCGCGCGGGAGAAGGCGGGCATCTTTAAACCCGGCGCGCCGGTGGCGCTCTACCCGCAGCCGGGAACGGTGATGGCGGTCTTTGACGAGGTCGCGCGCGCGCGCGGAGTCGAATTGCGCCTGTCGGGCGATTACCCGATCGAGGCGCTCCATCAGGACGCCTACGGCGCGCGGTTCACCTTGACGCTGCCGGAATTTGGCGAAATGGCCGTGCGGGTGCCGCTTCCGGGCTTGCATCAGGCGCTCAACGCGCGGCTGGCGCTGGCGACGCTGGGCCTCATCAGCCGGCAGGGCTTTGCGGTGAGCCGCAAAGCGGCCGAGGAGGGGATCGCGCGCACCGTGTGGCCGGGAAGGCTTGAGTGGCTGGGCGGGGCGCTGCTGGACGGCGCGCACAACCCCGAGGGCGCGCGCGCGCTGGCCGAATACCTGCGCGCCTTTTTTGGCGGGCGCGATATCGTCCTGCTGACCGGCATGATGCGCGACAAGCAGCCGGAAATTTGCGCGGACATCCTATCGGCGCACTGCGCGAAGGTGGTGGCCACGCAGGTCGCGTGGCCGCGCGCCCTGCCGGCGGAAGCACTCGCCCAGATCTACCGCGCGCGTGGCGTCGACGCGGAGGCGGTGGCGGACGCCACCGCCGCGCTTGCGCGGGCGCGCGAAATCGCGGGGGAGGGGGCGCTGCTCGTGGTCGCCGGATCGCTGTATCTGGTGGGCGCCGTGCGCGCGGAAATCCTCGGCGAGGGCTAAGGAACCGCTGAATAAATCGCGCGCGCGCGGCTGAACGTTTCGTGTGCGCGGCCTAAAATGGCGCGGTCGCGGCGGGAAAACGCGGCGCGGAAGGCGTAAAAAGGCCGAAAAGGGAATAAATCGCTCGAAAACGGCACAAATATTTCAATATCCCTTGCAATTGTCATATAATTGTAATATAATAGGGGCATAGGGAAAATTGCAGGGGGATGATGCGTGTGAGAAAGACGATCGTTCGGGCGACTTGGATTGCCCTCATCGTATTGCTGCTTGGCGCCAGCGTTGCGCAGGCCAAGGCCATGTACGTGAAGGAAGCCGCGAAATTATATAAGTCCTATGCGCTCAAGTCGGCTGTGATTGCGGAATTGACCGAGGGGCAGCAGGTGGATCTGTTGGCGGTCAAGAAGTCGTGGGCCAAGGTCAAGGCGAGCGGCAAGGTGGGCTTTGTCAAAAAGTCGGTGCTGGCGAAAAAGCCCGCGCAGCCCGGGGGAGATACCCAGACGCCGCAAGACGGCGAAACGATGTATGCCGCGCAGAAGATCAAGCTGTTTAAGCGGCATGCGGCCGATGCGAAGGTGGTGTGCGCCATACCGTTTGCGGCCAAGCTCACGGTGTACAGCCGAAGCGGCGCGTGGGCGAAGGTTGCGTATGGCGGAAAAACCGGCTATGTCAAAAAGGACAAGCTGGTCAAGGACGAGCCGACCGACGAGGAGCCGAACCTGCCCAGCGAACCGGACGTGCCCAGCGAGCCGAATGTGCCCAGCGAGCCGGACGCGCCGGCGGAGGATGGCGTGACGCTCAAGCCCGGGGACGCCGGCGAAAAGGTGATGAAACTGCAACGGCGGCTCAAGGCGCTGGACTGGTTTTACGGCGACATCGGGGGCAACTATCAGGCGCTGACGACGCAGGCCGTGAAGGATTTTCAGGAGGCGGCGGGGCTTTCGTCGACCGGCATAGCGGACGCCAAGACCCAAAAGAAGCTGTACGCGTCTAACGCGCCGAAAAACGTGCTGGACAACAACGGAAAGCCCGCGTCGGGGCGGGCGGTTCAGGCGGACTGGTGGACGAGCGACATCCAAAACATCTTTCCGCGCGGGAAGACCGCGACGGTGACCGACGTGGAGACCGGGCTCACGTGGCAGGAGTACCGCGCGGGCGGAACCAACCACGCGGACGTCCAGCCCAAGACCGCGCAGGACGCGGCGCTGATGAACAAGGCATACGGCGGCACTTGGTCGTGGAACCGGCGGGCGATCTGGGTGTCGATCGGCGGGGTGAAATACGCCGCGTCGATGAACGGCATGCCGCACGGCTCAGGCTCGATCGAGGACAACAACTTTGACGGCCACCACTGCATCCACTTTACCAACAGCCGGACGCACGGCTCCAACCAGATCGACGCGATGCATCAGGCGGCGATTGAGAAGGCGCTCAAGGCGGGATAAGGCGACAGCGGAAACAAAGGGGCATTCGCGCCGATCGGCGCGAATGCCCTTGTCATTTCTTACTTGCGCTACGGACGCGCCTCAGACGACCTCGGCGGGCAGGTGATAGCGCTCGGAGGCCGCGCGGTACTGGGTGACGAACTCCTCCATGCGGCCGGTCTTCTCGATGTAGGCGTGGGCGTTGTACTCGCCCATGCTCAGCTCGATTACGCACACGGCGAGGTTGGAGCAGTGGTCGGCGACGCGCTCTAGGTTGGTGAGCAGGTCGCCAAAGACGAAGCCGGTCTCGACGGTGCACTGTCCGGCGCGCACGCGGTGCACATGGCGCAATTTAAGCTCGCGCGTCAACTCGTCGATCACCTCTTCGAGCGGCTCGACGCGGCGCGCAAGCTCCACGTCGCCGCGGTTGTAGGCGTTCACCGCCATGTCCAAGATGCTCTCCAGGGCGAGGTAGGCGACGTGCAGTTCGGTCATGGCGTTTGGCGTAAAGGAGATCTGCTTGTCGTGCAGTTCGCGCGCGTTCTCCATGATGTTGAGCGCGTGGTCGGAGATGCGCTCGAAATCGCCGATGCCGTGCAGGATGCGGGTCACGTCGCGCCCCTCGGACTCGGACAGGCTCATCTTGTTGAGCTTGACGGCAAAGGTGCCAAGGATGTCCTCGTAGTGATCGACGCGCTCCTCGCTTTGGGTGATGCCCTCGGCGATGGCGGGGTCAAAGTGCGAGAAGAGCCCGAGCGCGTGGGTCACCGAGACGCGCGCGTCGTCGGACATCTGCGCGATGATCGTGCGGCAGCGGTTGAGCGCGAAGGTGGGCGTGGCGAGCAGGCGCTCGTCCAGCAGCACCGGCGCGTCCTCGGCCTTGGTCTTGTCGGCCGGGACGAGTATGGTGACCAGCCGCTCGAGCATCCCGGAGAAGGGCAGCAGCAGCCCCAGCGTCATCACGTTAAAGACGGTGTGAACCACCGCGATGCCAATCAGCGAGGCGCTCCCATTCAGCACCGGCATCATGCCGCGCAGCGAGACGAACAGGATCATGAACACGAGCGTTCCGATGATATTAAAGAACAGGTGAACCAGCGCCGTGCGGCGACCCGCCTTGCTGGCGCCGATGCTCGAGAGCAGCGTCGTCACGCAGGTGCCGATGTTCTGTCCCATGATGATCGGGATCGCCATGCCGTAGGTGATGGTGCCGGTCGCGGCCAGCGCCTGCAAAATGCCGACCGAGGCCGACGAGGACTGGATGATGCCGGTCAGAACCGCGCCGATCATCATGCCCAGCCACGGGTTGTCAAACATCAAAAAGATCTGCTGGAAGCCGGGATCGTTGGCCAGCGGCTTGACCGCGCTTGTCATCATGTCCATGCCGAACATCAATATCGCAAAGCCGGTCATGATGCCGCCGATGTCGCGCTTGCGTGAATCCTTGGAGAACAGGATCATCGCCACGCCGATCACGGCCAGAATGGGCGTGAAGGTGGATGGCTTCAGAAATTCCATCCACAGCGTGGTCGATTCGATGCCGGTAAGGCTCAGAATCCACGCGGTCACGGTGGTGCCCACGTTGGCGCCCATGATGACCGGGATCGCTTGGGACAGGTGCATGATGCCGGAGTTGACAAAGCCAACGACCATGACGGTGGTGGTACTGGACGACTGTATGATGGCTGTAATGACCAGCCCCAACAGCACCGCGCGCATCTTGCCGCGCGTCATTCGCTCGAGCATACCTTGCAGTTTGGGACCCGCGGCTTTCTCCAGGCTGTCGCCCATCTGGTGCATACCAAATAGGAACAGGGCAATGCCGCCCAACAGGGACAGTATAACAAATATGTCCATCAGGTCACTCTCCAAACATCTGTATTTCCCCATACTAATTATAGTATAGTCTATTGTCTCACAAGAGTAAAAGGTTTTTTTGTTAAGACTGATTTACGCGAGAAGGCTATTTTGCCTGTATAAGCTATTTGCAAACCGCAAATGCTAAACCCATGTGGATTTATCTTGTTGCCGGGGCGGTTGCCACGTTTTATCTGATGAATCTGCCGGTGTGCATGGGCGCGCAGGTGCACTTGGGGGACGGGCACCGCATCCGGCTGGGGCTGGGCTTTTTCGGGCACGCGTGGACTTGGGAAATGCGCGTGAAGTTTGACGCGCCGCTGATTTCCCGCCTCGCGCAAAGGACCGAAGCGCGCAGCGGTGGGCGGCCGGGCCGGCTCAAAGCGCCGATTATGGGGCTTTGGCGACACGTCGCGGTGCGCAAGTTTGAAATGGCATTTTCAACCGGCGACGCGTGCCTGACCGCGCTCGGGTGCGGTTTTTTGCGCGCCGTGTGCGCGGTGCTGCTAAAAAAGGCGCGGGTGCGGCCCGATTTCGGCACGCAAAGGGCGTACCTCGCGCTGGTGTGCATACTGGAGGTGCGCCTTGGGCAAATTGTGTATGCGGCGCTGCGATTTATGGCAAGCGCGATCGGGGGGAGAGTGCAGAGATGGAAAAGCGAGCGATTGAAAGCATCATGGCAAGCACGATGGAATCCATTCGCGACATGGTGGACGTGAACACGGTCATTGGCGATCCGGTGGTGGCGGCCGACGGCTCAACGGTCATTCCGGTCAGCAAGGTGTGCTTTGGGTTTGTGGCGGGCGGCGGCGAATACAACTGCGGCACGCCGAAAAAATCGATGGGGGAAGCGCCCGAGCAGGGCGAACTTCCGTTTGCGGGCGGAAGCGGCGCGGGCGTGTCGGTTCAGCCGATGGGTTTTTTGGTGGTGAACGACGGACAGGTGCGCCTGCTCCCCGCGCAGTACTACGCGCCGGTTGACCGCATCATCGAAATGGCCCCGCAACTGCTAAACGACGTGAAAAACTGGATCAGCGGCATGGTCGATAAGAAAAAAGACGGACCCAGCGAGTTGAATTAGTAAGTGCAAGCCCCGGAAAGCGCCTTTCAGGCGCTTTTTTCGTGCGGAAAGGCGCGCGCCAAGCATGTGTTCCCGCAGGCAATCTGGCCGCCGTTCCGAGAGGGGCTACGCGAGATCGCCCGAGTACGGTCGGGCGATCTCTTGAGTTACTTATGAGCGTTCTAGCGCTGCGAGCATTCCTGCGGCTGCGCCGGACGGTTTACTCGCCCATCGGCTACGAGGTTCGAGGGACTTTGCCGATGGGC
>JAVXNW010000075.1:0-12743 GCA_036645575.1 Clostridia bacterium | reverse complement strand
AGGGGATAGTGTGAAAGGGGGCGAGTAGCCCACCTTTCGCGTTCAATAACCCGCGTGAGCGTAGCACGACGCCGCAGCGTCGTGCGTAGCACGGCACCGCAGTGCCGTGCCTTTACCGAACCAGGTCCAGCTTTTCAAGCTCCGCGCGCAGCGCAGCTACGCCACTGGGCTGCATGTCGGTCAGCGGCAGGCGCAGCGTCCCTGTTCCGTAACCCATCAGCCGCAGCGCGGCCTTGCAGGGGATCGGGCTGACTTCGCTAAAGAGCAGTCGATTGAGCACGCTCAAGCGCTGGCTCGCCGCGCGCGCACCCGCCATGTCGCCCGCGAAAAACCCATCGGTCACCTGCTTCACCTGCTCCGGAACGATGTTGGCGGCCACCGAGATGATCCCGCTCGCGCCGACCGCCAGCGCGGGCAGCAGCATGTCGTCGTTGCCCGAATAGACGCGCAGCCCCGGACACAGGCGCACATCCTCCGCCAATTGCCCAATCGACTCGCTCGCTTCCTTAAGCCCCACGATCTTCGCGTGCCCCGCGAGCGCCTGCACCGTCTCCGGCAGCATGTTAAGCCCCGTGCGCCCCGGCACGTTGTACAGGATGAGCGGAAGTTCCGTCGCATTCGCCAAGTGCCCATAGTGCGCAATCAGCCCCTGCTGCGTCGCCTTGTTGTAGTACGGCGTCACCGCGAGCAGCGCGTCCGCGCCGGTTGACGCGAGCATCTTCGCAATCTCCCGCGCCCGCGCCGTCGAATTTGCGCCCACCCCCGCAATCACCGGAACCCGCCCGGCCGCGCGCGCCACCACAAAGCGCGCTACCTGCTCCTTCTCAAGGTCGGTCATCGTGCTCGGCTCGCCCGTCGTGCCCAGCACAATCAGCGCGTCAATCCCCGCACGCACCTGCCGCTCAACCAGCTTTTCCAGCACTTCGTAATCCACCGCGTCCTGTGTAAAGGGCGTGACCAGCGCCACGCCCACGCCGCGAAACGGGGTAAACATGGACATCTTCCTCTCCCAATCGAAAGGGGAAACGTACCAACCGATTACTTGTGGACGATATAGCCCTCGTGGCAGAGCAGCTCTGCGGTCTCTACCGCGCCGCCCGCCGCGCCCCTGAGCGTGTTGTGCGCAAGCGAGACGAATTTATAGTCGAAGATCGGGTCCTTGCGCAGGCGTCCAATCGACACGCCCATGCCGCCGTACAGGTCGCGATCCAGGCGCGTCTGCGGCCGATTCTCCTCCGCAAAATAGGTCAGGAATTTTTCCGGCGCACTGGGCAACTGATACTTTTGCGCAAGCCCCACATACGCGTCCCAGCGCGAGAGAATCTCATCTTCCGAAGGCGCATGGTCGAACTTCACCGACACCGCCGCCATGTGCCCGTCGGACGCCGCCACCCGGTAGCACTGCGCGCTGATCACCGGCGCCGCAGCCGGCACAATCACGCCGTTTTCAAGCGTGCCCCAGATCTTGAGCGGCTCTACTTCGCTCTTTAGCTCCTCCCCGCCGATGAACGGAATCACGTTGTCCACCATCTCGGGCCAGATCTTAAACGTCTTGCCCGCGCCCGATATCGCCTGATAGGTGCACACCGATATCTGGCGCACGCCAAACTCGCGAAGCGGCGTCAGCGCCGGTACATAGCCCTGTATCGAGCAGTTCGGCTTGCAGGTCACAAAGCCCACGCGCGTGCCCAGGCGCTTGCGCTGAAAGGGAATGACCGCCATGTGCTCCGGGTTGATCTCCGGGATCATCATGGGCACGTCGCCCGTTGCGCGAAACGCCGAGTTGTTCGAGACGACCGGCGTCTCGCACCGCGCGTATTGCTCCTCCAGCGCGCGAATCTCGTCTTTGGGCATATCGACCGCGCAGAAGATAAAGTCCGCCTTTTCGGAAACCGCCTGCACATTCGACGCGTCCACGACCACCATGCCGCGCACTTTTTCCGGGATCGGCCAGTCAAACGCCCAGCGCGCGCCCACCGCCTCTTCATAGGTCTTGCCCGCCGATTTGGGGCTGGCCGCCACCTGCGTCAAATCAAACCACGGATGATTTTCAAGCAACGACACAAACCGCTGACCCACCATGCCGGTTGCGCCCACTACGGCGACAGAGTATTTCCTCATAATCGAACCCCCCGTTTTTGAGTGTATTCGCCCCGCGTGAAAGAAATTCCATCAGCCTACGTCGATGCCCGGATAGCGCATCAGCATTTGATCCGGGCGAAAGCCCGATGTCGCGGCCAGCCGCACCGCGCCCGTCAGCCGCGTCCAGACGTCAAAATAGGCCTCGCGCAGCCTGCGCTCTAAAAAATACAGCCGACCTAGCTCCATGAGGTAGCTCGCGACCCCGCGCATTTGCCACGCGGGCGTGGTCTCCACAATGCCGATCACGCCCGAACTTCCGTCCGACCACACGAGCAGCTCTCCCGCAAGCCCGCTCGGGCTGACGACCAGCATTCGCGCAAAGTCGGGCAGGTTCTTAAGCCCCTTGAGCCACGCCATGTCGCGCGTTCGCGCAAACGTCGCGTTGTAGCGCTCGAGAAAGAACTTGCTCTCGTCCTCGTCCAGCAGGTAATCGCGCACGATGGTGCAGCCTGCGGGCAGCGTCCTGACAATCGGGCCGCGCGCAAGCGTGCGGCGCATGCGGATCAGCCCGTCGTCGTCGCGGTAGCCCAGCGTCTCAAGCGCGTGCATCTGCTCCTCGTCGTCCGGCGGGCACTCGGTGTAGATGCGCGCGGGCGCGTCCGGCTCCATGCGCGCCAGCATCAGCGCGCGCGCCGTGGCCGCGCCCAACAGCGCGTCCCGCGCCTCGCCCAGGCACTTGGCGCGAATCAGCAGGTGATGCGGCCGGGCCGGGCACAGCATGTCGGCCATCGAGTCAAGCACCGTGGCCTCGCCCAGCGCATCCTCCAGATCGTCAAAGGCGACAAAGGTGTTTTGGGTGTCCAGCCCAGCCGCGGATTCTGCCGCGTGGCGGATAATCATGGGTGATTCCTCCCCTCTTGTAAAACATGCCCAGACGACCGCGGCCCCCCATTGACCTTGCGCGCCTACCCGATCAGTCCCATTCGATGCCTGCGGGCGGATTGGGCGTGACGTCGTAGACCACGCGGTTGACGCCGGGCACCTCCGCCGTGATGCGGGCGACGACCCGCTCCAGCAGGTCGTAGGGAAGGCGGTATGCGGTGGCGCTCGACGCGGAGCCCGTCCAGTTGACCGCGCGCAGCGCAATGGTCATGCCGCTATGCCCGTCCGCGCCGCCGGTCGCGGTGCTTGACAGCACCGCGAAGTATTGGCGTATGCGCTTGTCCAGATTCGCCCGGACGATCTCCTCGCAGAATATGCGGTCGGCCGCGCGCACCACATGGATGCGCTCCGGCGTCACCTCGCCCATCGACCGAAGCGCCAGCCCCGCGCCGGGGAAGGGCTGCTGGTGCGTAAATTCGTCGGGCAGGCCCAGCGCCTCGCCCAGCAGGCGCACCTCGTCCTTGAACAGCCGGCTGACCGGCTCGACCAGCGCCGAAAAGCTCTCCTTGAGCGCCGTGCGCGCCTGCGCGTCCGCCATCTCGCTGCCGCGCTCCAGCAAATCGTCGTATGTCGCGCCGCGCGCCAAGCAGTCGATCCCGCCGATCTCGCTGGCCGCCTCCTCAAACGCGCGAAGCAACTCCTCGGCGATCCGCCGGCGCTTGTCCTTCTCGTCGCACACGCCCTTGACGCACGACAAAAACCGCTCGTGCGCATCGACAATCGTCAGCCGAAGCCCGGGCAATTTGTCGATGACCTGCCGAACCGCCTCGTTGTCGCCCACGCGCATGAACCCCGTGTCCACGTAGATGCACGTGAGCTGCTCGCCGATCGCGCGCTGCAAAAGCGCCGCGCATACCGTCGAGTCCACTCCGCCCGACAGCGCAATCAGCGCGCGCCCACTGCCCACCTTCTGCTGAATGAACGGCACCTCAAAGGCCATGAACCGCTGGATGTCCCAGTTGGCCTCGCACCCGCAGATGACCTCGGAAAAGTTGCGCAGAATCTGCAATCCGTCCGGGTCGTTTTGCTCGGGATAGAATTGCAGCCCCCACCACTTGTGCGCCGCGTCCGCAAAGCCGACCGACCAGCCGCCCGTCTCGCCCGCAATCGAGCGAAAGCCATCCGGCAGCACCACTTCGTCCAGCCGCTCGACCAGCCGCTCGCTCTCGGTCAATCCCTCAAACAGCGGATCGTCCAGAAAACAGACCTCGACCGGCTGACGACCGGGCATCGAGCGCGTGGACTGCGCGCCCGCCGCGCGCAGCAGCGCGCCCGCGCCATAGCCCAGCCCCAGCACCGGAAGCCCCATCGACAGCACGCCCTCGGGGATGAGCGCCGCCCCCTCGGCAAAGGGATTGCCCGCGCCGCCCGCGATGATTAGCCCGCGCGGCGCACGATTGGTCAACCGCTCGACCGGCGCGCCGATGGGCATTACCTCGCAATACACGCGCGCGGCGCGCACCTTGCGCGCGATCGCCGCCGCCTGCCCGCCGCCCATATCCAGCACCAGGCACATGTCCTGCGTCATGCGTGCTCCCCCCCATTCCAAATGCGTTTATCGACCACGATTGCCTTTATTATAGCAGGTTTTCCCCAAAACGCAACGCCCGCTCAAGCAAGCGCCCAAACGCCGAAGAAAACCAACCTTGCGCGCGCTGCGCCAAAGTTTTTCAAGGATTTGCCCTGCCAATGCCGACCCCTGTCCTGAAAGGGCCAAGCATGGCGCGGCCAGGATCCTTCGCGGCGCGCAGCGTGCTGGCCGCGCGCCTTGCGTCAACGCCCGCGCCGCGCCCCGCGCACCGCGCACCCGCGTCCCGCGCACCCGCATCCCCGCGCACCCGCGCACCCGCGTCCCCGCGCACCCGCACCCCTCGCGTCCCTGCGCGGTTTAGAAGATCGCCTCGACGAACTCCTTGGCGTCGAAGGGCTGCAGGTCGTCCAGCTGCTCGCCTACGCCGATGTAGCGAACCGGGAGGCCCAACTCGCTTCGGATCGCAAGGGCGATTCCGCCCTTGGCGGTTCCGTCGAGCTTTGTCAGGATGATGCCGTCCAGCGCGGCGACGTCCTGAAAGACCTGCGCCTGCGCAAGGCCGTTCTGGCCGGTGGTCGCGTCGATGACCAGCAGCGACTTGGTGACCGCCTCGGGGTACTCGCGCTCGATCACGCGCGAAATCTTCTTGAGCTCCTCCATCAGGTGGGTCTTGTTGTGCAGGCGTCCGGCGGTATCCACGATCAGCACGTCCGCGTGGCGCGCCTTGGCCGCCTGAATGCCGTCGTAGACCACCGCGGCGGGATCCGCGCCCTCCTTTTGCTTGACGATGGGCACGTCCGCGCGCTCCGCCCAGATGGTGAGCTGATCGGCGGCGGCGGCGCGGAACGTGTCGCCCGCGC
Source organism: Clostridia bacterium (assembly GCA_036645575.1). GTDB lineage: Bacteria > Bacillota > Clostridia > Christensenellales > Aristaeellaceae > JAVXNW01. Next base: position 7,328 of record JAVXNW010000075.1, on the reverse strand, counting down.
ACATCACGACGCGGCGGCCGACCGTCTTCATTCGGGTGGCTAGCTTGCCGATCGAGGTGGTCTTGCCCACGCCGTTTACGCCGATGATGATCAGCACCATCGGCGACTCAAGGCGCATGGGCTCCGATCCCATCAGCTGCGCCAGAATTTTTTTGAGCTCCCCGCGCGCCTCGCTCGGCTCGCCAATCTTCTCGCTCACGCACTTTTCCTTGAGCTGTCCCACCACCATTTCGGTGGTCTTGACCCCCACGTCCGCCATGATCAGGATGTCCGAAAGGTCCTCGTAGAAGTCGTCGCCCAGCGGGCGATACGGGCCCTTGGGCGCGGGCTTGTAGGTTTCGACCAGATCGTCCATCTTGCCGGTCAGGTTTTCCCGCGTCTTAAACAGGCTCTTTTTCAGCTTGTCAAATAATCCCATGGATCGCTCCCTCCCGCCCGCTCACAGTGCGGGCATGTCGCCTTGTAATTGGATGAGCGCCGCCGCGTGGCCCAGTCGCCAGTCGAGCGGCGTCAAGGTGCAATAGCCCGCCTCGACCAGCGCCGCGTCGGTGCCCGGCTCGATCAGCTGCGCCTGCAGATGGCTGTTGATCAGGTAATAGGTGCGCCCAATCGGCGCTTGTCGCTTTTCATACCCGCCCAGGTATCGCCTGAGCGCGAGCGGCGCCGCGCGAATGCCCAGGATCTTCTCGCGCGCAAGCGGCGGCACGTTGAGGTTGAGCACCCTGCCCCCCAAGGCGCGCGTGCGCATCCATTCGACCACGTCCGCCGCAATCTCCGCGGCGACCGAGAAATCCACGCATTCATCGCTCGCAAGCGACACGGCCAGCGCCGGATAGCCCATCAGCGCGGCCTCCATCGCCGCGGACACCGTGCCCGAATACAGCGTGTCGCTTCCGAGGTTTGAGCCGTGGTTGATGCCCGCGACCATCAAATCGACCGGCGCGCCCGCCAGATTTTCAATGCCCAGTTTCGCGCAATCCGCCGGGGTTCCGCTCACCTCGTAGGCGGAAAAGCCCGCCCAGCCCGCCGCCTCGCGCGCGTACAGCGGCTCGCGCAGCGACAGCGCGTGCCCCGAACAGCTCCGCTCGCGGTCGGGCGCGCTGACCGTCACGCGGTGCCCGCGCGCCGCCAACGCCTGCGCGAGCGCGTGAATGCCGCGCGCCTGAATCCCGTCGTCGTTTGACAATACGATGTGCATAACCTTCCCCTCTCATACCACGCGCCCTGTGAAAGCGGGCGCGCGCAGACGCTGCGTCCATTTTAGCACGCTTCGGCGTCGTTTGGCGAACCGATAGGACGCGGGCGCGCGCAGACGCTGCGTCCATTTTAGTACGCTTCGGCGTCGTTTAGGCGAACCGACATGATGCGCGACACGCCCTTTTCTTCCATCGCCACGCCGTACAGGCCATCGCAGCGCTCCATCGTGCCCTTGCGGTGGGTCACGACGACGAACTGGGTCTTGGTCGAATAGTCGCGCAGGTAATCGGCGAAGTTGTCGATGTTCGCGTCGTCGAGCGCCGCCTCGATCTCGTCCAGAAAGCAGAACGGCGTGGGCTTGAGCGTCAGCATCGCAAACAGGATCGCGATCGCCGTGAGCGCGCGCTCGCCGCCCGAGAGCAGCGACAGCATCTGCAATTTCTTGCCCGGCGGCTGCGCGACGATCTCGATGCCGCAGTGAAGCGCGTCCTTCGGGTCTGACAGGCGCAACTCCGCCTGACCGCCTCCGAACAATTGCACAAACGTGTGCTGGAAATTCACGTTGAGCTTTTCAAACTCGGCCTTGAACTGCTGCTCCATCTTGTGCGAAAGTTCGTCCACGATGGCCTGCAAGTCGAGCTCCGCCTTGATCAGGTCGTCCCGCTGCGCGCTCAATTCCGCAAACCGCGTCTGCGTCTGCCGGTACTCGTCCACCGCCGCGACGTTCACCGAGCCGATCGCCTTGATCCGCGCGCGCAGAACCGCGATCCGCTTTTCCGCGTCGCCCGGCTTAAACCCCTCGTCGCGCGTCGCCAGCGCGCCTTCGTAGCTAACCTCGTAATCCTCCCAGATGCGCGCGGTCATCTGGCTGTACTCGGTCTCGACACGGCTCAACTGCAATTCGCCCTTGTGCAGCCGCTCTGACGCCTCGTCAAGCGCCGCGCGCACCGCGTCAAGCGCCGTCCCGCTTTCACGAAGCAGGGCCTGCGCGGCGACGCGCGCCGCCTCGACCTTTTGAAACGCGCCGCGCGCGTTTTCCAGCGCCGCCTGGCATTGCGCGAGGTTCGCCTCGTCGATGCGCAATTGCGCCGCGCCCTGCGCAAGCGTCGCCTCGCAGGCGGCCAGCTGCTGGGCGCTGTCTTTACTTAGCTGCGCGGCGTCGTTTTTCTGGCGATTGAGCCGGTCGTGATCCGCGCAGTGCGCGCTCAAATCGCGCTCGCACGCGGTCAGGCGCACGCGCCCATCGGCCACGGCGCGCTGAAAATTCGCGTTCTCTTGGCGCTTAAGCGCAATCTCGCACTTAAGCGACAGGATCTCGGCCTCGCGCGCCTCGCGCTGCGCGTCCGCGCCCACCTGACGCCCCTCGAGCGCGGCCAGTTGCGCCTCGACGTCTGCCAGTTGGCTGGTCAACTGCGCGTGCGCGTCGCCCGTGCGCTGCGTGCGCTGCGCCTCTTGCGCAAGCTCCGCCCGCGCGGCGCTCAGGTGCGCCTCCTCGCGCGTGCAGGCGATGTCCTGCTGGTGAAGCTGCTCAAATAGCTCGCTTCGGCGCTGCTTGAGCAACGCGCGCTCCGCCTGAAGCGACTGGTCCTGCGCGCGCGCCGACGCCAGCTGCGCATCCATTTGCGCAAGCTTTTCGCGGTGCTCGCCCACCTCGCGCTCGCGCGAAAGCAGGCTGGTCATGCGCGACTGGACGCTGCCGCCGGTCATCGATCCGCCGGGATTCATCACGTCGCCCTCGAGCGTCACCAGCCGAAAGCCGTGGCGACCGGCGCGCATGATGCCGATGCCCGCCTCAAGGTCGCGCGCGATCACGGTGCGGCCGAGCAGGCTCTCCGCGATGTTGCGGTAGATGGGGTCGTAGTCGATCAAGTCGGACGCGACGCCCAGGCACCCGTCCATCGCGAGCAGCTTTTTCTCCTGCGCGTCCAGCGTGCGCCCACGCACAACAGCCAGGGGCAAAAACGTCGCGCGACCCAGCCGGTTCTTTTTGAGGTGCTCGATCATGACCCGAGCGTCTTCCTCGCGATCGACGACCACGTTTTGAAGCGCGCCGCCCAGCGCCACGTCGATGGCACGCTCTAAGTCGCGCGGCACCTTAATCAGCGTGGCGACCACGCCGTGCACGCCGCTGTTTTGCGTGCGCCGCGCCTCCAAAAGCACGTTCTTGACCGAGAACTGATAGCCCTCGTAGTCGCGCTGCATCTCCTCCAGCACCTTGAGCCGCGAGGCGGTCTCCTGCCGCTGGGCGGTTGTCTGCGCAAGGCACGCGCCAAGCGCCTCGCCCTTTTCGCCAAGCGCCTTTACCTGCTGCTCGGCTTTTTCGACCAACCGTTCGATGTCGGCCTTTCCGGCGCGCTCTACTTCAAGGCGTTCCTGCGCGGCAACGACGCGATTTTCGTCGTCCGACTGCTGCGCCGCGCCCATCTGCGCATCCGCTAGGAGGCTCTCCATGCGCGACGTCAGCGCGGCGCGCATCGCGCTTAAGCGCGCCTGATCGCTCTTTACGTCGCTCAAGCGGTTCATCGCGTCGATCGACTCGTTCTTCAGCTTTTCCGAGCGCGCCTCGCGCTCGAAAAGCGCAACCTCCGCGTCCGAAAGCGCGCGCTGCGCCGCTTCCTGCTCAGAAGTATAGGCGCTGATCTGCGCGCGCCCCGCGTCGATCTTGGCCTTCAGAAGCGCCAGCTGCGCCTCGATGCCGCCGCTGCCCGCGCGCGCCGCGGCCAGCTGCTCGCCGGTGCGCGCGCGGTCGCGCTCGCTGGCGGCCATGCGCTCGCGCAGTACCGACGCCGCGCCCTCGCGCGATTCCACCTCGCCGATCAGCTTTTGCACCTGCTCGCGCGCGGTGGCGGCCTTTTCTTCAAGCTCCGACAGGCGCGCCTCGGCCTCGTCGCGCTGCGCGGTCAGCGCCTCTTGGCGCGCGCGCGCCTCCTCCTCGGCCTGATGGGCGCCCTCGAGCACCTGCCGCAACTGCTGGATGCGCTCGGTATAGCGCTCGGTGCGCGCCACGAACAGGTTGAGCTCCAGCCCCTTTAGCTCGTCGCGCAGCGCCAGGTATTCGCGCGCCGCCTCGGACTGCAGGCGCAGCGGCTCCACGCGCGCCTCAAGCTCGGCAATGATGTCCTCGACGCGGGTCAGGTTCAGGCGCGTGTTGTCCATGCGGTGCGTCGCCTCGTCCTTGCGCGCCTTGTACTTGACGATGCCCGCCGCTTCCTCAAACACCTGCCTGCGGTCCTCCGACTTGACCGACAGGATTTCGTCGATTCGACCCTGCCCGATCAGCGAATAGCCCTCCTTGCCGATGCCGGTGTCGCGGAACAATTCCACTACGTCGCGCAGGCGGCAGGCAGCGCGGTTGATCGAGTATTCGCTCTCGCCGCTTCGGTACACGCGCCGCGCGACCGCCACCTCGTCAAAGTCGATCGGCAGCGCGTGGTCCTCGTTTTCAAACGTCAGGATGACTTCACAGTACGACAAGCGGCGGCGCTTTTCAGTGCCGCCGAAAATGACGTCTTCCATTTTAGCGCCGCGCAGCGTCTTGGCGCTCTGTTCGCCCAGCACCCAGCGCACGGCGTCTGATATGTTGGACTTGCCGCACCCGTTGGGGCCGACGATGCCGGTCACGCCATGCTCAAAGGTGACTTGCGTGCGCTCCGCAAAGGATTTAAACCCGTAGATCTCCAGTTTTTTAAGCCGCAACGAAAAACCTTCCTCCTTGCCCGCCACGGGCCATGCCCTTAGCGCCGTGTCAGGTATCTGAATCGAGGAACAGGTGCAAAAGCGCCGCTTGCGCGGCGGCCTGCTGCGCGGCGCGCTTGTTCTGGCCGCTGCCGCGCCCGGCCTCGCTTCCGTCCACATACACGCACTCGGTAAAGACCGGCAGGTGCGCGGGACCATCCTGCTCGACCAGCGCATACTCGGGCGACGGCTTGCCCATGCGCTGGAGCGCCTCCTGCAAGCGCGACTTGGCGTCAAGCGTATTGTCGCGCTCGGGATCGGGCAGACGCCCGTCCATCATCCGCGCGACCAGCGCGCGCGCCGCGTCAAACCCGCCGTCCAGGTACACGGCGGCCAGCGTGGCCTCGCACACGTCCGACAGGATGGACGGCTTGTCCGCGCCGCCCGCCTTGCCCTCGCCCACGCTCAAGCGAATATACCTGCCGACTTCCCAGTCCCGCGCCACATCGCCTAAGGTCTCCTCGCGCACGAGGCTCGCGCGCAATCGCGTGAGCTGACCCTCGTCATAGGCGGGATACCCTTTGTAGAGCAGCTCGCTCACGCACAGCTCAAGCACTGCGTCGCCCAGGAACTCCAGCCGCTGGTAGTTGGGCGCGTGGTGCTCTCCGCCATAGGACGGATGGGTGAGCGCGGTCGAAAGCAGCGCTCTGTCGTGAAACTGGTGGCCGATGCGCGCCTCAAAGGCGGCCAATTCATCGCGCTTCATGCTTTTTGCAGGTGCTTCTCCAGATAATCGACGATGTCGCCGACCGTCTTGATGCTGCTGAGCGCCTCGTCCTCGACGACCACCTGAAACTCGCCCTCAAGGTCCATGATCAAAATCATGATGTTTGCGGAATCCGCGCCCAGATCCTCGACCAGACGCGACGTGAGCGTGATCTTGGTCTTGTCCACCGGAAGCTGGCTGGCAATCAATTCAACCACTTGATCAAACATATTCGGTAGCACTCCTTCAATAAATAACTTCTTAACCGGCTATGCCTTGGCCGCGTCGGCCGCCTGGGTCATCTGCGCAACGCCCTTTTCGGTCAGCGACACGATGTCGCCCTCGATCATGGTGCGCGCCTGCCTGACCGCGTTCATGATGGTCTTTGCGTCGGCGCTGCCGTGCGCCTTGACGAGCGCGCCCTTGACGCCCAAGAGCGGCGCGCCGCCGTACTCCTCGGAGCTGAGCTTTCCTTTAAATGCGCGCAGTGCGGGCTTCACGATGAGCGCGCCCAATTTGGTCCACGCGTTTTTCATCAGCTCTTCCTTGAGCATTCCCACCATGGCGGAGGAAAGCCCCTCGGTGTATTTCAGGATCAGGTTTCCGTCAAAGCCGTCCGCGACCACCACGTCGCACACGCCCATGGGCACCTCGCGCGCCTCGATGTTCCCGCCAAAGTGGTAGACCGACTGGCTCTGCATCAGGATAAAGGCGTCCTTGGCGAGCTTATTGCCCTTTTCAGCCTCGAGCCCGATGTTGACAAGGCGCACGTCGCTTTGCTGAACGCCCATGACCTTTTCCATGTACACCGCGCCCATCAGCCCAAATTGGCTCAAGTACTGCGGCTGGCAATCGACGTTGGCCCCGCAGTCGAGCAGCATAAACGGCTTTTTCCGACCCGGCAGGATGACGGCCAGCGCCGGACGATCGATCCCGCGAATGCGGCCGATGCGCAAAATAGCCCCCGCGAGGATCGCGCCGGTCGATCCCGCCGAGACCAGTGCCTGCGCCCGTCCGTCCTTGACGGCGAGCATCGCCTGAACAAGCGAGCTAGCCACCTTGTGGCGCACCGCAAGCGTGGGCGACTCGTGCATCCCGATGACATCGGGCGCGTCGCAAATTTCGATTCGATCGCAAGGCGCGGCTGCGAGCAGTTTTTTGAGCTGTTCGGCCGGGCCGTAGAGTTGAATGCGCACATCCGGGAAGGCCTTAACCGCTAAAATCGCCCCGTCGACGACCGATTGTGGCGCATGATCGCCACCCATCGCGTCAAGCGCAATGACATACTGAAGCACACCTCGTCCCCCTCGCGGCCATAGATGTTTATGCGTTATTATAGCAGAAAAAATGCGAAGATGCAAGCCGGACGCGCGAAAAGCCACGAAATACGCGCGATCGCACCAGACGGTTTCCACGTTTTTAGGCGGCGGGCGGCGTTTTTTTCCGATGGGCAGGGGACGCGCAAGGATGAGAATCCCGGCGCTGCCTTGCGGGGAGGTGGCACCCGCAGGTGACGGAAAGGGGGATACGGGGGTGAGGGAGAACGCGAGGGAGACCGCGAGGGAGACCGCGAGACAGCCCGAGTTCGGTCGGGCTGTCTCTTGAGTTAGTTATGAGCGTTCTAGCGGTGCGAGCATTCCTGCGCCTTGCTGCGGCAAGACGGACGGTTTACTCGCCCATCGGCTACGAG
>JAVXNW010000074.1:0-12901 GCA_036645575.1 Clostridia bacterium | reverse complement strand
GGAGAACAACCTCACGGTGTCTGACGACCTGTTCACCCTGCAACTGATGAACTTCAACCTGGAGGACGGGCGGCACGTGCACTACACCGACCTGATCGTCCCGGTCGAGCGCTCGGAACTGGACATCGGGTGAGGCGATGGCGCGATAAAGCCGGGTGAGGCGGCGGGGCGCTAGGCCGGGTGCGGCCATGGGTGACAAGGCACTTGCCGGCGCCGTCTGCGGGCGAATCGCGTGGGGCAAGTTTTCTTTCGGATGCGCATATCATTGGCTGGGGGAGGCGATGATTATGCGCATCGACAGGCGGCACGGGCGCATCTATGTGCGCAGGCGCGGGCCGTGCCCGGCGCTCTGGCTCGTTCTGGCGCTTGTGATGGCGCTGGCGGCCTTTGTCTTTTTTGCGCGTCCGGCGATTCAAAGCGTGTCGGTCAACCTGGGCGAAGCGCCCGCGTCGGGCGCGCGCGTGACGCGCGAAGTGCGCTTTGCCGATCTGAGCGCGCACCTTGTGGAGCTGGCGCGCACGAGCGACCAAGCGCAGGCGCGGGTGGAGGCGGCGCGGTACGTGGCGCGCGGCGCGGCGGGGTATGTGCTGACCGATGAAGCGGGCAGCGCGGTGATCGGAAACGCCTACGACCGCGCGGAGGACGCGCGCAAGGTGAAGGAAAACCTGCTGGAAACGGAAAAGATCGATGCGCGGGTGCGCTGTGTGGCCGCGCCGGAGCTCACGCTTCGGATCACCGGGACAGACGCGCAGATGGGCGCGCTGACGGGCGGCGAGGACGCGCTGCGCGCCTTGACCGGCGCGCTCAGCGCGCACGCGCTCGCGCTTGATCAGGCCGAGGTCGAGCCGCTGCTCATTCGGGCGGCGCTGTCGATTGAGGCGGAAGAGGCGGAAAGGGCGCGCGCGCGCCTGGCGGCGGCGGCGGGCGCGACGCCTAATCCGGTGGCGGAGACCTGGATGGGGCTGCTTGACAGGCTCAAGGCGGCGTGCGAAAAGCTGTCGCGGGATGAACAGGCGACGCCGCTCACGTTTTCCAGTCAAATCAAATACGCCTTTGTGGATATGCGCCTTGCGCACATTGCGGCGCTTGCGCAATTGGCCAGGGGCGGATAGGCAAAAGCGTGCGGTCAGGATTGAAAGATGGCCGCGTATGTGGTAATATAGGCACAAAGGATTTGTGGATAAGGATGGGGTGAGCGGATGAAGCTGGGCGCATTGGAGGCGGGCGGCACCAAGATGGTGTGCTCAATCGGCGATGAGCAGGGGCGGATAGCGGACCGCGTGAGCATTCCGACGCTTTTGCCGGAGGAGACGCTGGAGGCCATTTCGGCGTACTTTGAGGGCAAGGGCATCGAGGCGCTGGGCGTTGCGGGGTTTGGCCCGCTCGATTTGAACCCGCAGTCCCCGACGTATGGCTATGTGACGACCTCGCCCAAATTGGCGTGGCAGCACTGCGCGCTCGTGCCCACGCTGAAGGCGCGGCTGCATGTGCCGATCGGCATTGACACCGACGTCGGCGCGGCGGCGCTTTCGGAGTTCATGCTGGGGGCGGGCAAGGGCGTAAACAACCTCGTGTACCTGACGGTGGGCACGGGAATCGGCGGCGGCGTGATCGCGGGCGGAAAGCTGGTGCACGGGCTGGTTCACCCGGAGGCGGGGCATTTTATCCTGCGCGCGCATCCGAAAGACCCCGCGCCGGACGGGTTCTGCCCATTCCACAAGGGCTGTTTCGAGGGGCTGGCGAAGGGCCCGACGTTTGACGCGCGCTGGGGCGTTTCGTCAAAGGACCTGCCCGAGGGGCACATCGGCTGGGAGATCGAGGCGTACTATCTGGCGCAGTTCTGCGTCGCGATGCTGATGATCCTGTCCACGGAGAAGATCGTGCTGGGCGGCGGCGTCATGCAGCAGGCGTTTTTGTTCCCGATGATCCGGGAAAAGACGCGCGAGCTGATGGGCGGCTATATCGCAAGCGACATGATCCTGGAGCACATCGATCAACTGATCGTGCCGCCGGGGCTGGGGGTCAATAGCGGCGTGACCGGCGCGCTTTTGCTGGCCGCGCAGGCGCTGGGCGTCAACTAAACCGGCGCGGGGCGACGAAAAAGAGGGTGGTCAGCTGACCGCCCTCTTATCTCGAAAAGATGACGAAAACTTACGCCTGCTGGGGCGCACCGACGGGGCAGGCATCCGCGCAAGCGCCGCAATCAATGCAGGCGTCCGCATCGATCACATACTTGCCGTCGCCTTCGGAAATCGCGTTTACGGGGCAACCGTCGGCACACGCGCCGCATGCAATACATTCGTCAGTAATGATAAAAGCCATAATTCTCGCACCTCCCAATAATTCTGACGATAGTATAGCATTGCCCGGTGAAAAATGCAAGTAAAAACATCAAAACACCGCCAATTGCAGGCGATTGTAAGGTAAATGGGAGGCTGTCCATGAATTTTGAACTGACGGAGGCGCGGGCGCTTTTGAAAGAAACGACGCCGCTCAAGGGCGACTGCGGCGCGCTGTGCGGCGGGGCGTGCTGCAAGGGCGACGAAGACGGGCAGGGCGGCGTATACCTGTTCCCGGGCGAGTCCGTGGGGGACTGGGCGACGTGCGCGGATACGGAGGATCTGGGCGGATGCCAGATGTGCACGTGCCACGGCGCGTGCGCGCGCGATCAGCGGCCGCTGGCCTGTCGGCTGTTCCCGCTGACGCCGGTAAGGGTTCGGGGGGAGTGGACGGTTCGGCTGGACAGCCGCGCGTGGGCGATGTGCCCGCTCATGCGCGGGGGAATGCGCGGGCTTGATCCGGAATTTGTGGTTGCGGCCAAGGCCGCCGTGCGGCTGCTTGCGCAGGACGCGCAAATGCGCGCGTTCATGGGCGCGTGGGCGCGGCTTGAGCGGGTGTTCAGGGACGCGCGCGGGATGCTAGGCGGCGATGTGGATGGCTGAAATGGCTGAAGTTGAGGGCGTGGTGGAGGAGGTCGTGTTCCGAAACGACCAAAACGGCTTTACGGTGATGAGCGTGAAGGCGGGGCGCGAGCATGTGACGTGCGTGGGCGTTATTCCGGCGGTATCGGCGGGGGAGCGGCTGAAGCTTCAGGGGACGTGGAGCGAGCACCGCGACTATGGGCGGCAGCTGAAGGTGAGCACGTGCGAGAGCGTGCGGCCGACGACGCGCACCGGCATTGAAAAGTATCTGGGCTCGGGCGTGATCCGGGGCGTGGGTCCGGCGACGGCGAAGCTGATCGTGCATGAGTTTGGCGAAAGCGCGCTGTCGGTGCTGGACACGCAGCCGGAGCGGCTGACCGAGATCAGCGGGATAGGGCCCAAGCGGGCGGCGATGATCGAGGAGAGCTATCGCGCGCAGCGCGAGAGTCGGCAGACGATGGTGTTTTTGCAGACCTATGGGCTGAGTGTCGCGCTTGCGATGAAGGTCGTGCGCGTATTTGGCGACCAGACGCAGCAAGTGGTGCGCGACGATCCCTATCTGCTGGCGGACAAGGTGGAGGGCGTGGGGTTTAAGACCTGTGACGCGATCGCGTTTTCGCTGGGCGTGGAGCCGGAGAGCGCGCATCGGCTGACGTGCGGCGTGCGGTTTGTGCTAGAGGAGGCGGTGAGCGGGAGCGGGCACATGTTCTTGCCGCGGTCATTGCTGCTAGAGAAGGCGAAGCGGCTGCTAGCGGTGGGGCAGGAGACGCTCGAAGTGGCGATACGGGCGCTGGTGCTGTCGGGCGAGGTGATTGAGCGCGTGGGCGAAGACGGGGAAAACGTGGTCTATAAGCGCCAGACGTATCGCGCGGAGCAGGAAGTTGCCAAGCGGCTGAGCGCGCGGCTCAAGGCGGCGCAGCCGGCTGAGCGCACAGCGGTTGAGCGAAAGATCGCGGCGTACCAAGCGGATACGGGGGTGACGCTTTCGCACCAGCAGCTAGACGCGGTGCGCGCGGCGATGCGCGGAAGCGTCACGGTGCTGACGGGCGGGCCGGGCACGGGCAAGACCACCTGCATCGACTGCATGGTGCACCTGATGGGCGAGGCGGGCAAGGTGAAGCTGTGCGCGCCGACCGGGCGCGCGGCCAAGCGAATGCAGGAGGCGACGGGCGAGGACGCGCAGACCATCCATCGGCTGCTAGAATATGGGGGCGAGGGCGAGTGCTTTCAGCGGGACGAGCAAAACCCGCTGGTGCTGGACACGCTGATTGTGGATGAGCTGTCGATGGTGGACATCTTTCTGATGTGCGCGCTGCTTCGGGCGCTTCCGGAGGCGGCGCGGCTTGTGCTGGTAGGCGACGCGGACCAGCTGCCCTCGGTCGGCGCGGGCAACGTGCTGGGCGACCTGATCGAAAGCGGCGCAGTGCCGGTGATCCGGCTAAGCGAGATCTACCGGCAGGCGGAGAAGAGCGCGATCATCCGAAACGCGCACCGGATCAACCATGGGGAGATGCCGGTGTTCAATCAGAAGGGCAGCGACTGTTTTTTTGAGAAGGCGCAGAGTCCCGAGCAAGCGGCGCAGATCGTGGGGGAACTGGTGAAGACGCGCCTGCCCAAGTTTTTAGGCAGCGATCCGCTCACGGGCATTCAGGTAATGAGTCCGATGAAGAAGGGCGAGTGCGGCGTGTGGGCGCTCAACCGGCGTCTTCAGGAGCTGCTCAACCCTGCGGCGGCGGGCAAGCGGACGCTTGCGGTGGGCGACAGCATGTTGCGCGAGGGGGACAAGGTGATGCAGATGCGCAACAACTACGACATCGAGTGGGAGAAAAACGGGGAGATGGGCACCGGTGCGTTCAACGGGGACATCGGCTTTGTGGAGGCGATTGACCCAGAGGGGCGCACGGCGGAAGTGCATTTTGACGACGAGCGGGTAGCGGTTTACGAAGGGGAGGCGCTGGAGGATTTGTCGCTCGCGTACTGCATGTCGGTGCACAAGAGCCAAGGCAGCGAGTTTGGGGCGGTAGTGCTTCCGCTGATCAGCGGGCCCGCGATGCTGTACACGCGCAACCTGCTGTACACAGCGGTGACGCGTGCGCGCAAGCTGGTGGTGGTGGTAGGGCGCGAGGCGTGCGTCATGGGGATGGTAGAGAACAACTACATTTCGAAGCGCTATTCCGACCTTGCGCGAGTGCTTCGGGAGATGCTGGGCGAGACGCCGGAGCGCTAGCACGGCACTGCGACCACGCGCGCAGCACGACGCTGCGGTGCCGTGCTGCGCTCACGCGGGTTATTGAACGCGGAGGAGGGGCTGCTCGCCAGCCCGGCACTGCGGTGCCGTGCTGCGCTCACGCGGGTTATTGAACGCGGAGGAGGGGCTACTCGCCCCCCTCCACACCACCCCCTCGAGCTGTACGTTCATGCTGCGCAAGACTTGAGGGCTTGACACAATCCGCTCACGGGGAAAGAAAACAGACGGAACAAGAGAAAGGTGATATGATCATGCGTAAACTGATGGCAATGCTCCTATGCTTGACCTTGCTTAGCGCAAGCGCCCTTGGCGCGTTTGCCGAGACGACACCGGCCTATCCTGGCCCCTATGTGGTCATGTCCGCCGGCCAGAGCGCCGACGCCGAGATGATCAAGGTCATGCTGACCAAGCTCAAGGTGGAAGACTATACCCTCAATACCTTGGTGACCGCCGAAGAAGTGGTCAAATACAAGACGCTCATCGTCGCTGTCGGCGGAAGCTCCAAGGGCCTTGGCGCCGCTGGCATTGACGCCAATCAAGAACTCGAACGCGTGGACGCCGTGCTGACCGCCGCCAAGGACGCCGGCGTCAAGATCATTGCGCTGCACATCGGCGGAAGCGCGCGCCGTGGCGAGCTCTCCGACAAGTTCATTGAGCCCTGCATCAGCAAGGCCGACGCCGGCATCGTCGTGGCCGAAGGCAATGCCGACGGCCTCTTTGACAAGCTGGCCGAGACCTATGGCATCACCATTACCCAGGCCGACAAGATTGCAAGCGTCATTGCGCCGCTTGGAGAACTACTCGCCAAGTAAACATAACGCATAAGCGGACGCCCGCCCTCGCCGCCCACGCAAGCGGGTGCGGGCGCTTCGCTTGATGGGAGTGTGAGGGAGTACATGAGCATAGAGGTCATCGTCTTTTTGGCCATGCTGGCAACCTTTATCGTCGGTTGCTTCGCCGTTAAACTGCCGGTCAGCGTATCCATGATGGCATCCGCCATTGTGGGCGCGCTGGTGGGCGGGCAGGGCATTCCACTCAGGCATCTGGTGGAGGGCACCTTCTCCTACGTGGACACCATTTTGGTCATCGCCACCGCCATGATCTTCATGAAGGTGGTCGAAGAATCTGGCGCCTTGGAGGCGCTCAGCGCGCTCATCATTCAAAAGTTCTACAAGGTTCCCGCGCTGCTTCTGATCCTCATCATGCTGGTCATTATGTTCCCCGGCATGGTGACTGGCTCTTCGACCGCCGCCGTGTTGTCCGCGGGCAGCATTATGGCGCCTGTGCTCATCATGATGGGCATTCCAAAGGTCGCCACCGCGTCGATCATCGCCATGGGCGGGCTGCTCGGCATGATCGCGCCGCCGACCAACATCCCCGCCATGATCATTGGCGGCGGCATCGACATGCCCTATGTCGGCTTTGAGGGCCCGCTGGCGCTGCTGACCTTCCCGCTCGCCTTCCTGTTTGTGCTGATGCTGGGCTACAAGTACGTGCGGCATCTGGACATCGAGGCGATTCGCCCCAAGCTCAATACCGAGATCGGCAAGAAATACGGCTTTAAGATCTACCTGCCCATCATTCTGGTGCTGGGGCTGATGGTGGTCGAAAAGGTGATTCCCGCCATGCCCGATCTGGGCACGCCGCTCATCTTCCTGATCGGCGCAGTCGTCGGCCAGTTCACCGGCAAGCGCATGAACCCCATCAAGGCGGCCAAGAACGCGGTCAATATCGTCCTGCCCGTCATGGGCATTCTGATGGGCGTGGGCATGTTCATTCAGATCATGACGCTCACCGGCGTGCGCGGCTTGATCGTGACCACCTGCCTATCCCTCGACCCGCGCCTACTCTACGTCGCGCTCGCCATCTCGATTCCGCTCTTTGGCGCGGTCTCCTCTTTTGGCGCGTCCTCCGTGCTGGGCGTTCCCTTCCTACTCGCGCTTTTGTCCGGCAATCAGATCGTGACCGCGGCCGCCATCTCCCTGATCGCGTCCCTTGGCGACATGATGCCCCCGACCGCGCTGGCCGGGCTATTCGCGGCACAGGTGGTGGGCGAGCCCAATTACCTATTGGTGCTCAAACGGTGCATCATCCCCGCGCTCATCCTGATCGTCTATGCGCTGCTTTTCATCGTCTTCTCCAATCAAATCGGCGCGATCTTCGGCTTATAAGGAGGCATACGAATGATCACAACCTACATTTATCTGGCGCTGATCGCGATCGTGCTGGTGTTTGTCGTCTGGAATATGTTTACCGAAAAGAAGATCATGAATCAGCTGAACGCCGTAATGGTCATTGTGCCGTTGGTGCTTAGGCTGCTTCTGATCAAGTGAGGAGGGAAGCGCATTGAAAAAACAGGTGATTTCCGCTTCCATCCTATTGGTGGCGGCGGCCGTAATCTGCGTGCTGAGCGGCATGACATTCCTGTCGCTGCGCGCGCCGGACGTCATTATTCCCGGACCCGGCGTGACCGAGGTCAAGAAACTCAGCGAATACTTTCCTGATCTGGCCGGCACGCGCGGCGACACCGACATCTACGTGCTGCGCGGCGCGCAGCCCGGCGCAAGCGCCTTGGTGCTGGGCGGAACCCACGCAAACGAGCCGGCGGGCTATCTATCCGCCGTGCTGCTCGTCGAGAATTGCACGCCCGAAGCGGGCACGCTCTACGTGATCCCGCGCTCCAACAACTCGGCCTTTACCCACGATGACCCGCAGGAGGCTTCGCCGCTCTATCTGCACTTTACCTCCAAAAGCGGCGAGCGCAAGTTCCGCTACGGCTCTCGCGCCACCAATCCGGTCGATCAATGGCCCGACCCCGACGTGTACATTCACGCCGCCAGCGGCCAGCAGCTCTCCGGCAGCGAGACGCGCAACCTGAACCGCGGCTATCCCGGTCGCCCGGACGGCACCTTCACCGAGAAGGTGTGCTACGGCATCGTGCAGTTGATCAACCAAGAAAAGATCGACGTGACGTTCGACTTACACGAGGCGTCGCCCGAGTACCCGGTCATCAACGCGACCGTCGCCCACGAAAAGGCCATGGATGTCGCCTCGTTTGGCATGTTCGACTTGGACATGATGGGCATTTCGATGTCGCTTGAGCCGTCGCCGACCAATTTGCACGGACTCACGCACCGCGAGTTGGGCGACTACACCGACACGATCCCGCTGCTCATGGAGGCCGCCAACGCGTCTCAGGGGAGACTTCGCGGCCGAACCGACGAGGCCCTCGCGCTGACCGGCATCGACAAGTTCTACGTCAAGGCACAGAAGCTGGGCTTTCTCTACGTGCCGTATGACGAAAACGGGCACCCCATCGAGGAGCGCGTCGGTCGCCATGTGCAGGCCGTGCAGTCCTACCTGACCGCCTACAGCG
Organism: Clostridia bacterium; assembly: GCA_036645575.1. GTDB lineage: Bacteria > Bacillota > Clostridia > Christensenellales > Aristaeellaceae > JAVXNW01. Next base: position 4,356 of record JAVXNW010000074.1, on the reverse strand, counting down.
ACCTGAGCGGAAAGCCGATCACGCTGGGCAATCTGCCCACCTACGATCAGGTGCTTTCCGGGCACTATCAGGACTACCTGAACTGACGCTTGATCCCCGCCACGCGGGCGATCCTTTCGCGTTACGGCGGCTTTGCGCGTCATGCGCACAAGCCGCCGCCTTTTTATCCGGCTGGGGGAGGCGAGCTTACGAAAAAATATGGCTTTTGTGCGGCGCTTTTGCTGGCGCTACTGGGCGCGCGCTGCGCGCTGGCCGAGTTTACGCTGAGCGTTCCGCGTGCGGCATACGACGTATTTGCGCCGATCCTTGTCCCGGAACCCGCAAAGGTCGATGTGGGCGAGGAGCGCGTGCGCTATTGGTTTCCGGACGACACCTTCGAATCGGCGCGCCTTGCGCCGCTCACGCTTGAGGTCAAGCATTTTGTCCGCAATCTGCAAGGCACATTTGTCGAGTCCGCCAACGTGTTTTACCTCGATGTGCCAATTCTTTACGAGGACGCGGCGCTCGACTATGCGCTGGGCGCGGTTACTTCTTCGCAGATTGACGCCGCGCTTGACGCGCTGAACCGAAGCGAGGTGCGCTACTGGGAGGGGCGAAAGTCCATCTACATCGAGCGGGTCGCCTATCTGGCCACTGCCGGAGCGCCGGTGACAAAAGCGCAGGTCGCGCTTGCGGACAAGCTATACGCGCGCTGCCACGCGGTTCAAGCCGATGACGGCGTGCGCCTTGTGCTGCGCGATGCCGGCCGGTCGCGGATGCGCTGGTTTGCCCAATGCGTGCTGCGCCAAGACGGCGAGCAATGCGCTGCGGCGCGCGCCGCGCTCGAGGACTTTGCGGAGGAGAGCGGACTGCGGGTGACCGCGTTTTACCCGCTGGACGTGACCAACCGCAAGTCCGCCAAGGATGTAACTAAGGCGCTCGTCTTTGAGACGCTGCCCGAGATGCCCGCTTGGCCCGACCTTCATGTGCCCTACAACATAGACGGGTTCACCCTCGCGCTCTTTGACGCCGCGCCCGCCGTGAGCGCGCTGCTGCTGGGTCGCGAGGACGGCAAAATCCGCGCGTGTCCCGTCAAGGCGTTCCCCGATCGCCAAGAAATCGCCCTGCCGCAACTGGGCTACATCGCGCTATGCGACAAGGCGTCGCCTGAATAAGGCGCGTGATCGCCTATCGAAACCATGCGCGGCATTTTGCGCGCCGCTCATTTTGCGCGGGAGCGGCTTGGCCGTCCGCGCGGCGGGTTCGCGCCTAGGTCGCTCATTTTGCGCGGGGGGCGGCTTAGCCGGTTCGCGCGAAAATTCATTTAACCTATTCTTCGTTGATTTGTGGGGCGCAGCCGAGTAGAATCTACTCAAATCACATACTAGCGTGTTGACCGGGAGTAGAGCCGTCACAGATGCCCTCACAGAGAGCCGCCATTGCTGGGAGGCGGCAGGGAATCGATGGTTTGCTGGCCCGCGAGCGATCGGCCGAAAGCGCAGGCGAGTAGGTTTGAGCGGATTCCTCCGTTATCGGGACGCGCACTCAGGGCGGGCAATTTGCTTTCCTTGGCTGCGGCAGAGTGGCCGCCCTGTGCGGCAAGGAAAGTGGTACCGCGGATGTTCAAGCCTCCGTCTTTCAGGAATGAAAGGCGGAGCTTTTTTGATCCCGCGCCGCCATTTATTCCGGGGGCTTGAGATAAAAAGCGAGGAGTGATACATCATGAAGATCGCGTTTTCCACGCTGGGCTGCCCGGAATTTGGGTGGGTGGATATTTACTCGATGGCAAAGGACTTTCACTTTGACGGCATTGAAGTGCGCGGCATGGGGCAAGACCTGTACGCCTACAACGCCGCGCCCTTTACCCAGCTCCAAATTGAAAAGACCATTGCGAAACTTTGCAAGCTCCGCCTTGAGATCCCGTGCCTGTCCTCGGGCTGCGCGCTCAAGTTTGCCGACAAGCGTGAGGAGACCATTGCCGAAATTCGACGCTACATTCGCCTGGCCGACAAGCTGCACACGCCCTACATCCGCATTCTGGCCGACCGCGAGCCGCAGGTGACGGGCGATGTGGACGACGCGTACATTGCGGAAATGCTGCGGGAGCTGGCCAAGGAGGTCGAAGGCACGGCGGTCACGCTGCTGGTCGAGACAAACGGCGTATATGCGGACACTGCGCGGCTGCGCAAATTGCTGGACAGCGTGGATCATCCCGCGATTGCGGCGCTATGGGATGTGCATCACCCGTACCGCTTCTTTGGCGAGACGCCCAAGCAGACGGTTGAGCATCTGGGCAGTTACATCAAATACATGCACGTCAAGGATTCGGTGATCGAGGACGGGCGCGTGAGCTATCGCATGCTGGGCGATGGCGATCTGCCGATCACCGAAATGCTGGACGCGGTGACCGAGGCGGGCTACGACGGCTATGTGTCGCTCGAGTGGGTCAAGCGCTGGGCGCGCGACCTGACCGATCCCGGCATTGTGTTTCCGCAGTTTGCCAACTACATGCAGAACTACATCGATCGCCATCTCCTGCAGCGCGACAACCGCCACGCCGGGCACTATGTGTGGAAAAAAGAGACGCTGATCGACATGACCTTTTCGGAAGTGCTCGACCGGATGGTCAAGGAGTTCCCCGATCAGGACGCGTTCCGCTACACGACGCACTACTACACGCGCACCTACGCGCAGTTCCGCGACGACGTGGACACATTCGCGCGCGCGCTGATCGCGATGGGCGTGGGCGCGGGCGATCATGTGGCGATCTGGGCGACCAATGTGCCGCAGTGGTACATCACGTTCTGGGCGACAGTCAAGATTGGCGCGGTGCTGGTGACCGTCAATACCGCCTACAAGATCCACGAGGCGGAATACCTCCTGCGCCAGTCCGACACGCACACGCTCGTGATGATCGACGGGTACAAGGATGCCAATTACCAAAAGATCATTTCAGAACTGTGCCCCGAGCTTGAGGCGTGCGAGCCGGGCAAGCTCTCGAGCAAGCGCCTGCCCAAGCTGCGCAATGTGGTGACGGTGGATGGCGCGCTGCCGGGCTGCTATACGTGGGAGGACGCGCTGGATCTCGCCGAGGAAGTGCCGCTTGACGCGGTCATTGCGCGCGCCGCGCGCGTAAAGCCAAGCGACGTGTGCAACATGCAGTACACGTCCGGCACCACCGGCTTTCCCAAGGGCGTCATGCTGACCCACTTTAACGTCGTCAACAATGGCAAGGCGATCGGCGACTGCATGGACCTGTCCACCGCCGACCGCATGATGATTCAGGTGCCGATGTTCCACTGCTTTGGCATGGTGCTTGCGATGACCGCGTCCATGACGCACGGCGTCACCATGTGCCCGATCCCGTATTTCTCGCCGCGCGTGGCGCTCGAGTGCGTGAACCGGGAACAGATCACCGCGTTTCACGGCGTGCCGACGATGTTTATCGCCATGCTCGAACATAAAAATTTTGCGACGACCGACTTTAGCCACATGCGCACCGGCATTATGGCGGGCAGTCCTTGCCCGGTCAAGGTGATGCAGGACGTCGTGACCAAGATGCACATGCCGGAAATCTGCATAACCTACGGCCAGACCGAGGCGTCGCCCGGCTGCACGATGTCCAAGACCACCGACTCCATCGACACGCGCGTCGCAACCGTGGGCAGCGCGATGTTCGGCGTCACCTGCAAGGTGGTCGATCCTGAGACCTATCAGGATTTGCCCGATGAGACAGACGGCGAGTTTGTCGCGCGCGGCTACAACATCATGAAGGGCTATTACAAGATGCCCGAGGCGACTTCCGCCGTGATCGATGAAGAGGGATGGCTGCATACCGGCGACCTTGCGCGCCGCACGCGCGAGGGCAATTACAAGATCACCGGCCGCATTAAGGACATGATCATTCGCGGCGGCGAGAACATCTATCCCAAGGAGATCGAGGAGTTTCTCTATACGCATCCGTCCGTCAAGGATGTGCAGGTGATCGGCGTGCCCGACAAGCAGTACGGCGAGGAGATCATGGCCTGCATCGTCCTCAAAGCGGGCGCATGCCCGACGCCCGAGGAACTGCGCGCGTTCTGCGTGAGCCATATGGCCAAACACAAGTGCCCTAAGTACTTTGACTTCGTAGATGGCTTTCCGATGAACGCGGCTGGCAAAATCCTTAAATATAAAATGCGCGAAGATGCCATCGAAAAACTAAGCCTCCAAGCCGACAGCCACATCGAGACGGCATAGGCGGGGGAGAGGCGAGGAGGCGAGGAGGAGGCGGGGGGAACCGGGAGGCGGGAAGTATAATAAGGGAGGCGGACGGGGGCCTCCGGCGGCCGGGGCGCTGCCCCTGGACCCCGCCAAGGAAGGTCCTTGGATGCCAGC
>JAVXNW010000073.1:0-13306 GCA_036645575.1 Clostridia bacterium | reverse complement strand
AGGGGATAGTGTGAAAGGGGGCGAGCAGCCCACCTTTCGCGTTCAATCACCGCGTGAGCGTCAGCCTGGCACCGCAGTGCCGGGCTGCCTTGACGACAGTCTTGCTCACGCAAGGGCTGGGACGAGGCGGCGTTGGCGCGTTGGCGGCGTTGGCGGCGTTGGCGGCGTTGGCGGCGTTGGCGGCGTTGGCGCTTGCGCTTGCGCCTACAACTCTAGCTTATTCAAATCGTTCACGTCCTGATTCGCTAGCCCACCAACTAACCCGACCAGAAGATAGTTCTCGTTCATTGGATCGTATTTTAATTCCGGCAACATGCTGAATCCCTCTATCTCACCCGTCGAGCGCACGTGCATGCGCGGGCCTGTGCATTGGTGCAGATGCTCGCCAATCAAAATGTGGTTCTCGTCGTGGAACGAAACCGGCAGGTCCCGCGCAATCCGCTCCTTCACATAGGCCTCGATCGCCGCAATGTCTAAATCGGGCTTTTCATCAAACTCTAACACAAATCCGTGCCGCACGTCGCTATGCTGGTACTTTCCACGGTAGTGCTCCCACAACTTGCGCTCCGCTAAGTCCTCCGCTGTGTGCGCCATCTTTCGGTACCGAATCGACTTAAACACAATGGTCGCAATGTCGTTTGGCTCCGGCCCGAAAATCGTCGGACGCGTGACCAGAATCTCCTCCCCGACGCCAATTAACAGCTCCGCGTTGAACGATATGAACGGCCGGAGCAGGTCGAAATGCTCCACAACTACGCGCTTCCCGATCCGCAACGCGTGCTCAATCGCCTCCGCAAGCGTGCCCATCTGCGTGAACGCTGACTCAAACCGGATGTCGACATGGTAGGTGTGGGCGCTGAAAAAACTGTCCTCGTCCACCGACAGCACCGGAAGCGGGCGCACATTGACGCCGTTGTCGTCGTTGGTCATCTCAAGACCTGGGAACATGCCCTTGACCAACATGCTCTTGCCCGATCCCGCTTCCCCCACAATGCCGATCAGCCGATCAAACGGGCTCAAGTGCCGCTCCGCGATCTGTTGGCCGATCTGGGTCATGCGCCTGACGCCGCGCGGCGCGAAATATACGCTGTACAGGTGGCGGTCATTTAATCCACGCATGGCGATTCCTCCGCTAGTTCATTTATTTTATGATGCCATTATACACCACGCGCCGCGCTTTGAAAAGCGCGGTTTACCGCGCAAAACCGGGCGCAAAGCCGGGAAATTCTGGTGCAAGCGCAAGCGCCGCAGGAGAATATGCAATATTAAAACCAAATTAGATTTGAAAATGACGGATTAAATTCATGTTTTGACGGAAAACGGCGCAATGCACGCAATTTCACACAAAGCGCGATCCTCAGCGACAAGCAGGTGCACAGAACAGAAGAATGGTTAAAAGTGTGTTAAATGAGGGGGTTTAGGCGGTTGCAGCCCCCAAAGGCACCAAATCGGATCTTGACAACGGCAAAATGATGCGGTAGTATAGATAATTGCACTAATATGGGCAATCTGCCCATTTGCACGCCTTTTGCGCAGCTTTTTAGCTCAACACCGGTATTGTACACCACCTGTGGGCAAAACGCAATAGGGTGCGCGAACAAAAATTTTACTTAAGTTCGGCTTGTGACGACACAAGCATTGACGGAAACCGGGTTGCTAGACGTTTGTTAAGGGGTGATTGCTTCATGGAACAGCCAAAGCGCATCTGTCATGAGCACGAGATGGTCGTGGGCAAGCGGACGCGCATGTCGTTTGCGCGCATCCAGGAATCGTTGCCGGTACCGGATTTGATCGAGATTCAGAAGAACTCCTATCAGCGCTTTTTGAAAGACGATCTTCGAGAGGTGCTCAAGGATGTGTCGCCGATTACCGACTATTCCGAGAGCTTGATTCTCGAGTTCGTTGACTACTCTCTGGACGACGCGCCCAAATACACGATGGAAAAGTGTAAGGAGCGCGACGCCACCTATGCCGCGCCGCTCAAGGTGACGGTGCGCTTGACCAACACCGAAACCCACGAAATCAAGGAAAGCGAAGTCTTCATGGGCGACTTCCCCCTGATGACCGAGCATGGTACCTTCATCATCAACGGCGCTGAGCGCGTCATCGTCAGCCAGCTCGTCCGCTCGCCCGGCGTGTACTACGCCAAGTCCATCGATAAATCAGGCAACAACCTCTTCAGCTGCACCATGATCCCCAACCGGGGCGCGTGGATCGAGTACGAGACCGACGCCAACGGCGTCATCTACGCCCGCATCGACCGCGCCCGGAAACTGCCGGTCACGGTGCTTTTGCGCGCGCTCGGCTATGAGAGCGATCAGCAGCTGATCGACATCCTGGGCGACGATGAGCGCGTCGCCGCCACCATTGCGCGCGACGCCTCCACCGACGAGCGCGGCAGCCGCACCCGCCGCGAACAGGCGCTGATTGACATCTACAACAAGCTCCGCCCCGGCGAGCCGCCCTCGGTCGACTCCGCCACCAACCTCATCAACTCGCTCTTCTTTGACCCCAAGCGCTACGATCTGGCGCGCGTGGGTCGCTATAAATACAACAAGAAGCTCGCCATCGCCAAGCGCATCGCCAACAAGGTCGCCCAGGAGACCATCGTCCACCCCACCACCGGCGAAGTGCTCGTCGAGGCGGGGCAGGTGATCACCCGCGAGGTGAGCGAGATCATCCAAAACGCCGGCATCAACGAGGTCAAGCTGACCATCGACCAGCGCACGTTCAAGGTGGTCGGAAACAACTTCGTCTGGCTCGATCAGTTCCTCAAGGACTATGATCCCGATCTGGCCGCCCAGTTCGCCCAAAGCGGCATGGAGATGCACGAGCGCGTCCACCTGCCGGTGCTGCTCGAACTGATCAGCCGCCAGAAGGAGGACGGCACCCCCTTCATTCAGCTGCTCGAAGAAAACAAGCAGCGCATGGCCCCCAAATACATTCTGGTGGACGACATCGTCGCCTCCGCCAACTATGAGTCCGGCCTCTTTTACGACGTCGGCCGCATCGACGACATCGATCACTTGGGCAACCGCCGCCTGCGCAGTGTGGGCGAGCTGCTCCAAAACCAGATCCGCGTGGGGCTCTCCCGCCTCGAGCGCGTGGTCAAGGAGCGCATGGCGATCCAAGACCTCGAAAAGGTGCGCCCGCAGGATTTGATCAACATTCGCCCCGTCTCCGCCGCGATCAAGGAGTTCTTTGGCTCCTCCCAGCTCTCGCAGTTCATGGATCAGCCCAACCCCTTGGCCGAGCTTACGCACAAGCGCAGGCTGTCCGCCCTTGGCCCGGGCGGCCTCAACCGCGACCGCGCCTCCTTCGCCGTGCGCGACGTTCACTACTCGCATTACGGGCGCATCTGCCCCATTGAGACCCCTGAAGGCCCCAACATCGGCCTGATCGGCTCCTTGGCCACCTTTGCGCGCATCAACGAATATGGCTTCATCGAGGCGCCCTATCGCCGCATCGACCGCGCCACCAGCTGCGCGACCGACGAGATCGTCTACATGACCGCGGACGAAGAGGATCAATACGTCATCGCGCAGGCCAACGAGCCCATGACCGAGGACGGCCACCTGATCAACGACCGCGTCACCGTGCGTCGCCGCGAGGAAATCGTCGAGGTCGAGAAAAATCAGGTCGACTACATCGACGTAAGCCCACGCCAGCTGATCTCGGTCGCCACCGGCATGATCCCGTTCCTTGAAAACGACGACGCAAACCGCGCGCTCATGGGTTCCAACATGCAGCGTCAGGCCGTTCCGCTGCTCGAGCCCGAGGCGCCCTACGTGGGCACCGGCATCGAGTACAAGGCCGCCTGCGATTCCGGCGTCGTGACGCTGGCCAAGGAAAGCGGCGTCGTCTCGCGCGTCACCTCAAGCGAGGTGGTCATTCGCGACGACGCGGGCAAGGAGCACGCCTATCACCTTTCGAAGTTCGCCCGCTCAAACCAGGGCACCTGCATAAACCAGCACCCGATCGTCTCTCAGGGCGAGGAAATCGCGCTGCGCCAGCCCATCGCCGACGGCCCGTCCACCGACGAGGGCGAGATCGCGCTGGGACGCAATATGCTGATCGGGTTTATGACGTGGGAAGGCTACAACTACGAAGACGCCATCCTGCTCAGCGAGCGGCTGGTCAAAGACGACGTATATACCTCGATCCATATCGAGGAGTACGAGTCCGAAGCGCGCGACACCAAGCTTGGGCCGGAGGAGATCACGCGCGATATCCCGGGCGTTGGCGAAGACGCGCTGCGGGATCTGGACGAAAACGGCATCATCCGCATTGGCGCGGAGGTGCGCGCAAACGACATCATGGTGGGCAAGGTGACGCCCAAGGGCGAAACCGAGCTGACGGCCGAGGAGCGACTGCTGCGCGCCATCTTTGGCGACAAGGCGCGCGAAGTGCGCGACACATCGCTTCGGGTGCCGCATGGCGAGTTCGGCATCGTCGTGGACGTAAAGGTCTTTACCCGCGAGAACCGCGACGAACTGTCGCCCGGCGTCAACCAGATGGTGCGCGTGTACATCGCGCAAAAGCGCAAGATATCCGTCGGCGACAAGATGGCCGGACGCCATGGCAACAAGGGCGTCGTGTCCAGAATCCTGCCTGCGGAGGACATGCCCTTCCTGCCCGACGGAACGCCGCTTGACATCGTCTTAAATCCCTTGGGCGTCCCCAGCCGCATGAACATCGGCCAGGTGCTCGAGGTTCACTTGGGACTGGCCGCCAAGGCGCTGGGCTGGCACGTGGCGACCCCCGTCTTTGACGGCGCGTCCGAGGAGGACATCATGGCCTGCCTAAACGCCGCCGCCGCCAAGACCGACGAGCCGCTCTTTACCCCGGAGGGGAAGCCCGCCATCCAGTTTAGCAAGTGCGGCATTAACCCCGCAGGCAAACTGTGGGTGTACGACGGCAGAACCGGCGACCGCTTCGACAATCAGGTGACGGTGGGCTACATGTACATGCTCAAGCTCCACCATCTGGTCGATGACAAGATCCATGCCCGCTCGACCGGCCCCTACTCGCTGGTCACGCAGCAGCCGTTGGGCGGCAAGGCCCAGTTCGGCGGCCAGCGCTTTGGCGAGATGGAGGTCTGGGCACTGGAGGCCTACGGCGCGAGCCATGTGCTTCAGGAGATCCTGACCGTCAAGTCGGACGACGTGGTGGGCCGCGTCAAGACCTACGAGGCGATCGTCAAGGGCGAGAACATCCCCGATCCGGGCGTGCCCGAGTCGTTTAAGGTGCTGATAAAGGAACTGCAGTCGCTGGCGCTGGACATCAAGGTGCTGTCGGCTGACAAAAAGGAAATTGAGATTCGCGAACTTGAGGACGATGCGAACCTGCCGGACGCCGAGCTCAAGGAAGAAGTCATCATTGCCGACGAGGAAGAATTTGCCGACACCGACGATGAAGAGGGCGCGGACGCCTTTGACTTTGACGATATGGGCCTTGATGACGACCTGCTGGACGACGATTTTTAAAGGGGCGTTGGCAAGATAATCCCCAAAGCCGTCTGGGACGGCGCCCTGCCTGTCATAGAAGGGAGCGATAAATATTGTCTGAACTTACGAATCTTGATTCGATACAGATTGGCTTGGCTTCCCCCGATAAAATCCGCGAGTGGTCGCACGGCGAGGTGACCAAGGCTGAAACCATCAATTACCGCACGCTGAAACCCGAGCGCGACGGCCTGTTCTGCGAGCGCATCTTTGGCCCCACAAAGGACTGGGAGTGCTATTGCGGAAAATACAAGCGCACCCGCTTTAAAGGCGTGGTGTGCGACAAGTGCGGCGTCGAGGTCACCAAATCCAAGGTGCGCCGCGAGCGCATGGGCCACATCGAGCTGGCCGCGCCGGTCAGCCACATCTGGTACTTTAAGGGGATTCCCAGCCGCATGGGGATGCTGCTCAACATCTCGCCCCGCGCGCTTGAGCAGGTGCTGTATTTCGCCAGCTACATCGTCCTGGATCCGGGCGACACCGGCCTTGCCAAGAACCAGCTCTTAACCGAGACCGAGTACCAGCGCAAGCTGGCCGACTTTGGCTCTGGCACATTCCGCGTCGGCATTGGCGCGGAGGCCATGCGCGAAATTCTGCGCAACATCGACCTTGAGGCGCTCTCAGTCAGCCTGCGCGCCGAGATCGACGAGCTGGCCAAGAAGGAGACCGGGCGCGCGACCGAGGGACAGAAGCGCACCCGCATCGTCAAGCGCCTGGAAGTGGTCGAGGCGTTTCGAACCAGCGGCAACAAGCCCGAGTGGATGATTCTGGACGTGGTGCCGGTCATTCCGCCGGAACTGCGCCCGATGGTACAGCTGGACGGCGGCCGCTTTGCGACGGCGGACCTGAACGACCTGTACCGCCGCGTGATCAACCGCAACAACCGCCTCAAGCGCATGCTCGAGATGGGCGCGCCCGACATCATCGTCCGCAACGAAAAGCGAATGCTGCAAGAGGCGGTGGACGCGCTGATTGACAACGGCCGTCGCGGCCGCGCCGTGACCGGCGCGGGCGGACGCCAGCTCAAGAGCCTTTCCGACCTGCTGCGCGGAAAGCAAGGGCGCTTCCGCCAGAACCTGCTGGGCAAGCGCGTGGACTATTCCGGGCGCTCGGTCATCGTGGTCGGCCCGTACCTCAAGCTGTATCAGTGCGGCCTGCCCAAGGAGATGGCGCTTGAACTGTTCAAGCCCTTCGTCATTGAGCGCTTGGTCAATCAGGGCAGCGCGGTCAACGTAAAGACCGCCAAGCGCGCCGTCGAGCGACTGAAGCCCGAGGTGTGGGACGTGCTCGAAGAGGTCATTCGCGACCATCCGGTCATGCTCAACCGCGCGCCGACGCTGCATCGCCTGGGCATTCAGGCGTTTGAGCCGGTGCTCGTCGAGGGCAAGGCGCTCAAGTTGCACCCGCTGTGCTGTACCGCCTTCAACGCCGACTTTGACGGCGACCAGATGGCCGTTCACGTGCCGCTTTCGATGGAGGCGCAGGCGGAAGCCCGGTTCCTGATGCTGGCGGCGAACAACATCCTCAAGCCGCAGGACGGAAAGCCGGTCATATCGCCTACGCAGGACATGGTCATGGGCTGCTATTACCTGACCCAGATTCGCCCCGGCGCGGCCGGCGAAGGAAAGATCTTTACCGACGTGGACGAGGCGCGCATGGCCTATCAGACGGGCGTATTGTCCCTGCAGGCCGAGTGCTACATTCGCCTGCGCAAGGTGATCGACGGCGTCGAGATGCGGCGTCTGGTCAAGACGACGATTGGCCGCATCATCTTTAACGAGGCCATTCCTCAGGACATGGGCATGACCAAGCGCGAGACGATCGAGGACATGTTCAAGCCCGAGATCGACCGCGTGGTCGACAAAAAGACGCTGGGCAAGATCGTCGACAACTGCTACCGCGTGCATGGCGTGACCGAAACCGCGACCATGCTCGACAGCATCAAGTCGCTGGGCTTTAAGTATTCCACGCGCGGCGCGGTCACCGTGTCGGTCGCCGACATCATCGTCCCGGCCGCCAAGCAGGTCATCCTCAAGGAGACCGAAGTCAAGGTGCATACGATCGAGCGCGAGTTTAAGCGCGGCCGTTTGTCCGAAAACGAGCGCTACTTGCAGATCACCACGCTGTGGGAGGCCGCGACCAAGCAGGTCACCGCGGCGGTCATGGATTCGCTGGACAAGTTCAACCCGATCTTCATGATGGCCGACTCGGGCGCGCGTGGTTCGGTCAACCAGATCCGTCAGCTGGCCGGTATGCGTGGCCTGATGGCGTCGCCGTCAGGAAAGATCATCGAGCTGCCCATTCGCGCAAACTTCCGCGAAGGCCTAAGCGTGCTGGAGTTCTTCATCTCCTCGCACGGAAGCCGCAAGTCGTTGGCAGATACCGCGCTGCGCACCGCGGACTCGGGCTACATGACGCGCCGCTTGGTCGACGTGGCGCAGGAGATCATCATTCGCGAGATCGACTGCTTCGAAACCAAGGGCGAGCGCGTGCGCGGACTCAAGGTGCAGGAGATCATCGCCGACGGGCAGCCGCTCGAGTCGTTTGAGGACCGCATCAGGGGCCGCGTCGCGGCGGAGGAACTGCTCGATCCCAAGACCGGTGAAGTGCTGGCGCACGTCAATGAGATGATCACCTACGACATGGCCCGAAAGATCGTAGAGGCGGGCGTCACCGAGATGACCATTCGCTCGGTGCTCACCTGCCGCAATGAACACGGCCTGTGCGCGCGCTGCTATGGCGCGAACATGGCGCATGGCGGGCTGGTAGACATCGGCGAAGCGGTGGGCATCATCGCGGCGCAGTCGATCGGCGAGCCGGGCACGCAGTTGACGATGCGTACATTCCATACCGGCGGCGTTGCGTCGGGCGCGGACATTACGCAGGGTCTTCCGCGCGTTGAGGAGCTGTTTGAGGCCAGAAAGCCGAAACTCGAGGCGACGCTGTCGGAGATATCGGGTACCGTCAGCATGGCCACCGACTCCAAGAAGCGCCGCGAAGTGGACATCACTTCGGAGGATCACGAGGTCAAGAAGTATTCGGTCAACTATGGCGCCAAGATCAAGGTGGACGAGGGCGACACGGTCGAGGCCGGCCAAGAGCTGATCGAAGGCTCGATCAACCCGCACGACCTGCTGCGCATACTGGGTGTGCGCGCGGTGCAGGAGTATCAGGTGAAGGAAGTTCAGCTGGTCTACCGCCGCCAGGGCGTTGAAATCGCCGACAAGCACATCGAGGTCATCGTTCGCCAGATGCTGCGCAAGGTCAAGGTGGACGACGCCAACGACACCGAGCTTTTGCCGGGCGCGTTGGTGGACATATTCAAGTTCGAAAAGGAAAACGAGGCGACCATCGAGCGCGGCGGGCGTCCCGCAACCGCCAAGCGCATTCTGCTGGGCATCACGAAGGCGTCGCTTGCGACCGATTCGTTCCTGTCCGCCGCCTCCTTCCAGGAGACCACGCGCGTGTTGACCGAGGCCGCGATCAAGGGCAAGGTGGACCCGCTGCTGGGGCTCAAGGAAAACATCATGATCGGCAAATTGATCCCTGCGGGCACCGGCATGAGGCGCTACAAGAACATCGATATTCACGAGGCGTACTAGGGTACCCGCTGAATAAATCGGCGCTGACCCAGGAACCCGCCATGCACAGGGCTTTCGCGGGGCGATCGACGCGTGAATCATGCCGTCTTTTGCGCGGAAATTAGGGCGTAAAACCCCGAATTTCCGCGCGAAAAGCGGCCGAAAACGCGCGTTTTACGCCGAAAAAGAGCGGATTTCGCCCAGTATGTCAAAGAATTAATTTGACAAAGCGGGCACATGATGGTATTCTACAAAAGTTCGATTATAAGGAGGTCTGTGCTTTGCTGGAGAAGCTAAAGGATGCGCGCAAGGTAGTGGGCACCCGGCGCCTGGTCAAGGCGATTGAATTAGGTCAAGTGGTTAGCGCCTATGTGGCGACCGACGTAGACCTGTTTATCGCCGACAAACTGCGCGCGTTGTGCAAAGCGCAAGGCGTCAAGTTGATTGAGACCGGAACAATGGCCGAAATGGGCCGGGTATGCGGCGTCGAAGTCAAGACCGCCTGCGCGGGAATCCTCCGATAATCGGAAAGCGGTTTGCGCGAAAAAAGACGATGGTTGACCAAGCGCGCCATTTCGGCGCACAGGGCGCCACCATGCCCCAAGCGCGCCATTGCTCCGCACAGGGACAACCGACAAGCGCGCCCACGGGGCGCACAACAGGGCCTTATTACGCTTCCAAGGGTTGCGGAAGTGCATATATAGGATACTATTTCAAATTCAAGGAGGTGCTTCCATGCCCACGATCAACCAGTTGATCCGCAAGGGTAGGGAAAAGGTAACATACAAGTCCAACGCGCCCATTCTGCAGAAGTGCCCGCAGAAGCGCGGTGTTTGCCTTTCCGTAAAAACGCTAACGCCCAAGAAGCCGAACTCCGCGCTTCGCAAGATTGCGCGTGTCCGTCTCACGAACATGATTGAGGGTACCTGCTACATTCCCGGCATCGGGCACAACCTGCAGGAGCACTCGGTCGTACTGATCCGCGGTGGAAAAGTGCGTGACCTGCCTGGTGTGCGCTATCACATCGTTCGCGGTGCACTTGACGCAGCGGGCGTCGCCAAGCGTATGCAGAGCCGCTCCCTCTACGGTGCGAAAAAGCCCAAGAAGTAAGCTGACAAAGAACCGCTGAAGCGGGAGGCTGCGGAACCGATCTGAGGAACGCGGATTTGTTCCAAGGCTGAACACCAAAGCGGGCCCAAAGCAGCGCCAACTGCTTTGAGCGCCTTGGCCGGTTGGTTTTTCGACTTTGACGTCCGACAACAGGAGGTCTCGCACAAGCGGGGCCGCCGTCGCGTGCTCATGGCGCGCGGGAAGACGCTGGCGGAAATTCCGCCCAGCGCATACAATGAGGAGGGAATACAATGCCCAGACGTGGATTTATTCCGCAGCGCGTAGTGCTTGCGGATCCTGTATATGGCACGGTCATCGTGACCAAGCTGATTAACCAGATCATGTATGACGGCAAGCGCGGCGTAGCGCAGAACGTATGCTACGACGCCTTTGAGATGGTCGCCGGCAAGACCGGCAAGGAAGCCATCGAAGTATTCAACCAGGCGCTGACCAACATCATGCCCGCGCTCGAAGTCAAGGCGCGCCGCGTTGGTGGTACGACGTACCAGGTACCTGTTGAAATTCGCCCCGAACGCCGCCAGACGCTGGCGCTGCGCTGGCTGATCGCCTTTGCGCGCAAGCGCGGCGAGCGCTCCATGTCCGACCGCTTGGCGGGCGAGATCATGGATGCAGCCAATGGCGCAGGCAACGCGGTCAAGCGCCGTGAAGACATGCACAAGATGGCTGAAGCGAACAAGGCGTTTGCGCACTATCGCTGGTAGGATTTTAAATATATGAAGAGATTTGCAGTGACTGCGCAAAAATCTCCCAGAAAGGAGGATGACGACAGTGGCGAGAACTCATTCACTTGACCACGTTCGTAACATTGGAATCATGGCGCACATCGACGCCGGAAAGACCACGACCACGGAGCGCATTCTGTTTTATACAGGTCGCGTCCATCGCCTAGGGGAAACACATGAGGGCATGGCGACAATGGACTGGATGCAGCAAGAGCAAGAGCGAGGAATCACGATCACTTCGGCTGCGACTACGTGTGAATGGCGCGGGCATCAAATTAATATTATTGACACCCCAGGTCACGTGGACTTTACCGTCGAGGTCGAACGTTCTCTGAGGGTGCTGGACGGCGCGGTTGCTGTCTTTTGCGCCAAGGGCGGCGTTGAGCCCCAGTCGGAAACCGTGTGGCGTCAGGCCACAAAATATGGCGTGCCGAGGCTTGCCTACATCAACAAAATGGACATCACCGGCGCGGACTTTTACCGTGTTGTCAGCATGATGAAGGAGCGCCTTGGGGCGAACGCGGTGCCCATTCAGATTCCGATCGGTGCGGAGGGCGGCTATAAAGGCTTGGTCGATTTGATCAAGATGAAAGCTGAGATCTACACAGACGAATTGGGCACAAAATACGATCAGTCAGATATCCCCGCGGAGCTTCAGGACGACGCGGAGATCGCGCACATGACCATGATTGAGGCAGTTGCCGAGACCGACGATGTGCTGATGGAAAAATACCTGAACGGCGAGGCGTTTACGCAGGAGGAGATTCTTTCCGGCATTCGCGCCGCGACGATTGCCGGCAAGATGACGCCGGTACTGTGCGGAACATCCTACCGCAACAAGGGCGTACAGCCGCTGCTGGACGCGATCGTGGACTTCCTGCCTTCGCCGCTGGACGTGCCGCCGATGCAGTGCGTGAACCTTGAAAACGAGCCGGTTGAGCGTCCTTCGGACGACAACGCGCCGTTTTCCGCGCTGGCCTTTAAGGTCATGGCGGACCCGTTTGTCGGGAAACTGGTGTTCATGCGCGTGTACTCAGGCTCGCTTTCGACGGGCACCTACGTCTTCAACTCGAGCAAGGGCAAGCGCGAGCGCGTGGGGCGCATCCTGCGTATGCACGCCAATCATCGGGAAGACCTGCAGGAAATGCGGGCGGGCGACATCGTCGGCATCGTGGGTTTCCGCGACACGACGACGGGCGACACGATGTGCGACGACAAAGCGCCGGTCATTCTTGAGAGCATGGAGTTCCCGGAGCCGGTCATCCGCGTGGCCATCGAGCCCAAGACCAAGGCGGGTCAGGACAAGATGACGATGGCGCTTGTGCGCCTGGCGGAGGAAGACCCGACGTTCAAGACCTATTCGGACGAAGCGACCGGGCAGACGATCATCGCGGGCATGGGCGAATTGCACCTTGAGATCATCGTCGACCGACTGCTGCGCGAGTTTAAGGTAGAGGCCACCGTGGGCAAGCCCCAGGTCGCCTACAAAGAGTGCATTCGCAAGTCGGCAAAGGCGGAAGGCCGCTACGTTCGGCAGACCGGTGGCCACGGCCAGTTCGGTCACTGCTGGATTGAGCTCACGCCGCGCGAGCCGGGCAGCGGATACGAATTCATTAACAAGATTGTCGGCGGCGTGATTCCCAAGGAGTTCATTGCCCCGATCGACGCGGGTATCCGCGAAGCTTCCATGAGCGGCCCGCTGGGCGGACACGAGCTCGTCGATTTCTCGGCGACGGTGTACGACGGCAGCTACCATGACGTTGACTCGAGTGAAATGGCGTTTAAGATCGCCGGTTCCATGGCGTTTAAGGATGCTGTGATGAAGGCCGATCCGGCGCTGCTTGAGCCGATGATGAGCGTGGAGGTCGTGGTGCCGGATGACTATATGGGCGATGTCATTGGCGATCTGAACTCGCGGCGTGGCCGCGTGGTCGGAACCAACGCACATGCGGGATTGCAGTCGATTGACGCAGTGGTTCCGCTGAGCGAGATGTTTGGCTACTCGACCGATCTAAGGTCGCGTACGCAGGGCAGAGGCACCTACTCGATGCAGTTTGCGCAATACGAGCAGGTACCCAAGAGCATTGCCGCCAAGGTGTTGGGCGTCTAATCAAAACCCGGCATTAAATCAGGGTTGCGGGCGGCAAAGGCCGATTTCTTTTGAGGCGACGACCGGTTGCGCTTGATCGGTAAAAGGCGCGACGGTCGCCGCATTAGATGGAAAAAGAGGCGTTTGTCCCCGCTATTGAAAATGAAAAGCTTTTTAAGCGATTTAAGGGAGGAAGACCACGATGGGAAAGGCAAAATTTGAGCGCAACAAGACGCACGTAAACGTGGGCACAATCGGCCACGTCGACCATGGCAAGAC
>JAVXNW010000072.1:0-13309 GCA_036645575.1 Clostridia bacterium | reverse complement strand
ACGGGGGACGGCCTCCGGCGGCCGGGGCGCTGCCCCTGGACCCCGCCAAGGAAGGTCCTTGGATGCCAGTCGCGCCTACGGGCGCAGGAGGAGGCGGGAGAGGCGGGGGAGGCGAGAGGCGCCACAGCATTACCGTACAGCTCGAGGGGGTGGTGTGGAGGGGGGCGAGAAGCCCCTCCTCCGCGTTCAATCACCGCGTGAGCGCAGCACGGCACCGCAGTGCCGGGTTATTTGTCAAACAGCGAAAGTTTTTTGACGCCGGACAGGCCGCCGACGAAGCTTGCGGGGAACGCGGACAGCGTCTGATTGAACTGGGTCGCCTGGCGGTTGTAGTCGTCGCGGCTGATGGTATCGGCGCGGGACTGGAACTCCTTGTATTGGCGCAGCGCAAAGGAGTAGTCTTTTTCGGAAAGCTGCGCGTTGTCAAGGGCGGTGTAGAGGTCCTCGACCGCGCGCTGACAGGCGGCGTTTGCCGCGTATTTTTCCTCAATGGTCTTGGCCGCGGCCAGCGCGTTGGACGCGTCGCGCACCGACGTCGCAAGCGCGGCGTCGATGTCCTGATAGTTTGACGCGGTGCTCGCTAGGTTGTACGCGCACTCGGCGCGCGTGTCAAGGTCGGTTCCGATCGACAGGCCGTCCGCGTGGACGCCCTGATAGAACACCTGCTCGGTCTCCGCGCGCAGGTTGGCCAGCGCGCGCCCGCCGCTGAACGAGAGCGAAAACAGCACGCACAGCACGAGCACGATCCACGCGATCAGCCGGTTTTCCTTAAAATGTTTCATGATGTTTCGATGCCTCCCGAATTGGCCCTCTATTTGATCTCAAGCAACTTGGCCTTGAGTTGACTCTCGATCGTGGCAAGCTCGGCCTCCGCCGCGCGGCGCTTTTCGCGGCCGTCCTGCTGGATCTTAAGCACCTCGTCCATGGTCTGGATGAGCGACTCGTTGGTCTGCTTGAGCGTTTCGATGTCCACAATGCCGCGCTCGGATTCCTTGGCGGTCTCGACCGTTGCGGTGTGCAGCTTCTCGGCGTTTTTCTTGAGCAGCTCGTTGGTCAGGTCGGTGACGGCGCGCTGCGCCTCCATCGCGGACTGCGTGTGCTGCATGCCAAGCGCCAAGACCATCTGGCTCTTCCACAGCGGAATGGTGTTGACCAAGGAGGACTGAATCTTCTCCGCCATCATCTGGTTGCTGTTTTGAAGCAGGCGAATCTGGGGCGCCATCTGAATGGAGATGTTGCGCGTGAGTTCAAGGTCGTAGATCTTCTTTTCGAACCGGTCGATCTTGGCGGCCAGGTCGTTGGCGGCCTGCGCGTCCTCCGGAAGATTCGACAGCTCGGCTTTTTTCTTGGCCTCGACAAGGTCCTTTTCGCGCACCTGGCTGAGGCGCAGCTTGCCGGCCTCGATGTACATGCTCAGTTCCTTAAAATAAGTCAGGTTCTGCTCGTAGAGCTGGTCAAGCGTCGCGATATCCTTGAGCAACTGCACCTGATGCCCCTCGAGGCCATCGACGATCTTGTTGACGTTGACCTCGGCGTGGTCGAATTTGGCCTTCATCATCTGCAGCTTGTCCACTTGCTTTCTGAAAAAGCCGAATATGCCGCCCTTTTCCTCGTCGTCAATCGTGAACCCGCGCAGTTCCGTGACCAGGCCGCCGATCAGGTCGCCCACCTCGCCCAAGTCCTGCGTCTGCACGTTTTTGAGCGCAGAGTCCGAAAAACTGGCGATCTGCTGCTGCGCGCCCGCGCCGTAGGAGAAGACCAGGTTGGTGTCGGTCACGTCGATCTTCTTGGAGAAGTCCTCGATCATCTTGCGCTCTTCGGGCGTGTAGACCGGGGCGACCTCCTCGGGCTTGACGGCGGGCTTCTGGGCGACCTGGGCGGCTGACGCGGCGACGGCCGCGCCTTCGCCCTCAGGCTGCGCGGGGGTGAGCGTCAGCGTGATCGGGGAGGCCGTGGCCGTGGCCGTAGCCGTAGCCGCCACCTCGCCAATTGCCTGACCGGCCTCGCGAATGGCTTGATCCGCCTCGCCAAGCACCTGATCCACCTGATCGCTGGACTCTACGTTCAATTTGAGCTCGTCTGACATTGTTTTGTATCCTCCTTCATCGCTTGCCTGATGCCTTCCTCGGTAAGGCCGTCGCCGGCCATCATGGTTTCAAGTACCTGTACGTCGCTGGTCATGTCCACCGCGTCGTCCTTGTAGAGCTGATCCAATTGCTTTTCAAACGCAGAGGCGATCAGCCCCAAGCTGTTTTCGACGCTGGACATCGCCTTGGTGATGTGTTCGCCCTTGGCGCCGACCGCGCTCATGGTCTGGTATTGCTCGAGCAACTTGGCGGTCGTGGGCAGGTAGTACTTCATGAACTTGCGCACCTGGGTTGCGCGCGCCGGCTTTTCGGCCACGGCGGCCAGAATGGCCCTGCCGCTTGTCACCATGCGGTCGAGCTGCGTGGTGACGGTCTTGGACGGTATGCCCGCGTTGGCCAGCTTCAGCTTTTCAAGGTCGGCCATGTTGCCCTTGAGCTCCTGATCGACCTGCGCGTTGCCGCTGGCCAGATCGGCCTCGACCACGCGGCCGGGGAAGAATCGCTCGCCCACCAAATAGGCCACTACCGATAGCCCAAGCGCCAGCAGGATATGCGACAGCTTGTACAGCGGCAGCGCCATCCCATACAAAATCCAGATTGCGGCGGCGATGTAAATCGGGATCGCCGAGCGGATCTTTTTGGTCTTCATAGCCTCAACACCTCGCATGGTTTATTCATATGATTCATTTTAACCCAAACGCGCGTTTTCGGCAAGCGGTTTCACAAAGAAAGCGGCTGAAATTTTTGTGACCTTTTTAACCGATGGGGAAAACATGGAGGGATTGCGGCGGCAAGGGAGCTTTTTCCGAAAGCGCCGTGAATATATCGCGCAAAGCGTGTACAACGGACACGAATTTGTGCTAAAATAAAGCGGAAGATCAGACGATCAAAAAGGAGATGGATCGGTGTGAAGCGCAGAATCGGCATATTGACCGCAGGCGGGGACTGCCCGGGCCTCAACGCGTGCATTCGGGGCGTGGCGCGCGCGTCGTATGAAATGTTTGACACGGAAATCGTAGGCTTTGCCGACGGTTTTGGCGGGCTGATCGAGGGGCAGTATCAGGAGCTGAGCCGCCGCGATTTTTCCGGCATTCTGACAAGGGGCGGAACCATCTTGGGCACGTCGCGCACGCCCTACCGCAACATGCGCGTGATCGGCGAGGACAACGTGGACAAGGTCGCCGCGATGAAGGACACCTACAAGTGGCTGAGGCTCGACTGCCTGGTGACGCTGGGCGGAAACGGCACGCACAAGACCGCGAACATGCTCTGCGAGGAGGGGCTCAACGTGATCGGCCTGCCCAAGACGATCGACAACGACATCTGGATGACCGACGTGACGTTTGGCTTTCACACCGCCGCCGACACGGCGACCGAGATGATCGACCGGCTGCACACGACCGCAGACAGCCACGGGCGGGTGATGGTGATCGAGCTGATGGGCAACAAGGCGGGGTGGCTGACGCTCGAGGCCGGGATCGCGGGCGGCGCGGACGTCGTGCTGCTGCCCGAGATCCCCTACGACATGGACAAGGTGGTGGCGGCGGTCGAGGCGCGCAAGAAGGGCAACAAGAGCTTCTCGATCATCGCGGTGTCGGAAGGCGCGCTGTCCAAAGAGGAAGCGGCGCAAAAGAAAAAAGAGCGCGCCGCCGAAAAGATCTACCGCACGGTCGCGCACCGAATTGCCGAGGAGATCGAAGCGCGCACCGGGCTTGAGTCGCGCGCGGTGATCCCCGGACACATCCAGCGCGGCGGCTCGCCCTCGCCCTACGACCGCGTGCTCGCGACCCGGTTCGGCGTGCGCGCGGCGCAGCTGATCCGCGACGGCAAATACGGCGTCACGGTCGGCATGCGCGGCGGCGACGTGGTGGACAATCCGCTGAGCGAGGTGGCGGGCAAGACCAAATTCGTGCCGGTCGACCACCAGCTGGTGCGCGCGGCGCGCGATATCGGGATTGTGTTCGGCGACTGATGAAGAAGATGAAAATGGGGCGGGCGGGCAGGCGCAATTGGGCGCTTTCGACGCTTGCCCATCTGGCGACGAAGCCAAGCAGCTGGCTGATCGCCTCAGGGCTACTGGGCGCGGCCGGCCTCTTGTGCGCGCTGGTCAACCTGGGCTGGGGCGATCCCGGCTTTTTCGTGCAGGTGCAGTACCTGTCGCTTCTGGCGATCCCGCTGTGCCCGCTGCTCGCGCGCGGCGCGTTTGCGCAAAAAGACGCCGCGCGCAGCTTGGCGATCGGCGAAGGCGAAGAGACGGCGCGCATGATCTGTGGCACGACGATGGGCGCGGACGCGGACGAAGATGCGGGCGCGGCGGGCGCGAATGGGGATGCGGCGCGCATGAGCGGCGGCGCGATAGGCGCGGACGGCGCGGGCAAAGATGCGGGCGAAAGCGCGGCGCGCGCGAATGGGGCTGCGGCAAATGCGGGCGTGGCGCTGGGGTATCTGGCGTTTGGGGCGCTGCTGTGCGCGCCGCTGTGCGCCTATCCCGCGCTGATCGCGCCCTCGGGTGCGGCATTTGGCTGCGTGCTCGGCTTTTTTGCGTTTTTTGAGGTGATGCTGGCGATATGCCTGGTGATCGAGGCGCGGGTTGGGCGGCACGCGCTGGGCTGGTCGCTTGCGGCAATGGTTGCGCTGCGGGCGCTTACCGGGCTTGCACAGTTGCCGGGCCGGGCGGGCGCGCTCGTCGGCTGGGTGGGCGTGCGGTTTTCGCCGTATGCGCTCCTGACGCCGTGCGTGAACGGACTTGTGGACGTGCGCGCGCTCGCGTGCGCGCTGATCGCGTGCGCGCTTTGCGTGGCGCTGGTGGCGCACGGGCAAGGCGGCGCGCGCAAGCGCGATGGATTTGCGGCGGTGCTTGCGGCATTTTGCGTCGCACTGTGCTTTTTGCTGCCCACGACGCTGAGCGTGTTCGATCTAAACGCGCAGCAGCCCACGCTTTTGTCCAGCGACATGGCGCTTTCGCTCAAGGGGCTCAACGCGAAGGTGCTGATCCGGCAGGTGGCGCAGGTGGGCAATGAGGACGTATGGGTGCGCGGGTACCTCCAAAAGCTCGCGGAGCGGCACGCGTATATCGCGTATCGGGCGGTCGATCCGCGCATGGACGCGCGCATTGCAGAACTGAAACTCCCGGACAACAGCCTGATCGTCGAAAACGAGGACCAGTGGATCGTCGTCAGGCAGGAGGCCATCTACCAGTCGGGCGTGAGCTTTTTGGGCACGCAGCACACCTTTGACCTAGAGGGCGCGCTGCTCACGGCGATCTCGGAGGCGACCGGGCTCAAGCTCACCTACGGCGGGGTGCCGCGCGGACGGCCGATGAACGTCGTGCCGCTCGCGCCGGACGAGGCGGGGAAGGCGCGGGCGCTCGCGCTCATCTGGGGCGCGCCCGGCGCGTGCCTGGCGGCGGCAGGGCTGGCGTGGGCACGCAAGCGCCGCGGGGCGAGGCGATAGCGATCGCCGCAAGGCGGTCGGCGCAGGGGAATCGATCGCCGCAAGGCGGCATCCCGACGCGGCACGCGCTTCATCGCGCAGGGCGAAGGAAAAAAAGGAAGGGTCTGAGCGCATGGGCAATGCCAAGGCGTACCTGTCGATCTCGCTGGTCAACGTGCTGTGGGGGCTGTCGTTTATCGCGTCAAAGCGCGCGCTGGCGAGCGGGTTTCAGACCTTTTCGCTGGCGTTTGTCCGCTTTTTGGTCGCGGCGGTGATTCTGGTACCCATTTTGATTGCGCGCGAGGGTTCCCTAAAAATGCCCAAGGGCAGCTTTTTAAGGCTGCTCGCCTCGTCGCTGCTGGGCATGACCGGGTACTTCTTTTTTGAATACAGCGGGCTCAAGCGGACGAGCGCGTCCACCGCGTCGCTGATCATTGCGGCGGTTCCGGCGCTGACGCTGATTTACGGGGTGCTGTTTAAAAAGCAAAAATATCAAAAGGTGTGCTACCTCGGGGTGATCCTGTCGCTCATCGGGGTGTTTTTCATCGTGCGCTATGGCGCGGCGGGCGGCGGGGATACGCTCGCGGGCGACCTTTTGATCGTGGGCGCGTGCCTGTGCTGGATCGGCTATATGGAAGTGACGGATGGGCTGATGAAGGCGCATTCGAGTTTGACGGTCACGACGTGGCAGAGCGTGCTGGCGGCGGCGACGCTCCTGCCATGCGCGATGACGGAAGACGTCGCCTGGGGCGCGGTTTCGCCGCTCGGCTGGGCGATGGCGCTGTATCTGGCGGTGTTTTGCTCGGTGCTGGGGTATCTTTTGCATACGGAGTCGATCCGGGTGCTGGAGCCGTTCAAGACCGCGCTGTTTATCAACCTGAACCCGCTGGCGGCGGTGCTGGGCGGGGTGCTGCTGCTGGGCGAGCGACTCGCGCCGATGCAGCTTGTCGGCGGCGCGATCGTGCTGGCGAGCATCTTCTTGGTCAACCGAAACGCAGCGCCGCAGCGCCCCAATTTCCGGAACGATCGACCCGCCTAGCGCAAAAGGGCCTTGGCCGTCGCGGCCTGTCAGCGCGGGGGCTTTTCGCCGACGCCTTCGACGACGCCGTCGCCCTTAAACACCGCGAGCGCGGTCTTTAACACGCACTGCGCGTCCAGCAGAAAGCGGATGTTTTGCACGTAGTCGCCGTCGTATTTCGCCTTGACCGGGATGGGCAATTCGTCGCGCCCGTTCACCTGCGCAAGCCCGGTGAGGCCGGGCCGCACCGCGTTGGCCCCATATTTGTCGCGCTCGGCGATCAGGTCATATTGGTTCAGCAGCGCCGGGCGCGGCCCGACGATCGCCATCTCGCCCTTGAGGATGTTCACCAGCTGCGCCAGCTCGTCAAGCGAGGTCTTGCGCAGGTGCACTCCGGCGCGCGTGATCCGCTTTTTCGCGTTTTTCAGCAAATGCGTGGGCACGTCGCTGGGCGTATCCGCGTACATCGTTCGAAATTTATAGATGAAAAAACTTTTCTTTCCGCGCCCCACCCGCTGTTGCTTAAACAGCACCGGGCCGGGCGAATCGCATTTCACCCACAGCGCGATGAGCAGCAGCAGCGGAAAGAGCGCGATCAGCGCAATCAGCGCCAGCAAAAAATCCAGCGTTCGCTTGCCATATTGTGCGTACAAAGCCGTTCCCCCTTTGTCCCATAGAGATAATTTGCGAAAGCAGACTCATTATACCATCATTTTCCGCATTCGGCAACGTCGCGCCCATTGCCAAGGGCGGAAGTTGCCCGTCCTTTCGCGGTCAAAGCCAAGCCATCCTTCGCCCCGCGCCGTCAAAAAGCGCCGCTCATTTGAAAAGCGGCGCTTTGACGTGTCCATAAGAATCCGAGCGTCAGATTTTGACCTTCTTGGTGCGCTTTTTGAGCACGTCCACATACACCGCCAGCAGGATCACCACGCCCTTGACCACGTACTGCCAGAACGAGTTGATGCCCAGCAGGTTGAGGCCGTTGGACAGCGCGCCCATGATCAGCACGCCGATGACGGTTCCGCCCATGGCGCCTTGCCCGCCCAGCATCGATGTGCCGCCCAGCACGGTGGCCGCGATGGCCTCCATCTCCTGACCGTCGCCCGCGGTGGGCTGGCCGGAGAACATGCGGCTGGCCAGCACGACGCCGCTGATGCCCGCCATCAGCCCCGAATAGGTGTAGGCGAAAAAGAGCACTTTGCGCGTGTTGATGCCCGCGAAGCGCGCCGCCTCGCGGTTGCCGCCCACCGCGTAGATGTGGCGACCCAGCTTGGTTCGGTTGAGGATGTACGTGGTGATCAAAATGAAGACGAGCGAGTAGATGACCGGCATGGGGATGCTGCCCAGATAGCCGGAGCCAATGAAGTTAAATTCGTCGCTCATGACGCGAATCGGCGAGCCGCCGGTGTACACGTAGGCGATGCCGCGCGCGATGTTCATGGTGGACAGGGTGACGATGAACGGGGGAAGCGGCGTGGTCGAGATCAAAAAGCCGTTGAATGCGCCGATCACGACGCCCACCAGCACGCCCGCCAGCACCGCCGGCACGATCGTCCAGCCGTTAAAGGCGATCAGGCCACCGGTCACGACGCCCGAGAGCGCGATCACCGAGCCGACGGAAATGTCGATGCCGCCCAGAATGATGACGATGGTCATGGCGCAGGCGAGGTTGGCGTTGATGGAGACCTGCCGCAGGACGTTCAGAATGTTCTTTTGTTTAAAAAACAGGCCGCCGCTGAAGGAGAATGTGTCGCCGGTAAACAACTGTAAAAGCAGCGTGATGGCGATCAGGCCAATCAGCGTCGCGCCGTTGTCCTTCACGTATTTGCCCAAAAACCGGGTGACCGGATTGCCCTGCAACCGGTCGTTGATCGTGCGTTTGTTTTCCATTACAATCCCTCCGTCGCCAGCGTCATGATCTTTTCCTGTGATAGCTCGTCGCGCAGGAGCGTGCCCTTGACGGTGCCGCTCCCCATGACCACCACGCGGTCCGACATGTTGATGATCTCCGGAAGCTCTGAGGAGATCATGACGATCGCGACCCCGCGCATGGCCAGGTCGTTCATGATGGCGTAGATCTCCGCCTTCGCCCCCACGTCCACGCCGCGCGTCGGCTCGTCCAGAATCAGAATGTCAGGCTCCGTGGCCAGCCAGCGGGCGATGATCACCTTTTGCTGATTGCCGCCCGAGAGGTTGCCCAGCAACTGCTGCGCGCTGGGCGTCTTGATGGAGAGCTCCTGGATGTAATGGTCCACCAAGCTCTTTTCGAGGGCGTGATTGACGTGGAGCGGCCGAATGAACTTGCGCAGCACCTCAAGGGTCAAGTTGAAGCCCACATCCTTGATGGGGAACAGCCCTTCTTTTTTGCGATCCTCGGGAACCAGCCCAATCCCGTGCGCCATGGCGTCGTCCGGTCGCGCGATGTGAACCTTTTCGCCGCGCACAAAGACGCTTCCCGAGGCGATCGGGTCAAGGCCGAAGATCGCGCGCACCACTTCGGAGCGCCCCGCGCCCACCAGTCCCGCAAGGCCCAGAATCTCGCCCTTGCGCAGGGAGAAACTCACGTCCCGGATGAGCGCGCCGGCGCACAGCGCCTCCACGCGCAGTACCTCCTCGCCCGGGTCGCCAAATGTGCGCGTGTAGTAGCTGGTCAGTTCGCGCCCGACCATCATGGAGATGAGCTCGGCGGTCTGGGTTTCGCGCGTCACGCAGGTGCCGATGTACTGGCCGTCACGCAATACCGTCACGCGGTCGGATATCTCAAACAGCTCTGAGAGGCGGTGCGAGATGTACACGATGCCCACGCCCGTCTCCTTGAGGCGGCGGATGGTGCCAAACAGAAACTCGACCTCCTTGTCTGAAAGCGACGAGGTCGGCTCGTCCATCACCAGAATGCGCGCGTTAAACGACACCGCCTTGATGATCTCGATCATCTGGCGCTGCGCGATGGTCAGCGTGCCCAATAGACTGTCTGAGCGGATGTCCAGCTGGTAGCTGTCCAGAATTTCCTGCGCCTTGCGCGTCATTTCGCCCCGGCGCACGGTGCCCAGTCGGCCCGGTATCTCCTTACCCAGGAAGATGTTCTCGGCCACCGTCATGTGGGGTACCTGCGCCAGCTCCTGATGGATGATGGAGATTCGGTTGATCTGGGCGTCATAGACCGAGTTGATCAGCACCTTTTTCCCGTCGATGAAGATGTCGCCCTCGTCGATTGTGTAGATGCCGCCCAGAATCTTGATGAGCGTGGACTTTCCCGCGCCGTTTTCACCCAGCAGCGCGTGAACCTCCCCCGCTCGCAACGAAAAGTTGACGTCTTTGAGCGCATAGACGCCGGGAAACCGCTTGTGTACGTCCCGCATTTCAAGCAAAAGCTGATCGTCCTGTCTATCCAATTGCATCACCCCTGAAAATCATGAAAGGGCGGAGCTTCGCGCGGAAGCTCCGCCTGCGATCAAATTCGTTGCGGTTTGAGAAAAGGAACCCCGGCGCGGCGACCGCCGGCAAACGACCCATGGCCGCTTGCGGCGTTCATGGCGTCAAGCGCTTTGCTTATTGCCAGCCATCGGTGCCAAATTCGGCCACGTTGTCGGCATTGATCAGGAACGTATCGACCGGGACGCGGAATTCGAACTTCTCGCCCGCCAGGATCTTGTTCATGACGGTTACGGAGTCGTAGCCGATGGACTTGGGGCTCTGCGCGCCGGAGGCGATGAACTGACCGCCCTCCGCGATCGCGGCCTTGGCTTCAGGGGAGCCGTCCACGCCGTAGATTTCAATTTCGCTGCGGCCGGCGGACTTGCAGGAGGCCAATACGCCCAGCGCGGTCGGGTCGTTTCCGCCCATCACCGCGATGATTTCGGTTTCTTTTTGCAGCACGTCGTCCATGATGCCCATGGCGGTCTGCAAGTCGCCGCGCCCATCCTGCTGCGCGACAACGGTGAAGCCCTTGCCTTCGATGGCGTCGGTGAAGCCCTTGATGCGGTCGTTGACCGAGTTCATCGTGGGCGAGTCGAGGATGACGATCTTGCCGCCTTCGGGATGGCGACGGATCAGCTCGTCCGCGCAAACTTTTCCGGCGTTGTAGTTGTTGGAGCCGACGTAGCTGGTGACGAACTCCTCGAGATCCTTGACTTCGGCGTCAAAGTTTACGATCGGAACGCCCGCCTCTTTGAGGGAGACCAGCGCGGGGCGAATGCCTTCCCAGTCTACGGGGTTGAGGAATATGCCGCTGATGTCGCGAACCAACAGGTCCTCGATCTGGCTGATCTGAAGCGCGACGTCCATGTGGGGATCGAGCGTAACCAGTTCGTCGCCCTGTGCTTCGACCTTTTCGCGGATAGCGCCCTCGAGCACGATGAAGAACGGGTTGTTCATCGTCATGCAGGTGTAACCAAATACCTTGCCCTCCGCCAAAGAAACGGAAGAGCACGCGAGTAGCAATACAAGCGCCAAGACCAGAGCCAATGCCTTCTTCATAGATACGTCCTCCTTACAATTCGATCATTAAGATCCTCCTCATTATACTGGTCTATTGCCCATATGTCAATATGCAAAGCAACCGAAATGCACAATAAAGCGAAGCAATTGGGCGAAGCCGCACCGGTGTTGGCGCTTGGGCGCTACAGGAACAGGCGCTTTAATATGCTCTCCTTGAGCGCCTTTTTTTTCTCGACCACGCGAAATATGAGCGCCAGCGCGACGAGCGGGACGAGCGCGTAAAGCGACCACGTCAGGTGCGCGCGCCCCATCAGGAAGCGGTCGATCAGCATTTCGGTCATCATCAGCTGAACGGCCCCGATCAGCGTGATGTCGCTCAGCAGGTTGATGAGCGCCTTGCCGCGCCTGCGCGCGAGGTACACTTCGAGCATTGTGCCAAGGCCGGACACCGCCACGAGCGGAAGCCCGAGCGGGAGCGCCCAGTCCATGCCGCCCGTGCGCCACCCGATCAATAGCAGGTACAGCCCGACCGCCAGAATGTCGATCAGCAAAAAGAGGTAGGGCTTGGCCTGCTTTACATAAAAGGGCAGCAGCACGATGCAGAACAGGCACAGCCCCGCGCCCAGCACATAGCTGGACCAGGTCATCTGGCCGTCCTCCATGAGATCGACCAGCAGCGTCACCGCGATCGGGATCAGCAGCAGGATGGTCGCCAGGTGCGCGCCGTAGCGGATGTTGATCCGGCGGCTCAGCTCCTCCACGTTCTTGGGGTAGGGGTAGCTGTCCGGCTCGCGCCACGGGACGCTTGGGTGAGAAACCGGGGTGCCGCACAGCGGGCACGCCTTTTCCGACGGCGCGAGTTCCACGCCGCATTCCACGCAATAGGCCATAAAAATCACCTCTGATTGCTTTCTACCTTGACCGGGATGCCCAGTTTGATCAGCGCCGTAAAGAAGCCGTGCTCGAGCGCGGGCTCGCGCATCAGGCGCGAAAAGGTGATGCAGACGGTGTCGCCTTGGCTGATCACGCCGCAAACCGAGGGCGTCGAGCCGGGCGCGCCCAGCATAAAGTCCATGCGGCTCACGTAGGCGCGCATGGGTTCGGGCAGCACCACGCGCCCCAGATTGCTCAGCGTCGTCGAGCAGTACCGGTCGCCCTGAAGCAAATACATCATCTTCAGAAAGGGGGACTTGATAAACAGCGGCATGGCGCGGATGATCGGCAGCTTTTCGCTGTTCACATTGCCGGAAAAGCGCGCGTTCAGCCGCTTTTCGGTGATCTCGAGGCCAAACTGGTGCTTTACGTGGTTCATGATCTCCTCCAGCGTGTATTCGCCCAGCGCGCTCTCCACGCCCACGTTCACGTAGGAGGCGAAGTTGCGCATCGTGCGCGCGCCGTAAAAGGGGCGCAAATTGACCGGCACCGACACCTTGACCATCTGCCGACGCCGGATCGGCGAAAGCTCCTTTTGCTGGAGGGTCAATATGGTCTTGATGAGCACCGAGGCGATCAGCACGGTCACGCTCACGCCGCACGCGCGCGCCTTGCCGGTCAGCTCAGCGACCGGCACAAGTCCGGTCGTGACGCGCAGCAGGTGCGGGTCGCCCAGCTCGCCGCGCACATGGTACGCGCTCTTTTCCACCCGCCCCAAGGCGGCCTTGCGCGCATATTTGAGGAAGCTGTCCTCGATCTCCTCGGGCGCGGGGCGCTCGCGCACGTCGAGCACCGGCCCGCCCGCCGCAATGGCGCAGCCGTATTTGAGGCGCAGGTACTCGGCCGTCATCGTCGAGATAAACGTAAGCCCGCCCGTTCCATCGGTCAGCGCGTGAAAGAACTCCACCGCGATCCGCCGCTCATAGTAGCGCACCCGGAACAGAAAGTGATCGTTTTGCGCAAGGTCCATCGCGACCAGCGGATTGGCGACGTCCGCCTGCAAAATCGGCGCGCCCGATAAGTGGTCAAAGTAGTACCAGAACACGCCGCGCCTGAGCCGATAGGCAAACGAGGGCAGGCGCTTGACCGTCGCGGCCAGCGCCTTTTCGAGGATTTCCGGGTCCACCCGCTCGGTCAACGTCACCGACAACCGGAACATCGCCGCCCAGCTGCGCGAGCGCGACGGCGGATAGATCTTCGCCGCGTTGTCCAGCTTAATCCAGTGCGGCGGCTCAACTTCTCGCCTCTTAGCCATGGCGCAACGCCTCCGTAAATATCTTCGCCGTGTTGTGACGCTTAATCCAGCGCGGCACAACTTCTCGCCGCTTAGCCATGGCGCAACGCCTCCGTAAATATCTTCGCCGTGTTGTGACGCTTAATCCAGCGCGGCACAACTTCTCGC
>JAVXNW010000071.1:0-13313 GCA_036645575.1 Clostridia bacterium | reverse complement strand
TGTCGCTGCTCGAGAGCATCCTCCTCATGAAGCTAAGCACCGTAGACTGCCAGATCGACGGAAATGCCAAGTGCTGAAAAGCCCATGACAGAGGAAAACAATCCCCGCGACAAGCGGGGATACCCCCGCGATAAACGGCGATAAACGCCCCGCGACAAGCGTCCCGCGATAAACGGCGATAAGCGTCCCACGACAAGCGCAAGGCCATCCTTTGATGGGACAGGGGCTAAAGACAGGGAGATCCGTCGAGCAAAAAGCGCGGCGGATTTCTTTTGTGTGGGTGCGCGCATAAAAAACAGGTTGCAACATCCGCACATTTGTCTTATAATAGATTATGATAAGTGTCAAAATGGAAAACCGTGCAGTTTGACAAAAATTAAGCAAAAGCGGTGACAGGGCGTTGAGACATGGTGAGGCGCAAAGCGCCATGCCTGCTTTGTTTTTGGCATGGCGCGGGGCATCACGGGAAGTCCTTTGACAGGAGGGGAAAGACATGGGAAAATATGTGCTGAAGCGAGTGGTTTCCATCTTTATTACGCTGTTCATCGTCTGCACGCTTACGTTTGCGATGATGCACGCGGTGCCGGGCGGGCCGTTCACGGGGGAACGCAACCTGCCGCCCAAGGTGCTGGAGGCGCTCAACAAAAAGTATCACCTGGACGACCCGGTGCTTGTGCAGTACGGGGACTACCTCAAGGGCATCGTCACGCTGGATCTTGGGCCTTCCTATAAAAAAGACGGCGTGATGGTCAAGGACATGCTGATGCAGGGCTTCCCGGTATCGGCCAAGCTGGGCTTTATCACGTCGCTGCTGATCATCCTGGTGGGCGTGCCGCTGGGCATCTTTTCGGCGCTCAAGCGCGGGCGCTGGCCGGACTACATCGTGACCATTCTGGCGACGCTGGGCATTGCGGTGCCCACATTTGTGCTGGGCACGCTGATTTTGTATGTCTTTGGGGCGAAGCTCAACTGGATTCCCACGTTTGGGCTGGACTCTTGGAAGTGCTACATCGGCCCGGCGGTTTCACTCAGCGGATTTTCGATCGCGTTTGTGTTGCGGCTGACCCGCTCGTCGATGCTTGAAGTGATGGGGCAGGACTACATCCGCACGGCGCGCGCCAAGGGCCTGTCGTGGGGCAGGGTGATCGGCAAGCACGCGCTCAAAAACGCGCTGATTCCGGTGGTCACCTACATAGGGCCGATGATCGCGGGCATCATGAGCGGCTCGTTTGTCACCGAAAAGATATTTGCCATTCCGGGCATGGGCAAGTTCTTCGTCGATGCGATCACCAACCGCGACTATACGGTCATCATGGGCACGACGCTGTTTTACGCGGCGTTTGCGGGCGCCATGATCTTGGTGGTGGACATCGTATATGTCCTGCTCGATCCCCGCATCAAAATTGACGGCTGAGGAGGCGAAACAGCATGGAAAAGCAATATAAAATCACCCCCGAAGACCTTGAGCGCGTGCGCACCGAGGCGGCCGATTCGCAGGAGATCGCCCGTCCCGCGCTCTCTTACAGCCGGGATGTCTGGTATCGGTTCAGCAAAAACCCGCTGTCGATGGTGGGTCTGATCATCATCCTGCTGATCCTGTTTCTGGCGGCGTTTGGCATGTTCTTGACGCCGCACACCCATTTCCGGCAGGATCTGTCGATGAGCAACCTGCCCCCGATGCTCACTTGTTATAAACGCCCCAATGGGCAGCTCCTATACGTCCACAAGGAGTATACGCTCTACGAGATATCCCCTAAGGGCGAAGTGATCAAGCGCTACGAGGCGTCCAGCGAGGACAAGGCGACGCGCACGCGCACGTATACCATCGACGGCGCCGAGCTGGTGATGGACTATTCCGGCGCGGCCAAGGTGGCCAAGGCCGAGAAAAAGGGCGATTACGCGAAGGCCGCGAGCCTTGAGCGCTTTACGCTATACGAAAATGGGCAAAAGCTCACGGAGACCACGTCCAAGTGGAACAGAACCTACGTGTGCGGAACCGACTACCTTGGGCGCGACATGTTTGCGCGCCTCATCTACGGCGCGCGCATCTCGCTCTTGGTCGCGCTGGTCGCGACGCTTGTGCAATTCTTTATCGGCGTATTGTACGGCGGCATTGCGGGGTATCTGGGCGGATGGGTGGACAATTTGATGATGCGCATTGTGGACATCATCTCAACGGTGCCGCTGACGCTGTATGTGGTTCTGCTGATGGTCGTGTTGCAGCCGGGGCTCAAGACCATCATCCTGGCGCTGGCGTCGGTCTACTGGGTGGACATGGCGCGGCAGGTGCGCGGGCAGATTTTGAGCATTAAAAATCAGGAGTACGTGCTGGCCGCCAAGACGATCGGCGCGTCCACCGGGCGCATCATGCGCAAGCATCTGGTGCCCAACGCCATGGGCGCGATCATCGTGTCGCTGACCATGAGCATCCCAAGCGCCATATTCACCGAGTCGTTTCTGTCCTTCATCGGCCTGGGCGTCAGCGCGCCGGCCGCCTCGTGGGGAACGCTGGCCAGCGACGCGCTGGGGGGACTGCGCACCTATCCCTACCAACTGTTCCTGCCGGCGCTGCTGATCTGCGTGACGGTGCTCGGGTTTAACTTTCTGGGCGACGGACTGCGCGACGCGCTGGATCCCAAGCTGCGCAAATAGAGGAGGAAAAAAACGTGCAAGAGCGCATCTTAGAAGTAAAAAATCTGGAGACCTCCTTTTTCACCCATGTGGGGGAAGTGCAGGCCGTCCGAAACGTATCCTTTCACGTCAATCGCAACGAGGTGCTGGGCATTGTGGGGGAATCGGGCAGCGGCAAGAGCGTGACGCTCATGTCGATCATGCAGCTGATCACCCATCCCGGCAGGATCAAGGGCGGCGAGGTCTGGTTCGAGGGTGAAAACCTGCTGACAAAGAGCGACAAGGAAATGATGAAGGTGCGCGGCGAGCGCATTTCGATGGTGTTCCAAGACCCGATGTCCTCGCTCAACCCGGTGTATCGCGTGGGCAATCAGGTGGCCGAGACCATTCTGGCGCATGAAAAGATCAGCCGCGCGCAGGCCAATGAGCGCGCGGTGGCGCTGCTTCGATTGGTCGGCATTCCCTCGCCCGAGGCGCGCGTCAACAACTACCCGCACGAGTTTTCGGGCGGCATGCGCCAGCGCGTGATGATCGCCATGGCGCTGGCCTGTCACCCGGCGCTGTTGATCGCGGACGAGCCGACGACCGCGCTCGACGTCACCATTCAAGCGCAGATCCTTGAGCTGATGGACGACATTCGCAAAAAGGAGGACGCCACGATCATACTGGTCACGCACGATTTGGGCGTCGTGGCCGAGCTTTGCGACCGCGTCCTCGTGATGTACGGCGGCCAGATCATGGAGGAGGGCAGCGCGCGCGACATCTTCTACCGACCGGCGCATCCCTATACGCAGGGGCTGCTCAAGTCGGTTCCCGCCGTGCACCGCAAGGGGCACGAGCGCCTAAAGCCCATTCCCGGCTCTCCGCCCGACCTGCTCGCGCCGCCCAAGGGCTGCCCGTTTTCGCTCAGGTGCGAGCAAGCCCGAAAAATGTGCATGACGCAGCCCGCCGATTTTTACGAGATGGGTGAGGGGCACAAGTGCGCCTGCCACCTGTATCATCCCGAGGTCGCTCGGATGTTGCGCGAAAGGGAGGAACAAAAATAGTGGAAAATAAGAAGACACCGCTCCTTCGCGTCGAGGGCCTCAAAAAGTATTTCCCGGTCAAGAAAAAGCTGTTTGGAAAAAGCGAGCACTTTGTGCAGGCGGTGGATGGCGTCTCCTTTTTCATTCGCCGCGGCGAGACGTTCGGCCTTGTGGGGGAGAGCGGATGCGGAAAATCCACCACCGGCCGCACGATCATCCGCCTGTACGACGCGACGGCGGGCAAGATTGAATACGACGGCGTGGACATCGCGCAGCTGAACGAGCACCAGATGATGCCCTATCGCAAGCGCATGCAGATGATCTTTCAAGACCCCTATGCCTCGCTCAACGCGCGCATGACGGTCAGCGACATCATCGCGGAGCCGCTCGAGGTGCACGATCTGGCGCACGGCCACGAAAAAGAGGCGATCATCAAGGAACTGCTCAGCAAGGTCGGCCTCAAGCAGGAGCACGCCAGCCGCTATCCGCACGAGTTCTCCGGCGGACAGCGCCAGCGCATCGGCATAGCCCGCGCGCTTGCGGTCAACCCGGAGTTCATCATCTGCGACGAGCCGATCTCGGCACTCGACGTGTCCATTCAGGCGCAGGTGGTCAACATGCTCGAGGACTTTCAGCAGGAGCGCAACCTCACGTACCTGTTTATCGCGCACGACCTGTCGATGGTCAAGCACATCTCAAACCGCATCGGCGTCATGTATCTCGGGGAATTGGTCGAGGTGGCCGCGAGCGACGAGCTGTACGAAAAGCCGCTGCACCCCTATACGCAGGCGCTCTTGTCCGCGATACCGGTGCCCGATCCCGACCGAAACATGCGCGGAAAGCGCATCATGCTGGAAGGCGACGTGCCTAGCCCCATCGATCCGCCGCCCGGCTGCCGGTTTCAGTCCCGCTGCCGCGCGTGCACTAGGCAATGCAAAGAGCGCGAGCCGGTTTTGCGCGAGGTCGCGCCCAACCACTTTGTGGCTTGCCACCTCATATAAAGCGCGCGCCCGCCTTGGCGCGAAGGGCAGACCGGGAAACCCCCCGGTGTATGCCCCATGACATAGGCCGCGCAGGCGGCAGAGGAGGATTTGACTTCAATGGACGAACGAATGACGCGCTTTGCGCACAAATTGGTTCACTACTGCGTGTCGGTTCAGCCGGGAGAAAACGTGCTGATCAGCGTATCGGAGACCGACGCCTATCCGCTGGTGCAATTGCTCATCCGCGAGATCTACGCGGCGGGCGGAACGCCCTTTGTGCAGTATGAAATCGCCTCGATCACGCGCGAACTGCTAAAAAACTGCACGCGCGCGCAGCTGCATCTGCAAAACGAGCTGGACGCGCAGCTGTACGGCGCCATGCAGGCGCAGATCACCATTCGCGGCCTCGTCAACGCGTCCGAGCTTTCGGACGTGGCCGACGAGCAGATGCGCCAATACGTCGAGGAACGCAGCGCCGTGCGCAAGTTCCGCCAGCACCTCAAGTGGGTGGGTCTGCGCTACCCCAACAACGCGCTTGCGCAGATGGCGGGCATGAGCCTGGAGGCCTATGAGGACTTCCACTACACCACCTGCAACATGGACTATGAAAAACTGGCCGCCGCGATGGCGCCGCTTGCTAGGCGCATGGAGGAAACCGACCGCGTGCGCATCGTGGGGCCGGGAACCGAGCTTAACTTTTCGATCAAGGGCATTCCGGCGGTGCCGTGCGACGGCAAGATCAACATCCCCGACGGCGAGGTGTTCACCGCGCCCGTGCGCGATTCGGTGAACGGCGTCGTGACGTTTAACCTGCCCAGCGTCTACCAGAGCCTGACGTTTGAAAATATCCGTCTAAAATTCGAGCAGGGCAAGATCGTCGACGCCACGTGCAATCACACGCAAAAGCTCAACGAAATTTTGGACATCGATCCGGGCGCGCGGTATCTGGGCGAGTTCTCCTTTGGCGTAAGCCCGGTGATTTTGAAACCCACAGGCGACGGCGGCATCGACGAAAAGCTGGCCGGAAGCATCCACCTGACGCCCGGCGCGTGCTACAAGGCCGAGGCCGACAACGGAAACGACTCGCAGATCCACTGGGATCTGGTGCTTTTGCAGACAAAGGCCTGGGGCGGCGGCGAGATTTACTTTGACGACCGGCTGATCCGAAAGGATGGCCTGTTCGTGCCCGAAGACCTGCTGGCGCTCAACCCGCAGGCGCTCCAATAAGTTGCGTCGGGCAAAAACGCGCCCAACGCCATGGGCGCTTACCCAATCGGCGTTCCCAGTAAACCCATAGGAGGACATCATGCAGGACGTAAGGTTTCGACAGGTCCATTTGGATTTTCACACGAGCGGGCAGATTCCCGGCATTGGCGCGCAATTTGACGCGGAGGATTTTGCCTCTACCCTTGAAAAGGCGCACGTCAATTCGATCACCTGCTTTGCGCGCTGCCACCACGGCTGGCTGTATTACGATTCCAAGAACATGCCGGAGCGGATGCACCCGAATTTGGCCAACAAAAACCTGCTCAAGGAGCAGATCGAGGCCTGCCACCGCCACGGGATCAAGGTGCCGGTCTATACGACGGTTCAGTGGGACGACGAGATTGCGCGGGAGCACTACGATTGGCTTGTGCTAAACGAGCAGGGCGCGCCGTTCAACCAGCCGCCGTTTAAGGCGGGGTTTTATCGCAATCTATGCCTAAATAGCGGCTATGTGGATTACCTCAAGGCGCAGGTTCGGGACATGTTCGAAAGTCTGGGCGAATTGGACGGCCTGTTTTTCGACATTTTGAACATCAAGCCCTGCTGCTGCCCGAATTGCCTGCGGGACATTCAAAAATTGGGGCTGGATGGTTCCGACGAGACGGTGCGCTACGTGTTCGCCCAGCAGGTGTTTGACTTTTTCATGCGGGACATGACCCGCATGATCCACGAAATTCAGCCGGGCTGCCCGGTCTTTTACAACGCGGGCTTCATCGGCACGCGCCATCGCGCGGACATCGACGCCTTTACGCACCTCGAGATCGAATCGCTGCCCGGCGGATCGTGGGGATATAACCACTTCCCGGTCACCGCCCGCTACGCGCGCACGCTGGGGCGGACGTTTGTGGGGATGACCGGCAAATTCCACACCGACTGGGGCGATTTTGGCTCCTTCCGCAACGAGGCGGCGCTTGAGTACGAGTGCTTTAAGGCGCTGGCCTACGGCGGGCGCTGCTCGATCGGCGATCAATTGCACCCCTCGGGCGCGATCAGCCAGGCGACCTACCACCTGATCGGCAAGGTATACGAGCAGGTGGCGCAAAAGGAAATGTGGGTTCAAGGCGCGGTGCCGGTGGTCGAAGCCGCGGTTCTGATTCCGGAGGAATTTAAGCGGCCAGGAACGCTGCTCGTGTCCCCGGAGCTGACCGGGGCGGCCAAGCTGCTCACCCACATGAGCGTTCAGTTTGACGTCGTGGATTCGAAGGCCTGCTTTTCGGACTATCGACTGCTGGTGCTTCCGGACGACATTCCGGTGGAGGGCGCGCTTTCCGAAAAGATCACCGCGTTTCTTGAAAAGGGTGGCGTGCTGATCGCCTCGCACCGATCCGGTCTTGACGCGGCGGGCGGCGCGTTTGCGCCGTTTATGCCGGTGGACACGCAGGGCGACGCGCCGTTCAGCCCCGATTTTGCCGTGGGCGACGGGCCGATCATGGCGGGACTCGAGCCCAATACCGAGTACGTGATGTACGACAAGGGCATGAAGGTCGCGGTGCGCCCAGGCGCAAGCGAGCTGGTCAAGGCCAATGTGCCCTATTTCAACCGCACGTGGCAGCACTTTTGCAGCCATCAACACACGCCCAGCGCGGAAAAATACGGCTATCCCGCCGTGGTGGGCAATGCGCGCGTGATCTACTTCGCGCACCCGGTCTTTAGAACCTACGATCAGTACGGCTGCCGCTGGATTCGAACGATGGTGGGAAACGCGGTGCGCAACTTGCTCAAGGGCACGCTGCTCACGCACGACGGCCCGAGCACGCTCGAGCTGACGCTCAGCGAACAAGTCGCCCAAGGGCGGCTGGTCTTGCACGCGCTTCACTACATCCCGGAGCGCCGCGCCGAGCGCATGGACATTCTGGAGGACGTCATTGCGCTCTATCAGGTGCGCGTGACCGCCATGACAGCGCGCAAGGTGCGCGCCATATTGACCGCGCCCGAGGCGCAGGTGCTCGCCTTTGAGGAAGTGCCCGGCGGCGTCACGTTCGTCATTCCCGAGATTCGCGGCCATCAGATGGTGGAGATGCGGTACTGATTCCGATCTGAGTATATTGCCGCAGCGTCCAAAAGGCCTTTTCCGGCCTGCATCCCGGCGCGATGCGCGAAAAAACGAATCGCGCGTCTTGCCGAAGCGCGCTTCAGGGACAGCGCCTTTTGCCGAAGCGGTCATATAGAAATATCATCGTATGGAGGAAAAACCCATGAAAAAAGTGTTGGCTATGGTTCTGGCGATCAGTCTGCTCCTCACTTGCGCAATCGGCTTTGCCGAGGGCGAAGAAGGAAGCAGCATCACCTTCAACATCGGCCAGGAGCCCACGACCCTGGATCCGGGCCTCAATTCGGGCATCGATGGCTCGCTCATTCTGACGCATACCTACGAGGGGCTCGTCAAGGAAGTCAACCACGAAGTGGTGCTGGGCGTCGCTGAAAGCTACGATGTGAGCGACGACGGCCTCATCTACACGTTCCACCTGCGCGACACCGCGTGGTCGGACGGCCAGCCGCTGGTGGCGCAGCAGTTCGAGTTCGCGTGGAAGCGCGCGCAGGACCCCGCCGTGGCCTCCAGCTACAGCTGGATCTTCGACGCCGCCAACATCGTGTCCTACCGCGCGGTGGACGACAAGACATTTGAAGTCACGCTGAGCGTGCCCGGCCCGGTCTTCTTTCAGGTGCTGACCGGCGTCACGTTCATGCCGCTGCGCGAGGATATGGTGGACTACACCAGCGGCGCATGGGCCATTGATCCCGCCAAGGCGGTGTCAAACGGCGCGTATTACATGACCGACTACACGGCGGGCGACCGCCTGGTGCTTCAAAAAAACCCCAACTACTACGACAAGGACGCGATCAAGGTGGATACGCTTGTCGGCATGATGATCGTCGATCAGACCACCGCGCTGACCGGCTACGAGTCCGGCCAGATCGACGCGCTGTGCTACGTGCCGCCGGCGGAGATCCCGCGCCTTCTGAATGAAGAGCCGGATTTCGCCGTATCGCCCGCCAACTCCGCCAACTTCTACGCCTTTAACGTGACCAAGGCGCCCTTTACCGACATTCGCGTGCGTCAGGCGCTGTCCTACTCCATCAACCGCACCGCGATCGTGAACGACGTATTGAAGGACGGCTCCACCGTCGCCTGGTCGCTGATCCCGGGCGTCGTCTATGACGATCAGGGCCGCAAGTTTAACGAGGTGAGCGGCGATTACGGCATTCCCACGGACGACAGCAAATACGCCGAGGCAAAGCAGTTGCTCTCAGACGCCGGTTTCCCGGACGGCGCAGGCTTCCCGGAAATCACCATTCTGTACAACACCAGCGAGACCAACAAGGCCATCGCCGAGGCGATCCAGCAGATGTGGATGGACAACCTGGGCATCAGCGTAAAGCTGAGCAACATGGAGTCCGCGGTCTTCCATCAGACCCGCGTCGCGCACGACTTTGAAGTGTGCCGTGGCGGATGGTGGGGCGACTACGCCGACCCGCTGACCCACTTGGACCTGTACGTGAGCGGCAACTTCGGCAACTATGCCGATTGGCGCAACCCGGAATACGATCAGCTGATCGCCGAAGCCAAGCTGCTCAGCGGCGCGGCGCGCTTTGAAAAGTTCTACGCCGCCGACAAGCTGCTCTCCGAGAGCTTCGCCTACATGCCGATCGCCTACGCGGTGCACACGAGCCTCATCAACAGCGACAAGGTCATTGGCGCCCAGATGTCCTCGACCGGCGTGCTCAACTTCCTGAACGCCGAAGTCGTCGGCTAAGGAAACGCGCCGGCATAACCGCCAAGGGGCAGTTATGCCGGCGCACCGTCAGGCAATTTTTGCATGACCCAAGCTCCCGCGGCGTCGCGGGGGCTTTTTCTGGCACAAAAAAGCGAGACGAGCGCCTTTTTCTCGCGCCGTCTCGCCGATTTCCCCTACGTGCTCGCCTATTGTCCGGCCAATCGGACGATTGCGTGCGCCATGATGCGCGTGCTCAGCATGAATTTTTCGAGGGTGACGTGCTCGTCGGGCATGTGGCAGCACTCCACGTCGTCCGGGAAGCTGGTGCCAAACGCCACGGTATTGGGCATGGTGCGCGAATAGGTGCCGCCGCCGATGGCTATGGCGTAGGCGGGCAGGCCGGTCTGCTCGTGGTAGACTTCCAACAGCCCCGTCACGACCGGGTGGTCGGCGGGCACGTGCAGCGGCGTGTGGCCGCCCATGCGCTCGACCGCTATATGCCACGCGGATGCCGCCATGACCGCGCAGCCGCACAGGGAGGATTCATCCGCGCAGATCGGGTAGCGGATGTCGAGGCGCGCGGTGAGCAGCGCGCCGTCGTAGCGCAAAAGCCCCAGATTGCAGGTGAGCGCGCCGGAAAGGTCATCCTTTTGCGCGATGCCCAGCCCGCTTCCGTCGTATGCGACGCCCAGCAGTTGCGCAAGGCCCCGGATCGCCTCGTTGCTCCCGCCGCCCGCGTCCAGTTCGGCAAGCACGATCAGCAGCATCCCCGCCGCGTTCAGTCCCGCCTCGGGCAATGCGGCGTGCGATTGCTTGCCGGTCGCGGTCAGCTTTGCGCGCCCATTTCCAAGGTCGCTCGCGCACACGTCAAAGCGGTCATGCGCGGCGCAGATGCGCGCGACCTGCGCAGCCAATTCGGCAAATGGCACCTGCGCGGTGCCCACCTCGGCCGTCGCGGCGCCCGGAACGATGTTGGAGCGAAGGCCGGCAAAGAGCGAATACACGGGGATGCGCGCGTCGTTTTCGCCCGCGCTGGCCTTTGAGAGCATGAGCCCCAGTCCGCCCTTTTCGATGTTGATCAGCGGGTATTCCGCGTCCGGCGAGAAGCCGTAGTCGGGCAGCTTGCGCACCTCATGGTAGTGGCGCATGTCGGTCATGCCGGTCTCCTCGTCGCACCCGACGATCAGGCGCACCGCGTCCTTGAGCGGGATGCCCGCCTCGCGCACCGCGCGCATGGCAAACAGCGCGCTGAGCGCCGGGCCCTTGTCGTCCTGCACGCCGCGCCCATAGAACACGCCGTCCTCGATCGTCGCATTGAACGGCTCGTGCTTCCAGCCGTCGCCCGCCGGCACGATGTCCAGATGCGCGAGGATGCCCAGCGTCTTTTCGCCCTTGCCCATCTCGGCCGCGCCCGCGAACCCGTCCACGTCGTCTACGCAAAAGCCCAAATGCGCCGCGTCCTTCAAAAACAGGTCGAGCATCTGCCGCACCGCGTCGCCAAACGGCGCGTTCTGTGCGGTGGGTTCCGCCTGCACGCTATTGATCGCGATCCAGCCCTTGAGCATGTGCAGCATTTCATCCTGGTACGACGCGATCAGCGCGTCCATCTTGTCAAGGTTCATAATCAATCGCCTCCGTCTTTATTTGATGAGGTCAAAAAATGTGCGTGAATCACCCGCGCCAACTCCGGTCCAATGCCCTCGGCTTCCATGAGCGCCGATTCCTCGGCCGCCTTTAGAAGCTCAATGGTCTTAAACTGCTTGAGCAGCGCCTTCTTTTTCTTGGGGCCGATACCCGGGATGCCGTCGAGCGCCGACGCGATTGACGCCTTGGCGCGCAGTTTTCGGTGCTGCGTGATGCCGAAGCGGTGCGCCTCGTCGCGCAGGCGCTGAATCAGGTGCAGCGCCTCTGAATGCCGGTCGAGCAGCAGGCTCTCCTTCTCATGGGGCAGGACGATCTCGTCGATGCGCTCCGCAAGCCCGAACATCGGGATCTCGAGGCCGACCTCGTGCATCGCGTCCTGCGCAAACTTCACTTGACCGGGCCCGCCATCGATCAGGATCAGGTCGGGCAGGTCGGAAAACGAGCCGCCCACGGCGGGAAGCCCCGCTTCCTCGCGCGTCGCCAATTCCGCCAGCCCATGCTTGAACCGGCGAAGCAGCACTTCATACATCGACGCAAAGTCGTTCGCGCCCTCCACGCTCTTGATGCGAAAGTGGCGGTACTGGCCATGCTCGCACGTGCCGTCGATCATCACCACCATTGCCCCGATCGACTGCGCGCCCTGCGTGTTTGAAATATCGTAGCCCTCTATCCGGCGCGGCGCGTCCACAAGACCCAGCGCGTCCGCAAGCTCCCGCACCGCGCCGTGCGTGCGCGCGTAACTGCGCCTGAGCGCCGCCGCGCGCTTGGTGATGGCCTCTTGCAAATTCTTTTCGCACAGCTCGATCAGCCGCTTTTTCTCGCCGCGCTCCGGCACGTGCAGCGTCACTTTCCGCTTCGCCATTTCACCCAGCAACTGCGAGAGGACTTCCATGTCGTCCGCCTTGACCGCAAGCAGGATTTCGCGCGGCGCGCCGCCCTCCTCGTAGTGCTGCAGGATGAACGAGGTCAGCACCTCGCTTGCCGCCTCGTCGCCCGCGCGCTCCAGCACGTAGGTGTTGGCCTCGATCAGCTTGCCGTCCCGGATCGTCAGCCGCTCTACCACCGCGTCGGCGCCCTCCGCCGCGCACGCCAGCACGTCTTGGTCGCCGCCGCCCGTCATCGACGCGCGCTGCCGCTGCATGACGCCCTCCACCGCGCGGATTCGGTCGCGGTACACGGCGGCACGCTCATAGTTGGTCTGCGCCGAGGCCTCGCTCATCCGCGCGCGCAATTCATCGAGCACCGGGTCGTATTTTCCCGAAAGAAATTCAATCACGCGCTGTATCAATTGCCCGTATTCCATTGGAGAAACCTTCGCGGCGCAAGGCGCAAGGCATTGTCCCACCGCGTAATGCACGCATGGCCGAACCGCGGGATCGGGCTTTAACTGCTTTTGACACACGCGAACCGGGAACACCATTCGCACCACGTCTAGCACTTCCCGCACAACAGACGCCCCCTTGTAGGGGCCAAAGTAGCGCGCGCCGTCCTTTTCCACCTTCCGCCGAAGCTGCATTCGCGGGAATGGCTCCGAAAGGTCGATCGCAATGTAGGGGTACTGCTTGTCGTCCTTGAGCAGAATGTTGTAAAACGGGCGGTAGCGCTTGATCAAGTTGCATTCCAGAATCAGCGCTTCAAGCTCCCCGTTTACCAGCACTGTGTCAAAGTCGTCGATCCGCGCAACCATCGCGCGCACCTTCGGCGTGTGCCCGCGCGACGACTGAAAGTACTGCCGTACCCGGTTTTTTAGGTTCACCGCCTTGCC
Source organism: Clostridia bacterium (assembly GCA_036645575.1). Taxonomy (GTDB): domain Bacteria; phylum Bacillota; class Clostridia; order Christensenellales; family Aristaeellaceae; genus JAVXNW01. The sequence goes on along the minus strand of JAVXNW010000071.1, from coordinate 283 downwards.
GACATAGATCACTTCGCCCTCGGAACGCATGATGTAACAGCCCGGCGATTCCGGCAAATGATCGATCTTGAACTGAAGCCCTTGCGTCATGACAGGTCTCCTATCGTTTTGATGCAGAGGAGGGGAGGAGGAGGGAAGAAGCGGCGGGGGAGGAGGCGAGGAGGAGGCGAGGGGAACCAGGAGGCGGGAAGTATAGTAAGGGAGGCGGCCTCCGGCGGCCGGGGCGCTGCCCCTGGACCCCGCCAAGGAAGGTCCTTGGATGCCAGCGCGCCTGCGGGCGCAG
>JAVXNW010000070.1:0-13511 GCA_036645575.1 Clostridia bacterium | reverse complement strand
TCGTAGCGCTAGAACATTGTCACTAACTCAAGAGATCGCCCGACCGATTCGGGCTATCTCGCGGTTTTTCCCCCGCGGTCTTTCGAGCCACGGAGCCACCCTCCGCCCCTTGATGGGATGGCACCCGCAGGATGAGCTCCGACGAACCGGCGGACGCCTCATAGGCGCCCCTACAGATGCGGGAGGCACCACCCCTGCGCCTTCCCCTTGCGGCGCGGCACCCATTTAGAGCCTTCCCTTGACGGCACCTCCCTCAAAAGGGAGGCGCTAAAGTGCCCCCGCGCCCCTCCCCCGCGCTAATCCAGCGTCAATTCGACGGGGCAGTGGTCGGACCCCTCTATTTCGGGGTGAATGGCTGCGCCCGCCATGCGGGGGGCGAGTTTTTTCGAGACGAGGAAGTAGTCGATGCGCCAGCCCGCGTTGGTGGCGCGCGCGTTGCGCAGGTAGCTCCACCAGCTGTACGCGCCTGTCAGGTCGGGATAGAAGTAGCGAAAGCTGTCGATGAAGCCGGAATCCAGCAGTTGCGTGAGTTTTTCCCGCTCAGCGTCCGAAAAACCGGCGTTCTGGTGGTTGATCTTGGGGTTTTTGAGGTCGATCTCCTTGTGCGCGACGTTGAGATCGCCGCATAGGATCACGGGCTTGCGCGCGTCCAGGCGCATGAGGTACGCGCGAAAGGCGTCCTCCCATTCGAGGCGATACGCGAGGCGCTTGAGCTGGTTCTGGGCGTTGGGCGTATAGCAGTTGACCAAGGTAAAATCCGGGTACTCGCACGTGAGCACGCGCCCTTCCTGATCGTGCGCCTCAAGGCCGATGCCTTGGCAAACGCTGATCGGCTCCGCGCGCGTGAGGACCGCCGTGCCCGAATAGCCCTTTTTGACCGCGCCCAAGAAGTACTGGTGGTAGCCGGGCAGCGCAAGCTCGAGCTGACCGGGCTGCATCTTGGTTTCCTGAAGGCAGATGACGTCCGCGTCCAGCGCCTCAACCGAAGATTCAAACCCCTTGGTCGCGCAGGCGCGCAGGCCGTTTACGTTCCAGGAGATCAATTTCATGGGGAAAATCCGCCTTTCTACTGCGATAGCCCATTGTAGCAAATTGCGCGCCTGCGCGCAAGGGCAAAAAAGCCCCCCGACAGCGGCGCTATCGGGGGACTCGGACAGTTCAGTTCTTTAGACGGCGGGCGTCTCCGCCGGGACCTCGGTCATCGCGCGCAGGTCGAGCAGCTCGTTGACCTCCTCGGGCGAAAGATTCGCCGAACGGCACACGATGTCGTACACCGACGCGCCGGTCGCAAGCGATTCCTTGGCAATGGCCGCCGCCTTGGCGTAGCCCAGCACCGGGCACAGCACCGTGATGATGCCTGCGCTCGAGCGAACCAGCGTGAGGCAGCGCTCGCGGTTGGCCGTGATGCCCGATACGCAGTTCTCCTCAAGCGTGTCAATCGCGTGCTGCATCGTCTCAATCGACTCAAATAGGCAGCACAGCATGACCGGCTCAAACGCGTTCAGCTCCAACTGACCCGCCTCGGACGCCATCGAGATCGTGACGTCGTTTCCGACCACCTTGAAGGTGACCTGATTGACCACTTCCGGGATGACCGGGTTGATCTTGCCCGGCATGATCGAGGAGCCGTTCTGCCGCGCGGGCAGCACGATCTCGCCAATGCCGGTCTTGGGTCCGCTCGACAGCAGGCGCAGGTCGTTGGCGATCTTCGAAAGATCCAGCGCGCAGGTCTTGAGCGTTCCCGACATATAGGTGAAGCAATCGGTGTTCTGGGTGCCGTCGATCATGTCGGCCGAGCGCGTAAGCGCAATGCCGGTGATCTCGCTCAGGATCGGAACCACGTACTTGAGGTACAGCGGACTTGCGTTGATCGCCGTGCCAATCGCGGTGGCGCCCAGGTTGATGACCGCCATCGACTCGCGCGCCGTCTCAATGCGCTTGATGTCGCGCCTTAGCATCGCTTCATACGCGGCAAACTCTTGACCCAAGCGCATCGGCACCGCGTCCTCGAGCTGCGTGCGCCCCATCTTGATCACATCGTCAAATTCGACGGCCTTTGCGTGCAGCGTATCGCACAATTTGTTAAGCGACGTAAGCAGTCCGCTGATCAGCATGTACACGGTCAGCTTGCCCGCCGTGGGGTATACGTCGTTGGTCGACTGACCAAGGTTGACGTGGTCGTTCGGGTGCACGCGCTGATAGTCGCCCTTGGTCTCCCCCAAGAGCTCGAGCGCGCGGTTGGCGATGACCTCGTTTGCGTTCATGTTAGCCGACGTGCCCGCGCCGCCCTGGATGCAGTCCACAATGAACTGATCGCGCAGCGCCCCGGCCAAAATCTCGTCGCAGGCGTTCATGATCGCTTGGGCGACCGTCAAATCCAGCGTGTGCGCCTGAAGGTTGGCCTGGGCCGCTGCCTTCTTGATGCGCACGATGTTGTCGATCAGGATGGGATGCATCGTCCGTCCGGTAATCGGGAAGTTCTCCCGGCCGCGCTGCGACTGTACACCGTAGTATGCCGTCGCCGGAACCTCCATAGTGCCTACCGAGTCCTTTTCAATTCGCGTTATCATGATATATACACCTCACTGCTAGCATAGCCGAAAGGGTATAATGCGTCAATGGGGCGCACAATTTATCGTGGTTTATAAGGTGAGGCGTGGTCACACCTGTTTTTGTAAACTATCAGGGGCGATAACCTTGTTTACGAAAAAGTTCAAATTTATGGTGACAAAAGACTGACATATCGTAGATTATTTGGTAAAATAGGTACACAAGCCAAATCGGGAGGGATGGACGATGCAGGGGTTTGACGCGGTGGATTTGCGCCTGATCAGCCTTCTTCAGAAAAACGCCCGGTGCCCCGTCAAGCAGCTGGCCGCGCAGGTGTTTATGTCGCCGCCTGCGGTGACCGCGCGGCTCATGCGCCTTGAGAAGGCAGGCGCCATCACGGGCTATCAGCCGATGATGAACCTTCAAATGCTGGGCTATGGCGTCGTCGCCTTCGTGAGCCTTGGCTTGGTGCCGGGCGACAAGCAGCGATTTTCGCAGGAGATCGCCAAGGCGCCCAACGTGATGGAGTGCCACCACGTGACGGGCGACTACTCCATGTTCATTAAAGCGTGTTTTCGCACGACCAAGGAGCTGGACGCGTTTGTCGGAGAGCTTCAACAGTATGGCCGAACCCATACGCAGATCGTCTTCTCCACGGTGACCGAGGCGAGAACCCCGGAGTTGGCGACCTAAAGGGACTTGTCTGATCCCATCGTTTCTGTTATAATACAGTTTGCGATGGTTGTACAACCCCTCCTCAAGCGGGAAGGGATGGCGTCAGAGGCTGCAAGCCGCAACCGCAGGGGCGGTGCGCAAAGACTTGCAGGCAGAAGCGAGGTGTGGCAAGGTCATCACAATCGACAACCAAAACCGAACCGCGTGGCTTACTCTATTGGAAGTGCCTTGTTAATCCGCAAGTATATTGCGACACATAAGGAAAAAATCGAAGGAGGAAATCATCATGCGTAAGTTTCTGTCAGTCGTTCTGCTCGTAGCCCTTCTCGCCGCCCTGCCGATGCAGGCGTTTGCCGCCGTGACCGGCGATCCCGCCAAGACCTACACCGCACCCATTCTGATCACCAACGCAGGTCAGGGCCCGGGCGGCAAAATGGCGCGCCTTCTGGTTGGCCAGGCCAAGACCCTCACCCTGGACACCGACTTTTTCTACAAATCCGAGCCGGTAGCCGAAGACCTTAAAGAGCGCGCCTATTCCGCGCTGGTCGTCGTCATTGGTTCCACCGACAAAGGTCTGGGTGCGTCCGGCATCACGATCGACGACGAAGTGGCCCGTCTTGAGACGATGGTCGCCGCCGCCAAGGAAATCAACCTGCCCGTCGTCGCGGTTCTGCTCGAGAAGGACAAGCGCTCCAACATCGAAACCAACCCCAACGAGCGCTGCATCGACGTGATCTGCCCCGCCGCGGAGTGGATGATCGTGGTCAAGGAAGGCAACTCCGACGGCCGCTTTGACAAGCTGAAGGAAGAACTCGGCATCCCGCTGACCATCATCGACAACGCGATCGACTTTACGGAACTCTCGAAGACTGCTTTTGTAAAGTAATACTGATCCCAAACGTTGACGCAACCCGGTCGGGCGATGGTTCACCCGCGCGGTGCCGTTGCTCAGCGTAGCGCGCTCGCGCTTCGCCTCCCGGCTTCGCAAGGGCGAAAAATCCACCCGCCTGTTCGTGTGAATGTTTTCCATTGGTACAATACCGTTCTCCCGTGGGGGTGCGCGCCTTAAGCGCGCACTTTCCACGGGGCGCGTAGAGAACGTAGTTTGGAGGGGGCATCTGATGTATCTTGACACGTCGATCATTCTGATCGCAATGGTTGCTGCATTCGTATTGAGCAGCATCTTCCTGAAGTCCACGGAGCTTTCGATGGTGATTAGCGCCGTCGTGGGCATGTGCTTCGGCGTCGCGCATGGTTGGAACGACTCTGCGCCCCGGATCTTGGTTGAGGGCCTGTTTACCAACCTCGACCTGGCCATCTTATTTGTGTGTGCGTCATTGTTTGTGAACGTCTATTCCCATTCGGGTGCAATGACAGCCGTCACACGAAAACTTGTCAACAAGTTTGAGAACAAGTGGATATTGCTGGCGTTCATGGCAATCTTCATGTTGATCCCCGGCGCCATCACGGGCGCGGGCAGTGTGTCGGTGTTCGTCGTGGGCGGCCTGGTCGCCACGGTCGTTCACTACATGGGTCTTTCTTCCAAGAAGACCGCAGCCTTCGTCTTCATCTTCGCCATCCTGAGCGCCGCGGCGCCGCCCATCAACCTGTGGACCATGCTCATGACCGCGCAGGCCAATATGCCCTACGTCGGCTTTGAGTGGCTGCTGCTGATCCCGATCTTGATCACCAGCGTCTTCACGATCATCTTCCTGGGCTTTGGCTCCAAGCGCCAGTCCAAAGAAGCGATCCTGAAGGATCTGCCGGAAGCGCCCGAGAAGATGAACTGGGCGCGCATCCTGATCCCGGTTCTGTTCATGGTGACGCTGCTCGTGCTGTCCATGACCATCCCCTTCCACATGCCGGTATTGGGCCTTCCGCTGATCTTCGTGCTCTCAACCGTGGTTGCGGTCCTCTGCAACCCCAACAAGATCGGCCTTAAGGGCTACTGGAATGTGCTGAGCAAGACGATGGAGCAGGTGTTCCCGCTGGTCGCAACCGTCATCAGCGTCGGCGTTCTGCAAAACGTCATGGCCGCCACGGGCGTCAAGGGCCTGATCGGCATCACCTTTGTCACCCTGCCCATGGTCTGGATCTTCTGCACCATTCTGCTCATCGCGCCTTTCTCGCAGGGCTGCATGAGCTACGGCAGCGCGATCGTCATCGCAACGCCGCTGATCTTCATGTTCAACACTGCAGGCCTGAACACCACGGTGTGCGCGGCGGCGATGAGCCTCATGTTCCCCATCGGCGACTGCTTGCCGCCGTCGAGAATCGTCGGACGCATTACTTGCGAGACGGTTGGCTATGAGGGCAGTTACGGCTCGTTCCTCATGCAGATCGCGCTGCCTTGCCTGGTGCTTGGCGGAATCGCGTTGATCATGCTGATCTTCCCGGGCAAGTTCGCGTTCTTGATCTAGAAGGAGGGTGCAACATGGTATTAATGGAGCAAATCATCAGGTACACGTATTTTGTACTTGCTGGTATCATCGGCCTGTTCATGATTAAGGGTCTGTTCAAACGAGAGAAGCGCCAGGGCATCGTGTACGACATCGTCTACGCCTACTGCCTGATTCCGTTTCTGCTGCGCGTACTCTACATTAAATAGGACTGGAGGAATAAAGTAATGAGCCAAACGAAATCAAACGCTTTACTCCGGCCCACCCCTGTCTATGTGAAGATCATTGTGCTGGCACTTGTGCTGGTCGTGGCCTTCCTGGGCGGGCGGGAGTTTTACGAGCTACGTCACTACGAGGAAACCTTTGTCGCGTCAGATGCGCTGACCGGCATGGAGATGTTGTCTGATTACCTGCCCAGCCTCAAGGGCACCTACATGGACACCCCGATCTTTGTGTTCGACTCGGGCGTTCCCGGTGGCAGCGTCCTGTACGCGGCCAACCCGCACCCCTATGAGCCGGCATCGAGCCTTTCCGCCTACATTCTCATGGAGAACATTCAGGTGGAAAAGGGCGTGGTGTACGTCATTCCGCAGTCCAACCGCAGCGCGTCCACCTGTGGCGTGCTGGGCAACGCCTATCCGAAGTTCTACTCCATACCCACCACGTGGGGTGCGGCGCAGTTCAAGATCGGCGACCGCGGCACCAACCCGCTGGATCAGTGGCCGGATCCCTTCACGTATGTGAACTATCCGTCCGGACAGCAGTTGGCCTACCAGGACATCCGCAACTTCAACCGCACGTTCCCCGGCCGTCCCGACGGCACGCTGACCGAGCGCGCGAGTTTCGCCCTCATGGAGTTCATCCGCCAGAACAAGATCGATCTGTCGATCGACATTCACGAGGCGTCGATCATGTACCCGGTCGTGGGCACCTATGTTGCGCATGACAGGGCGCTCGACATCGCGATGATGGCGTCGATGAACCTGACGGCAAACAACTTCGACATGAAGTGCGAAGCCTCGCCCAAGAGCCTGAAGGGCCTGAGCCACCGCGAGTGGGGCGACTACAGCGACACGCTGGCCGTGCTCATGGAGACCCCGGAACCCTTCATCGACCGCGTCGTAGGTCCCATGACGGTGGACCTTCTGACCACCGGCAAGGATGAATTCTTGGCTGTTGCGGCGGCGCACGGCCTGACTTACGTGCCCTATGACATCGAGATTGGCGAGCCCATGTGGTACCGCGTTGGCCGCCACCTGTCCGGCGCCCTGGAAGTCATGAAGCAGACCGCGCTGTTCTACCCTGAGAAGGAAGTCATTGCCACCTGGCCCACCTACGAGGAGCTCAAGGAGCATGACTGCGGCTACTTCCTGCACGATCCGGCGACGGCCGATCCCGCGTTCGTTAAGAAGGTCTAAGTCGGGCGTTTGCGCCTTGACGCGGAGGGCTTCGGCCCTCCGGGACTCTCTTGGGAAAATCTGGGACGGATGAAACGCCGTCTCCGCCATACCGACACAAGGCTTTTCCGGTATGATCAGATTTATACCCAATGGGCAGGAAGCCCATTAAGAATAAGGAGGGAACTACTCAGATGAAGAAGAACGCTAAGTTACTGGCCCTCGTACTCGTTACCGTCCTCATGCTCATGTCGGTCCAGTCTGCACTGGCCTGCACGATCATTTCGGTCGGCACCGAGGCGACCACCGACGGTTCTACCATCACCACCCACAACGATGACTCCACCAGCGCGGATTTCCGCCTGTGGATCACCCCGTCCATGGAGGGCGGCGAAGGCAAAATGCGCGACATCGTCATTGACTCCCATAACTATGGCGATTTCGCCAACTATCCGGAAGTCAAAGACTATGGCAATGGCATGTTGGCCGGCGAGACCCCGCAGCCGGAAAACACCATCCCCTACTTCCACTCCCGTTACTCCTTTATCAACCAGAAGGGTGTCGCCATGGGCGAAGCGACCTTCTCGATTGATACCGAGACCGAGTACGGCAAAAAGGTGCAGGATCTGATCTACACCAACAACGACGGCCTGATCGACTGCTGGAACGCGCAGGACATCGCGCTTGAGCGCGCGACGACCGCCAAGGAAGCGGCTCAGATCATGGGCAGCTTGGTTGAAGAGTTTGGCTGGCGTGATTCCGGCGAAACCATCAACATCGTTGACGGCAAGGAAATCTGGATCGCCGAGTTCTACGGCCGCGATCTGTGGTGCGCCGTGCGCCTGCCCAGCAACGCGTTCTTCGTCGCCGCGAACCGTGCCCGCATCGACGAGTTCAAGTTTGACGATCCCGACAACTTCATCTGCTCGCCCAACTTCAAGAGCTTTGCGGTTGACAATGGCCTGTGGAAAGAAGAAGACGGCGTGTTCAACCCCGCCGAAATCTACGCGCCCGACAACGGCCGCTACTCCACTCGCCGCGAATGGCGCGCGTTTGACCTGGTTGCGCCGAGCCTGAAGCTGGATCCCGAAGCGGACCGCTTCCCGCTGTACGTGGTTCCCGAGAAGAAGCTGTCCGTTCAGGATATCTTCGAAATCAAGGGCGACTACTACAATGGCACCGACTATGACCTGTCCCTGGCGCCGGAAGCCGGCCCGTTCGGCAACCCCATTGGCTACAACAACATCGAGCGCCCGATCAACATGTTCCGTACCTGCTACGTGATGATCGCCAACATCAAAGCTGACCTGCCCGACGAGATGAAGTGCCTTGTCTGGTACGGCTACGGCGCACCCGACACCACCTACCTCACGCCGCTGTGGCCTTCGATGAACGAGCTGCCCGACCTGTACTCGATCGGCAACCGTTACGAAGCGTTTGACCGCAACTCCGGCTGGTGGACCAACTCCTACGTACAGCAGGTCGCGACCATCAACTATCAGAGCGCTGTGAAGGAAATTCACGCCGCCCGCGAAGAGAAGATGAACGCGCAGTACGAAATCGTTCCGATGATCCAGGAAGTTGGCGCGAAGCTGATTGCCGAAGGCAAAGTGGCGGAAGCCAAAGACCTGATCACCACCTATGCGTGCAACAACGCCATCGACTGGCACCAGAAGTGGCTGGCGCTGGGCGACGACCTGATGGGCACCTACATGTGGGGCAAGGTCGACATGGCAAAGGGCGGCTACTCTGATTGGTGGAAGGCTGCGATGGCTGCAACGCCGCGCAACCCCGGCTTTGTAGAAGAAGAAGCCGCCAAGTAAGATAACCCCTTAAGTAGTTCCAACCGATTTCCGGGCACCGATTTCGGTGCCCGGAAATTCTATTCATTCGCGGCGTACTAAGGGGGGGAGCATTATGACGCTGATCCTGATTTTATGCCTGTGCCTCCTCGTGGCGGGCGCAGGGGAATGGGCAATTCACCGGAGGATGCTGGCGCGCATACCCCTTCGCATTTTGGTCAACGGAACGCGTGGAAAGACCAGCGTCACCCGGCTCATGGCGGGCGCGCTGCGCGCGTCGGGCAAGGTGACGTATGCCAAATCCACCGGCACCGAGGCGATGGTGATCCTGCCGGACGGCGCGCAGGACCCGCTTTTGCGCAAGCGCGGCGTGCGCCTGACCGAGCAGATTCCCTTCATTCGGCGCGCGGTGCGGGGAAATGCGCAGGCGGTGGTGGTCGAGTGCATGGCGGTGCAGCCGGAATCGCAGAAGATGATGGCGGAAAAGCTGGTGTGCCCGACGCTGGTGCTGATGACCAACGCGCGGGTAGACCATGTGGCGGAGATGGGCGGAACCATTCCCGAGACGATCCGCGCGCTCTCCTTTTCGATCCCCAAAGGCGCCGATGTGATCACGCCCGAGCTTGGCTTTCAGGCGTATTTAGCGCCGGGCAAGCTGATTGTGCCTGACGCTTCGCCGCTTGAGGAAGGGGCGCTTGACGGGTTTGACTACCCGGTGTTTGAAGACAACATTCGCCTCGTGCTGGCGGCGTGCGACTATCTGGGCATCGACCACGCGTGTGCCATGCGCGGGATGCGAACGGCGCTTCCGGATATCGGCATGGCGGGCCCGTTCTTTGCGGGCGAGACCGTGATCATCAACGCCTTTGCCGCCAACGACTGCAATTCGTCCACCCAGCTGTTTGAGGACAGCTGCGAAGCGCTTTCGCTTAATGGGTATCCGGTGCAGGTGCTTTACAACAACCGCTCCGACCGCGAGTATCGGCTGCGCGAATTTGTGCCGCTGATGAAGAAGCTTGCGCAGGGCGGCGCGACGCTGTCCGCGATCGGGGAAAGCCCGAGCAAGGTGCTTGCGTATTATCGGCGCAAGGCGGGGCTTGCCTGCGCGCCGGTGCGCGACGCGAGCGAGCTTGTGGGGCCGCGCAGGGTAATTTTGTGCCTAGGCAATATCAAGGGCGCCGGCAAGGTGTTCATTGAGCAATTGCAGGCGCGTGAGGGGGCGTAGAGGATGCAGCAGAAGGCCATCGGACTTAGCATCATATTGGGCTTTTTGTCGATCGAGCTGCTCGGATTGCACGCGGGCGGGCTGGTATCGGCGGGCTATCTCGCGTTTTATTTGGAGCAGCCGTACCGGTTGGCCAGCACGATCGCGCTGGCGGTGGCGACCTGCCTGCTGACCAAGTTACTGCAGAAGTTCGTGATCATCTACGGCAGTCGTAGGTTCATGGTCACGGTGCTTTTGAGCATGTTGGGCACGTGGCTGTTTGAGATGAGCGCCTATTCGCTGCACATGGTGCCGCAGGACATGCGCATCATCGGCTACATCATTCCGGGGCTGATGGCCAACGACATGTGCAAGCAGGGAATATTTAAGACGCTGGGGATGACGCTATTGTTGGCGGTCATCATCCGGCTCATCTTGATGACGGGGATTTGACGATGCAAAAGAGAAATTATGTGCTGGGGCGAATCGGCCTTGGCTGGTTGCTGGCCGCGCTGATTGTCGCGGGCGGCGGCTTTGCGCTGGCGTTTTCGGTCAAGCGCGACGTAGAGACGCCCTATTACGCGGCGCAGTTGGACGCGGCCGAGCGGATGGACGCGGCGGAAAAGATGCTGCTTCAGGTGGTCGAGGATGAAAAGATCGAGATCACGCCGGACGATATCAACCGCACGGGGCTGATTGGGCCGGAGTGGACGGCGCTGACGACCACACTTGGGCATTTAGAGGCCAAGCGGTCGGCGCTCAACCCGAACTACGCGGCGCTGCTGGTTCGCTACTACAAGCAGGCGGGGCTGAAGGCGGGCGACACGGTGGCGATCGGCACCAGCGGATCGTTCCCGGGGCTGGCGCTGGCGACGCTGTGCGGGGCGAACGCGCTTGATCTGAAGGTCAAGGTGATCGGCTCGTTTGGCGCGTCGATGTACGGCGGAACGCGTCCGGAACTGACGATTTTGCGCATGTATCGGCTGATGAAGGAAAAGGGCTTGGCCGATTACGAATTGCTCGCGGTGTCGCCGGGCGGGACCGACGACCACGGCGAGAGCGTGCTGTACGCCGACGCGCAGGAGATCATTGCGCGCCTTGCCCAAGAAGAGGGCGGCGAGTTCATCAATTTGCCGACGCTCGAGGAGAGCATCGCGCGCAGGCTCGAGCTGTTTGGAGAGGACGTCGATCTGTTCGTCAACGTGGGCGGCGCAAGCGCCAACAGCGGCACCAGCTCCTACACGCTTAACTTCCCCAACGGCCTCGTGCTCGACCCGCCGACGATTCCGACCACGCCCAACCGCGGGCTCATGTACGAGTACGCGGCGCGCGGCCTCCCGGTCATCAACATGCTGAACGTGCGCCTGTTGTGCGAGGAGAACGGCCTTCCCTACGATCCCGTGCCGCTGCCCAAGCCCGGTGAAGGCGGCGTGTACTACGAAACGACCTACGACAATCGCATCCTGATCCTTTCGCTCGCGCTAGCCCTAGCCCTGATCGTAGCCGGAACCCTATCCCACCGCAAAAAACAAGCGCCCCCCTCAGACAATTCGCCGAAAGGGTAGACAGGCGTAAAACGCGCGCATATTCCCGGCCCCATCGCGTAAAATATCCTGATGGCATCGCCCGGCCGCTTGACATGCGCAATGCTTGGCGGTATAATGCCATCAGTGATCGTGTTGCAGAAACCCGCGAGGCCTGCGACCCGGGGAATCCCTGTCGGGATTCCCCGTTTTTATACAAAGGAGTTAAGTGAGCGCTGAATAAATTTAGCCCGCCATCCCGCACGTTCTTTAATCAGCGCTTACTTAATTCTCTGCGATACGCGAAGAATTAGGCTTTGCGCGGGCGTGCTGACTTGACAAGGGGCGGCTTCTGTTATAAACTATAATAGGTAGGTTGTCGGAAACAGCAGTGGATACAGGAGGAAAGCGCATGGCGGATAAAAGGCCAGAAAAAAAGCCACCGGTTCGCAGAACCACGACGGATGAGCGAAAAAAGGCGCTGGATGTCGCCTTGGGCAAGATTGAAAAGGACTTTGGCAAAGGATCGGTCATGAAGCTGGGCGACACGTCGATTAAGATGCACGTCGACGTGATCTCGTCCGGCTGTTTGCAGCTCGACTTTGCACTGGGCGTCGGCGGATTTCCGCGCGGGCGCATCATAGAGATCTTCGGGCCGGAGTCGTCCGGCAAGACCACGCTGGCGCTGCACGCGGTGGCGCAGTGCCAAAAAGCGGGCGGCACGGTCGCCTTCATCGACGCCGAGCACGCGCTCGACCCGACCTACGCGCGGGCGCTGGGCGTGGACATTGACGAAATGTACATCTCGCAGCCCGACAACGGCGAGCAGGCGCTCGACATCACCGAGGCGCTCGTGCGCTCGGGCGCCATCGACATGGTGGTGGTGGACTCGGTCGCGGCGCTGGTGCCCAAGGCCGAGATCGACGGCGACATGGGCGAGAGCCACGTGGGGCTTCAGGCGCGGCTGATGTCGCAGGCGCTGCGCAAACTGGCGGGCGTCATTTCCAAGACCGGCGCGATGGTGGTCTTCATCAACCAGCTGCGCGAGAAGGTGGGCATCTCCTACGGCAATCCCGAGGTGACGACCGGCGGCAAGGCGCTCAAGTTCTACGCGACGATCCGCGTTGACGTGCGGCGCGGCGAGCAGATCAAGAACGGCACCGAGGTGATCGGCTACCGCACGAAGCTCAAGGTGGTCAAAAACAAGGTCGCGCCGCCGTTCAAGCTCGTGATCGTCGACATGTTGTTTGGCGAGGGCTTTTCGCGAACCAGCGCCATGCTCGACTTGGCGCTCGAGCGCGACATCATCCACAAGAGCGGCGCGTGGTACTCCTATGGCGAGCAGCGCATCGGCCAGGGTCGCGAGAGCGCGCGCGCCTTCATCAAGGAGCATACCGAGATCGCCGACCTGATCGAAGGCCAGATCCGCGACGAGTTTGCCGCGGGCAAGATCGAAGTGATCGCCGAGCCCGAGGACGCGGCGACCGACACCGAGGGCGAGGCGCCGGAGGAAATGCCGGACGAAATGCCCGAGGACGAATAAGAAAAAACCGTGCACGGCACAATGATTGGGGGGCGGAAAAATCCGCCCCCCTTAAAAGGATCAAGGAGAGAATCACATGAACGATCAAATTCATTCAGGGATAGACCACGGCGAAGCAGGGCATGATTGCGCTTCGCATCACGGCGAGAATGGGCACACTTGCGCGGGGCATCACGGCGAGGATGGGCACACTTGCGCGGGGCACCACGGCGAGGATGGGCACCATTGCGCTTCGCATCACGGCGAGGATGGGCACTATTGCGCGGGGCACCACGGCGAGGACGGGCACACTTGCGCGGGGCATCACGGCGAGGATGGGCACCATTGCGCTTCGCATCACGGCGAAGCAGGGCACACTTGCGCGGGGCATCACGGCGAAGACGGGCACCATTGCGCTTCGCATCACGGCGAGGACGGG
>JAVXNW010000069.1:0-13717 GCA_036645575.1 Clostridia bacterium | reverse complement strand
AACCAGACGCTTGAGAACATTGCGCTGACCGATAGCCTTGAAGGCATCGGCACGATCACGCCCGATCCGGCGAACTTCACGCTGGCACCGAAGGGATCGGCGACGTTCACCTACGATTACGCGGTGACGGAAGAAGATGTCGCGGCGGGCGAGGTTAAGAACGTGGCGACGGCGCGCGCGGCGGCGGCGGAGGGCCAAGACGTGAGCGCGACGGCGAGCGCGACGGCGACGATCGACCGGACATTTGGGTACACGATCGAGTACGCTTACGCGGGCACCGTTGACGCAACCGCGACGGTCAACGCGACGGCACAGTACGGCGACGTGATCGCCAACGTGCTGGACGCGGTGAGCGTGGGCGACGCGCGCCACCCGGGCAAACCGCAGGCGGGCTACGCATTTGAAAAGGTGACGATCCCTGCGGGCGGCACCATCAAGACCCAAGGCAACCTGATCCGCGTGGATTACCTGCGCCTGTACCAGACGGTGGCGGGTACGAAGACTTGGGTGGACGAGAACAACGCGTATGGGACGCGGCCGACGTCGGTGACGGTTGAACTGCTGGACGCGGGCGGGAATGTCGTCGGAACGACGACGGCCACCGCAGAGGCGGGCTGGAGCTACAGCTTTGGCGGGCTTGACTACTTTGGCAGCTACACGGTGCGCGAGGTGGCGGTGCCCAACTACGCGGGCACGGTCTCGGGCAGCAACCTCACGAACACCCTGTCGGGCGGCGTGACCAGCGTGAGCGGCGAAAAGCGCTGGGCAAACGACACGGCGGCGGCGCGGCCGGCATCGGTGACGATTGCGCTATATGCCGATGGCGTGGCGACCGGGCAGACGCTCGAAGCCACGGCGGCAAACAACTGGGCGTACACGTTTGAAAACGTGCCGCTGTACGCGGGCGGCAAGCAGATCCTGTACACGGTCCAGGAGGCGACGGTTCCGGCGGGCTACGCGAGCAGCGCAAGCGGCATGAACCTCACCAACACCGCAAACGACTACACGCTGACCGTGCGCTACTGGTATGACGCGGTGGACGGCGAGCGCGCGGCGGCAGACTATGTGGGAACGCACGCCTACGCAAGCTACTACAGCGTGACTTCGCCCGACGTGCGCACCGGCTGGGCGCCTGACAAGGCGACGGTGACCGGCAACATGCCGGCAAGCGACGTGGTGGCGGATGTCATCTACACCGAGCAGAACTACGCGCTGACCGTCAACTACACCTACGCCGAAACCGGCGCGGAGGCGGCGCCGACCTACCGGGAGAAGGCACTCAAGGCGGGCGAGAAGTACAACGTCACTTCGCCCGAGATTCCGGACTACAAAAACACCAAGCCCGTCGTGAAGGGCACGATGCCGGCGCACAACGTGAAGGTCACGGTGACCTATCTGGCCGATGGCACGGCGACCGTTGAGATCACGCCTTACGGCGTCCCGTTGGGACTTGGCGCAATCTCCGCGAACGTGGGCGACTGCGTCGAATAAACACAGGCCATGGCACAAGCCCGGCGCGCATTTTTGCGCGCCGGGCGTGGCCGTACAAGGAAGCTTAGGAGGAGCACGAGCATGAAGCAATGGATCGCACTTTTGATGGCGGCAATGTTGGCACTGGGCGCGGGGGGCGCGGCGGCCGAAGTGATCCCGGCGCAGGCGGAGGCCACGGTTGCGCCCGCGACTGTGCAGGCGGAGGCTGCGGTTGCGCCTGCGACTGTGCAGGCGGAGGCTGCGGTTGCGCCCGCGACTGTGCAGGCGGAGGCCACGGTTGCGCCCGCGACTGTGCAGGCGGAGGCCACGGTTGCGCCCGCGATTGCGCAGACGCTGGGCGGGCGGACGATTGAACAGACCTACGAGGAGCTGATCGTGGGGACGATCACGCCGCCCGACGGCTGCTTTTTCACGGGGCTCTTTGGCAACAACACGTCCGATATCGACGTGCGCGATTTGCTGACCGGCTATCAGCTGACCGAGTGGAATCTGGCGGCGGGCGCGTACCAGATCGACCCGAGCGTGGTGACCGGGCTGACCGCGACGCTGGACGACGCGGGCAACAAGACCTACATCATCGCGCTGGCGGACGACCTCGTGTACAGCGACGGAACGCCAATCACGGCGAAGGACTACGCGTTTGACTTCATCCTGCGCGCGTCGAGCCAGATGGCGGCGATCGGCGGGGCGACGGGCGTGCCGGGCATATTGGGCGCGGACGAGTACATGCTGGGCGGCGCAAGCACGATTGCGGGCGTGAAATTGCAGGGCGATTACCAGCTGTCGGTGACGATTTCGGCGGCGTATTTGCCGTTTTTCTACGAGCTTTCGCTGCTTCAGGCCAATCCCTATCCGATTTCGGTGATCGCGCCGGGCTGCGAAGTGGCCGACGACGGCGCGGGCGTGTACGTGCGCAACATCGACAAGGCGGTGCTCGAGCCGATCTACACGGCGCAATTGCTGGAACAGACGGTGCTCGACCCCGAGAAAGGGTACCTGTCGCACCCGGGCGTGACGAGCGGGCCGTACACGCTGACGAAATACGACCAGACGACGCGGGAAGCGGCGTTCGCGATCAACCCCCACTACAAGGGCGACGCGACCGGCAAAAAGCCGGTGATCGCGCGGATCAAGCTGACGCCGGTCGCGCGCGAGGACATCGCCGGCAAGCTGGCGGCGGGCGACATAGACCTGATCAACAAGGCCGCCACGAAGGCGGATATCGACGCGGGGATGCAGCTGGTTGGGCAGGGCGCGGCGCGCTCCGCCAACTACCTGCGCACGGGCCTGTCGTACCTGAGCTTTACCTGCGAGCAGGGGCCGACCGCGTCGCAAAAGGTGCGCGAGGCGATCGCGCGGGCGTTTGACCGAGACGGATTTGTCCAAAAGACGGCGGGCAATTACGGCGTGGCGGTGAACGGGTATTACGGGATCGGGCAGTGGATGGTGCAGCTGGTGAACGGCACGCTGAGCGCGCCGGTCGCGCCGGTCGCCGAGGACGCGACGCCCGAGCAAGTGGCGGCCTTTGAGGCGCAGAAGGCGCAATGGGCGCTTCTCACGCTAGACGGGCTTGACGCGCACGCGCTGGATCTCGCGGCGGCCAAGGCGCTGCTGATTGAGGACGGATGGACGCTGAATGGGGCGGGCGAGCCATTTGACGAAACAAAGGACGCGGTGCGCGCGCGGACGATCGACGGGCAGAGCGAAGAATTGTCGCTCAAGCTGCTGGTCAGCCAGGGCAATGCGGCGCTGATCCCGGCGTTTGAAGAGACGCTTGTGCGCAACCTCGCCCAGATCGGCGTCAAGCTCGAGGTCGAGCCGGTCGCGTTTTCGGAACTGCTCCATCGGTATTACCGAAAGAGCGTGCGCGAGTGCGACATGTTCTATCTGGGCACCAACTTCATGACCACGTTTGACCCGTCGCGCACCTATGCGACCGACGCCAAGACGCAGCAGTTGTACAACGCGAGCGGGCTGAGCGACCCCACGCTCGAGGCGCTGGCGGTGCAGATGCGCAAGACGCCCGAGGGCGACGTGCTGGCGTATTGCCAGAACTGGCTGGCGTTTGAGGAACATTGGAATGAGGTGCTGCCGGCGGTGCCGATCTGCTCCAACGTGTATTTTGACTTTTACTCGAATAAATTGCAGAACTATCAGCCCGGCGCGAACCTGGGCTGGGCCAAGGCGATCATGTACGCCTACCTGAGCGACGCGCCGGAAGCGCCGGTCGTGGTCGAGGGCGCGCCCCCCGCGGACGATGGGCTTGTGGTGATCGAGTAGCGCGGGAGGGGAGCGCCAGCGCAAAGCGCGCCTGCGGCGAGGGCTTGGGATGATTTGGGTAGCGCGGGAGGAAAGCGCGCCCGCAAATCCCTGCGGCGAGGGCTTGGGATGATCTGGGCAGCGCGGGCACAAAGGCAAATAAAATAAGCGCGGGGTCGCCTCATTCAATGGGGGCGGCCCCGCGCTTGCGTGGAGGTCAGCGCCAGATGGCGCGGGCGATCAGGAACAGGAAAAGCAGCCACAACAGCACGATCGGTATGGCGTAGAACCACTTCTTGGGCTTTCCGTCCTGCCAGAGGGACCGGGCCTGCGCGCGGCAGGCTGAAAAGACGTCCTTGGGGATCAGCTTCACCGTGAGCGCGACCAGCGCGGGCAGCACGATCAGGTCGTCCAGATACCCAAGCACCGGCACAAAATCGGGGATCAGGTCGATCGGCGAGAGCGCGTAGGCGACGGTCACGCCGGCGAGGATCTTCGCGATGAGCGGGGTCTCCTTTTTCTTGAGCGCGATGAAGACCGCCGGGACATCGGACTTGAGCTGTTTCGCGCGCGCCTTCATATCCACCGGCTAGTCCAGCATTTCAATGGGCAGGCTGACCTTGAGGCACGTGTATTTCGCAAGCGGCTGGCCGGTCATGCTGTCGTAGTAGCGGCATATTTCAAGGGTCACCGTGTCGCCGGGCTGGTGCTTGTCCAATTCGCCCAGCAGCTTCATGGTGGTGTCGGTGCGCACCTCGTTTAACGACAGGATGATGTCGTAGGGCAGCAGACCCGCGGCGGTGGCGGGGGTATTTGGCTCAACCGAGACCACCTGCACGCCCGCCGGGGCATAGCGCTTGAGCGGCTCATCCGGGCCGATCACATCGACCACGGTGACGCCCATGCGCGGGCGCACGACCTTGCCCTTGGTTTTCAGCTGCTCGATGACCGGCTTGGCCAGGTTGATCGGGATCGCGAAGCCGAGTCCCTCATAGATTGCGTCCATGCTCGCGACGTATTTGAGCGTGGGCACGCCCACCAATTCGCCCTTTGTGTTGAGCAGCGCCCCGCCGGAGTTGCCGGTGTTCTGCGCCGCGTCGGTCTGGATCAGCTCCACCGGGCGCGTGAAGTTGCCCGCGCCGGTCTCGACATGGCCGAGCGAGGAGACGATGCCCGCCGTGACGCTGCCCGGCATGGTCGCGCCGTTGCCGACGCCGGGGTTGCCGATCATCACGACCAATTCGCCCAGCTCCAATTCGTCCGAGTCGCCCAGCGGAACCGGGGACGCGTCCATCGGCCAGTCGATCTTGATCAGCGCAAGGTCGGTGCCCGGATCGCCGCCCACGATGGTGGCTTCCTTTTCCTCGCCGCCCAGCACCTGCACCTTGACCACGTCCGCGCTTTCGATCACATGGTTGTTGGTCAGGATGTAGCCGGCCTCGTCGATGTACACGCCGGTGCCGGAGCCGTATTTGCGCGTGATGACGTCCGTCTCGGGCGACCAGTCCGACACGTAGGCGACCACCGAGACGACGGAAGGGCGCACCGCCCGAACGATCTGCGGGATGGGGTTAAAAAACGTCGGCGCCTGTTCCTGCGCGGCGCCCGAGAGCGGCAGCGCCAGGCATGTGATCAGTAGAATCAAGGCAAGCAATTTCTTCATGGGTGATCCCCCTTTGTTGTGAGGGCCGTTTGAGCGGCCCGGTTTAGCGTAAATGAGAAGGTGGTGCGCGTTTCGTCGCTGGTCGCGCGAATCTTTTGACCCTGCTGTTCCAGAATTTTCTGCACGATCGACAGGCCGAGGCCGGTGCCCTTGCCGGTCGTGTGCGCCCGGTCGGCCTTGAAGAAGCGGTCAAATACGTAGGGCAGGTCGGCTTCCGGGATGGGATCGCCGGTGTTAGAAACCGATACGCGGCACTGCGCGCCGTCAACGCGGGCGGAAAGCGCAATGGCGCCGCCGTCGGGCGCGAATTTGACCGCGTTGTCGATCAAGTTGATCATCACCTGGCGCACGCTGTCGGTGTCCGCGTTGGCCCTGAGCGGCTGCTCCGGCAGGTCTAGCGCTACGTCCAAGCGCTTTTCTTCGATGCGACCCTCAAACTTGATCAGCTCCACGCGCACGAGTTCGCACAGGTCGAAGTCGGTCGGGTGGTAGGGCTGCTTGCCCGACTCGATCCGCGAAAGGTCGAGCAATTTGCCGACCAGGCCGGACAGGCGATTGGCCTCAGACAGCACCACAGCCAGGTATTTTTCGCGATCCTCGGGCTTGATCGTGCCGTCCAGCATCCCCTCGACATAGCCGCGAATGCAGGTGAGCGGCGAGCGCAACTCGTGGGACACGTTGGCGACGAAGCTGCGGCGCGATTCCTCGAGGTTGGACAGGTCGCGCGCCATGCCGTTGAAGGCGTCGGCCAATTCCATCATCTCGACGTCGCCCTTGACCTGCACGCGCCGGTCAAACTTGCCCTTGGAGAAGTCCACCACCGCCAGCTGAATCTGGCGCAGCGGATCGGTCTGCCGGCGCGAGATCAAAAACGCCAGCACCACGCCCAGCGCCAGCGCAAGGCCGGTCGCGAGAATGGCGCTTTTGAGCGTATCGGAAAAATCCACCGTCAGGTTGTCGGTCGATATGTGCAAAAGCACCGCGCCGCCCACCCAGCCCGCGCTGTCGTACCACGGAACGCCGATGGTCACCGTGTGCTCGCCCAATTCCGGGATCAGACCCTGCACGCGGATCTCCTCGCCCGAGAGCACCTTGTAGATCTGCTCGAGCACGCTCGTGTCGTTTAACTGATCCTCGCCAAAGGCGTTGTTGCCCAGCACCCACACCCGGCGATTGGAGGACACCAGCCACACGTCCGCGCCGTAGCTCTTGCGGATCTCCTCGATCTTCCAATTGAGCGTGTCGGCAAGCGCCGAGTCGCGCTTCCAGATGGAGGTCAGGTCGTACTGCTCCATCAGCCGCGCCACGTCGCGCGCCTGCACGCGCACCTCGTTTTCCAGCGCCGAGGAGCGCTCGTCGTACACCATGACCACCATCATCGAGCTCATCAGCGTCGAAACAAGCAACAGCGTCATCAAAAACGCCCAGAACATGCGCCAGAATAGGCGGTTTTTTCGCACGCTATTTCACCTCAAACTTGTAGCCCACGCTCCACACCGTCTTGATCGACCAGCCGTATTCCTCGCCGCCTAACAGCTTTTCGCGCAGGCGCTTCACGTGCACGTCCACCGTGCGCGAATCGCCGAAGTAGTCGTATCCCCACACCTGCTCGAGCAATTGCTCGCGCGTGAAGACCATGCCCGGATGCCCAGCCAGAAAGTACAACAGCTCCAGCTCCTTGGGCGGCATTTCAAGCGGCTTTCCCTTAAAGAGCACCGTGTAGTGGCCGATGTTGATCGTAAGGCCGGGGAACACCAGCTCGCCGCCCGGTGCGTCGCTCGACTGGTAGCGGCGGATGACCGCCTTGATGCGCGCGACGAGCTCCTTGGGCTCAAAGGGCTTGACGATGTAGTCGTCCGCGCCCAGCTCCAGCCCCAGCACCTTGTCAAATGTCTCATCCTTGGCCGTCAGCATGATGACCGGGATGTTGGACACCTTGCGCACCTCGCGGCACACCTGCCACCCGTCCATGCCGGGCAGCATCACATCCAGCAGCACCAGATTGGGTGCGGCGGTCTTGAACAGCTTGAGCGCCTCGTCGCCGCGCTCGGCAATCGTCACGTCAAAGCCCTCCTTGGTCAGGTACAGGTTGACCAGTTGGCTGATGTTGGGGTCGTCGTCTACCAGCAGGATCTTGGTCTTGTTCACTGCGCGCGCCTCCTTGCCATGCGGTTACTTTAACGTCACAATCGTCACGCCGTCCTCGCCCTCGCCATAGCGCCCCAGGCGGTATTCCTTGACCGCAGGGTGGCGACGCAGGTGTTCCTGCACGCCGCTGCGCAATACGCCCGTGCCCTTTCCATGAATGATGTTCACGAGCTTAAGCTGCTGGAGCATCGCGCCGTCAAGGAACATGTCAACTGACATGATCGCCTCGTCAAGCGTCAGCCCGCGCACGTCGCATTCGAGTTCGACGGCGTCGCGCTGAACGAGGCTCACGTGACCGCCCGAGCGCTTTGGCGTGCCGGCTCGCCCGCCGGGTCCCGCGCCCGGCACGCGCCGAAGCTGCGTAAGCCGCGCCTTGATCTTCATTGGACCGGCCTGCACCATCACTTCGCCCTTGCTGTCCGGAAGCGTCAGCACCGTCCCGCGCGCGCCCAGGTGCGTAAGCTCCACCGCGTCGCCGATCTTTACTTGGGTGGGCGTCTCGCCCGCGCTCGGCGCGCGCGCGCCCATCTTCTCGGCGGTGTCGTCAAGCGCGTTTTGCAGCTGCGCGCGCATCGCCTGAATCTCGTGCTCCTTTAACGACGCGTCGCCCTTGCGCGACTGTTTGAGGTCTGAAATGATCTGCTCGGACTCGCGCTGCGCCTTGCGAAGCAGCTTGGCCGCGTCCTCCTTGGCCTTGCGCAACAGCTCCAGCCGCTGCTTTTCGATGTCGCGCTGCAATTTCTCCGCCTCGTCGCGCAACTTCACCGTCTCCCGGTGCGCCTCCTCCGCCAGCACGCGCTCCTTCTCCGCGATCTGGCGATGGTATTCCGCGCCCGCGATCACGTCCTCAAAGCGGATCTGATCCTTGCTCAGGCGCTCGCTCGCGTCCGCGATCAGGCTGTCCGGCAGCCCCAGCTTGCGCGATATTTCAAACGCGTTGGATTTGCCCGGCACGCCGATCGACAGGCGATAGGTGGGCCGAAGCGTCGCTACGTCAAACTCGACCGAGGCGTTTTCGACGCCCTTGGTGGACAGCGCGAACGCCTTGAGCTCCGCGTAGTGCGTGGTCGCCATGACGGTGACGCGCTCGGCCAAGAGCTTGTTCAAAATCGACATGGCGAGCGCCGCGCCCTCGGTCGGGTCGGTGCCCGCGCCCAGCTCGTCAAACAGCGCCATCGAGTGCGGCGTCACGCCCTTGAGGATCGCGACGATGTTGGTCATGTGCGAGGAGAAGGTCGAGAGCGACTGCTCGATCGACTGCTCGTCGCCGATGTCGGCAAAGACCTCGTCGAAGATCGAAAGCTCGCTGCCCGGCGCGGCCGGAATTTGCAGCCCCGCCTGCGCCATCAGCGTGAGCAGACCCACCGTCTTGAGCGTGACCGTCTTGCCGCCCGTGTTGGGCCCGGTCACGATCAGCTGCGTAAAATCGTCGCCCAGGTGCAGGCTGATCGGCACCACCTGCGCCTTGTCGATCATCGGATGGCGCGCGCGCTGGAGGCTGATGCGTCCCACGCAGTTGAGCTTGGGCATCACCGCGTCCATTTCGCGCGCGAGAAAGGACTTGGCGAAGATCAAATCCAGCTCGGAAAGCACGTCAAGGCTGTCGCGCAGCGCCTGCGCGCCCGGCGCGATCATCCCCGACAGCTCCGACAGCACGCGCTCGATCTCCTTTTGCTCCTTGGCCTTCCACTGGCGCAGGTCGTTGCCCGCCTCGACCACCGCCATGGGCTCGATGTAGAGCGTCTGCCCGGTCGCGGACTGGTCGTGCACCACGCCGGGCACGTTCTGGCGGCACTCGGCGCGCACCGGCACCACGTAGCGCCCGTCGCGCACGGTGATGATGGTGTCCTGTAGGTATTTGGACAGCGCCGGGTTTTTGACCATCTGGTTGAGCCTGTCGCGCATCTTGTCGCCGAGCAGGCGAATGTGGCGGCGAATGTCGTACAGTTCGGGGCTTGCGCGGTCGGCGATCTCGTCCTCGGACAGGATGGCGTTGAAGATCTCCTCCTCGAGGGCGCGGTCGCTGGTCAGGCGCGCGCCAAGCTCGGTCAAATGCGGCGTGTTTTCACGCTCGGTGACCAGCGCCTGGCGCACGGCGCGGGAGGCCTTGAGCGTCTCCGCGACGTCTAAGAGCGCCTTGCAGCTGAGCGTTCCGCCCGCCTCCGCCATCCGAAGCGGTCCGGCGACGTCGGCAAAATAGACCATCGGCGATCCGCCGCAGTAGGCGCGCACCGTGCTCGCCTCGTCGGTCTGCTGCTGAAAAAGCGTCACGGTATAAAAATCACTGGATGGGGTCAATTCAAGCGCGCGCGCGTGACCCGGCTCCGATAGCGTCATGCCCGCGAGCCGCTCGCGGATCTTGGTAAATTCCAGCACGCGCAGATTGCGTTCGTTCATCGTCTCTTACTCCACTCCCCGAAAATAATGCCCGGTCGTCGAGGGCAGCGCGTCAAGCGCCGCGCCCCATGGGTTCTGCTCAAGCGCCACGCCATCCAGCGCCGCGCGGTGCGCGCGCACGATGGTTTCGGCCGCCTTTTCATCTTCATGGGTCAATATCACCCGGTATGCCCGCGCGCTTGGCAGCTTCGCCCAGTGGCGCAGGAGCGAAAGCGGCACGCTGTTCACGATCGTCACGATGCAGCCCGCGCGCGTCTTTAGCCGCAATAGCGGAAAGGCCGCGCCCTTCCGGTCGACCAGCGCGTGCGCCGCCAGACCCAAATCCGTATGGTCGCACTTTTGGCACGACGCGTGCGCCCCGCCGCCCAGTGCGCCATTTAGCGGGCAGTGCCGAAGCGTCATCAGCGGAATGCGCCCGTAGACGATCAGCTCCTTGCCCGCCGGGAGCTGCTTGATCTCGCTGTTTTTCAGCTCCACCGACGGAACGTAGGGAAGGCCCAGAACGCGCACCGCGCGCGGGTTGTACAGGTTCATCGCGCAGTCGGCGCGCATTTCACCCGGCCAGGAAAGCGCCAGGTGCGCGGGATTGCTGGCGAGTACCGCGCAAATGGGCGCACAGCCGGAAAGCGCCCATTGGTTGAGCGCCGCAAGGTCCTCGGTCGAGAGCGTGGGCGGCAGCGCCAGCACAAAGGGATCGCGCGGCGCGCACGCAAGCCCCGCGCAGGTTACGTCCGCCGGCAGCCAGATCAGTTCGTCCGCGCCCCAAAGCGCGCACGCGTGCAGCAGGCGCGCATCGGACGACTGAACGCCCAGAAGCGGTTTTGCGCAAGAATCGCAGGTCGCGCTCGTGGGGCTTGCGCAAGAATCGAAGGTTGCGCTCGTGGGCGCTGCGCCCGGATCGCAGGCTGCGCGCATCGCGCCGGGCGTTTCGGACGCCAGAAGGTCAGGCAAGGAAATTTCCGCAATCTCCGCCGCGCAGCCGCGTCGTGCGCGGGCGCGCGCGTCGCTGAGCGCGGTGAGCGCCGCGCGCCTGAGCGCGTTGAGTGCGGCGGCGCTTAAAAAGGCGTCCTCGTCCAAGTGATCGGCCAGCGCGTCAAAGGCGTAGGGCGTGCCGCCCGTCCTTCGGATCTGGCCGAGCAGCCGTTCGCGGTCGATCGGCAGGCGCTTGGCGCGCTCGACCAAATCACCCTGCACGTCTTCGGTGAGGACGCCGTCGGTCACGGTCAGGCGCGCCCTTTCGCCCGCGCGCAGCGTGAGGACGCCCGAAAGCGCGACGCGCGCCCTTTCGGGGGCGATCGGGACGCCCGGGCCGGGCAGCACGTGCGTCTGGGCTTGGTCGCTCATCAGTTCGTGGTCGTCTACGCCGAACAGATACCCGCTCGTATAGCCGCGGTTAAAGACCTCGCGAAGCGGCGCTGGATTTGCGGTCGCGCCATCCAGCGCGCGGCGGTAGGTGGAAACCACGGTGTAGACGTATTCCGGTCCCTTGAGCCGTCCCTCGAGCTTGAGCGTGTGAACGCCCGCGCGCGCGAGGTCGGCCAAGTGGTCAAGCGTCATGAGGTCGCGCGGCGAGAGCAGGTCGCTAGGCGATTGGAGGCCGTCGGTCAGCGGCCCTTTGAGCGCGTACGGCAGGCGACAGGGCTGGGCGCATTGGCCGCGATTGCCGCTGCGCCCGCCGATCAGGCTTGAAAACAGGCACTGGCCGGAGCAGGAAACGCACAGCGCGCCGTGCCCGAACACCTCAAGTTCCACGCCCTCGCGCGCGCAGTCGGCGATCTGGACAAGCGTCATTTCCCGGGCGAGCACCACGCGCGAAAAGCCTTGCGCCTTGGCAAAGCGGACGCCCTGCCGGTTGTGAAGCGCCATCTGCGTGCTGGCGTGCAACTTGACCGAGGGCAGCAACTGCGAAAGCGCGGCCGCGACGCCCAGATCCTGCACGATCACCGCGTCCGCGCCCGCGTGCGCAATCTGCCGGGCGGCATCCTCGACCAAGCGGAACTCGTCCGCCTTGACCAGCGTGTTGAGCGTGACATACAATTTCATCTCGCGCATGTGCAGGTCAAACGCGGCGCGGCAAAGCGCGTCCTCGTCAAAATTGCCTGCGGACTTGCGCGCGTTTAGTTGGGTGAGCCCCAGATACACCGCGTCGGCGCCCGCCGCGATGGCGGCGTCGAGCGCGGCACGGTCGCCTGCGGGCGCGAGCAGCTCCATCATGCCTTGTCCGCGTTTAGCCGCGCCTCGCAGGCCTCAAGGCGCTTGATCTGCGCCTGCGCGGCCTCGAGTTCGTCGCGGGTGCGGCCCAGCTCGCGCTTGAGCCGGTCGTTTTCGTCGTGCGCCTTGATCATGTCATCGGCTACGTTGAGCGCGGTGAGCACAGCCAATTGCACGGCGGGCAGGCGCGTAGACAGCGCCAGCTCGTTCATCTTGCGATCCACATAGCTGGCGACCCGCTGCACATAGGCCTCGGAATCGTAGCTCGCCATGGCATATTCCTTGCCTGCAATGCGTACAGTCGTGCGAATTTTTTCCACGGGACGTCCCTCCATTCTGATACCTTACATTATACCATGCCCGAACGAACAACACAACAACCGATATGCGGCGGCGCGCCAGTCGGGAAATTTTCGCAGCCCCTCAAAAATCGGGCGCGCGAAAAGCCATCCGCGCGCAACCGCGCATCGGGCGGATCGCTTTGGAGAGAACCTTTGAGCGCTTGACCCGTGCGGCGGATGGGCTGCGGTTGATTTGCGGGCGCGGTTGTGGTATTATAGGGAAAAATGGGATACGAGGAGAATGGGCCAATGAAGCGCTGGGTGATGGTTTTTTTGTGCGGGGCGCTGTTGATGTGGGGCGGTGCGGGCGCGGAGGGCGTATATCGCGCGGACGGATTTGGCTTTGCCTATCCGGACGCGTGGGTGATCGATTCGAGCACCTATGCGCAGGACAACACCAGCGCCTATCAGTGGATCGCGGACGTATATGCGGACGCAATGGCCGTGGTGGTGGCGCGCGAGGCGATTCCGGGGCTGGAGGGGTTTACGCTGATGGGCGCGCGGGACGAGGACGCGCAGGGCTACAAGCAGGCGATCATGGACGATCTGAATGGCACGTTTCTCGAAAGCGTGGACAATCAGGCGGGTACCGCGCGCTTTTTGCTCTTTGAGATGGCGGACGCGTGGGGCAAGATGCTGGGCGCGTTCACGGTGGATCAGGGCGTCGAGATCAGCTTTTGCCTGATGCCCGAAAGCGGCGACTGGACGCGCGAGGGCGAGGCCGCGCTGCGCGGGATGCTCGATTCGTTTGTGCTGGGCGACGAGGCGGACGCGCCGGACGCAGAGGATGCAGAAGATGCGCCGGATGCGCCGGATGCGCCGGACGCAGAGGACGCGCCGGACGCCACGATCATTTGATTGGGTTTCGCCGATGGCCTTCGCCCTGTTTCACAAGGGCGGGGGCCTTTGTATTACGGGTGCCGCAATTTGCAGCGGCGCGGGGCGCGTTCTTCGCGGCGCGCGGGATTTATTCAGCGGTTCCCTAGAATCGGGTGATGGACGCGGCAAAAAGCGCGCCACCCGGGCGGATTGTGCCGGGCGGCACGCATGGTTTCAGGGCTGTGCCAGTTGTTCTGAGATGGCGCGGGCCAGAACGGGCATGGCGCTGAGCGCCTCCCCGAGCGTGTTGAGGTTGTGACCCACCTCAATCAGCACGGCGGGGGTGCCGATGTGCTGGTTGTACCGTCCCACCTGCACCCGCACATCG
>JAVXNW010000068.1:0-14039 GCA_036645575.1 Clostridia bacterium | reverse complement strand
CAAACATACGCGGCGTTTGCGCGCCAGTAAAGCGCCTTTTGCCGCTGCGAACCGCGGTACTGCGTAAACCACCAGCTGCTCACGCCCCACTTTTTCGGATCTTGGCCGCGCGAGCCCATAATATATCCGTCCTTCACGCCCGCGCGTGCAAGACAAAACGCCGCAAATGTCGCTGCGCTCAGTTTATTCATAGGGATCACCCTCACTTATGCTTGTTGATTGCGGGAAGCGGCCTTGAAAAAAACAAGCGTCCCGCCCTTGTATCCAATGCCCCGCCTACGAAAAACGTGTAATGCCGCGAAAAATCGAGCGAAGAGGGCACGATCTTTCTGATTTCTCCATTATTTTGCTGATTGCGCGAAAAGTGTTCCCAATTTGGGCGATCCATAGTATAATGTCAAACGGAGTAATTGTTACTTTGCGTGAGACCTACACGCAACGTTGTGGGAGGGAGTAGGCGATGTATCGGCGGAAGACGGACGCGCGGGCAAAGAGCGGCGTACTGTTTCAAAAGGCGCGGAAGCGTTTTTTCTTTGAAATATTGTTGGCAGCCGTGGTGCTGTGGATTGGGCTGTCCTATGCCGCATGGCCGTTTAGCGAGGGCCTGATCAACAACGAAAAAAACGGCCCCTTTGAAGCGCCGTGGCAATACAGCGTGGAGGGCAGCGCGTTTGAGTTCGTCCCATTGCCCAGCACGCTTGACGTAGCGCCCGATGTGTGCGTCACCCTTAAAAACCAGATCCCGGAACAGATGATCCCGGGCGAGACGGTGCTGTTGCGCACGTCGCAGCAAAGCGTCACGGTGCGCGTGGCGGGTCAGGTGATCTACGACAGCTACAACGTGGAATTGGACGCGCCCGCGCCCTCGAGCGCCTACCACTTTGTGCGCCTGCCGATGGACAGCGCCGGAAAAGAAATTTCCGTGACGCTCAGCTCGCCCTACCGGGAATATGCCGGGATTTTAAACCCCATCTATATCGGAAGCAAGTCCGCCAACCTGTTTTTCCTGATCGAACAAAACGGGCTGCGCTTCATTCTGGGCTTTCTGGTGGGCGCGCTGGGTCTCTTGCTCGCGGTGATGTTTTCGCTCTCGAAGTTTCACGATCACAAGGCGGCGATCACCTATCTGGGCGCGTTCTTCGTCTGCGCGGGCTATTGGATGATGGTGGAGAGTCGGCTCATGCAGTTCTTTATCCCGCATCCGCTGACGCTCAGCAACGCCAGCATCTTTGCGGTGACGCTGCTGCCGATCTTTGCGGGGCTGTATTACTACAACATTCACGATCGGATGTTTCAAACGGTGGGGAAGATCATGGTGAGCGCGGCGATTGCGGGCAGCGCCGCCATGGCGGTGTGCGCATGGGTGAACCCAAGACTGCCCATCACGCTGCTGCCCGCGTACTTCATGTTTCTGGTCGTCTATGCATCGGGGATGTGCGCCTGCATCGTGCGGGAACACATGAAGCGCGGAAAGCTATTGTCGGTGCCGGTCCTTGGCGTGGGGCTCTTTGGGCTGTGCGCGCTCGTGCAGGGCATACTCTATCTGGTCAAGCCCGAGAACTACAACCAGTCGGCGCCGCTGACGGTTGGAATGCTGCTATTCAGCGCGATGATGGTGTTGGACGCGGTGCAGAATGTCGCCAAGGTGTATCAGACCGCCGACAAGGTGGATGCGCTTTCGGTGCTGGCCTATCGGGACAGCTTGACCGGGCTCAAAAATCGGGCGGCGTTTCTCGAGCGGTTGGCGCATATTCACGAGGCGTCGCCAGAGCTTGTGACGCTGGGCATGTTCGACATCACCGGCCTTAAGAAGGTCAACGATACGCTGGGGCATATGGCGGGCGACGCCATGCTGCGCCAGAGCGCCAAGGCGATCAAGGCCAGCCTGCGCGCGGGGGATGAGGTGTACAGGATCGGCGGCGACGAGTTTGTCACGGTGATCTGCCACGACCAAGCGCTTACCATCCGCGACCTGGAACAGCGGCTGGACGACACGCTTCAAAGCGAAAACCAAAAACCGCTCGGCTACGTGCTGAGCGTCGCCTACGGGTTTGCGACATTCACAAAGGACTTGGACAAGACGCTCTTTAAGACGCTGGCCAGGGCCGACGCGCAGATGTACCGCTGCAAACACGCGCAGAAAAAAGACGAAAGCGGCCAATAGAGGCGGGCTTTCGCGAAAAACAATCCGAAGGGAGCCATGCGCCTCAAAAACGCCGCGCCCGATGGACAAAATGTGGCCCGCGCGTCCAAGATGGATGCGCGGGCCACACGGCTATGGGCGGATGATGCCGATGCGGGTGTGGGGAACCGCGTTGCGCAGCAGGTCGCTCACCTTGTGGCGGGCGTTTCCGATGATGACGGTGGTGCCCAAAAGCGCCGGGCGAATGGCGAACTCGAGCTTGGCGCGCGCGCCGTTTGCGCCCACGCGGCTGGCGCCGATGCAGCTGTCCTCAAGCGTTCGAATGCGCCTGACAAGCGTGTCGGGGTCTTCGCACAGGACGTCCCGCACGAGGGTCGAGGGGTCCTTGGAATCGCGGTAGATGCCCTCGGTGGTGGAGAGGATCACCATGAAGCGCGCGTGCACCAATTCGCAGATGACCGCCGCCGTCTCGTCGTTGTCCACGCACTCGACCACGTCCTCGGGATGCTCGCCCTGACGCAGCGAGTTTAGCTCCAGCTTTCGAATTTCCTCGTCGGAAACGGTGTCGTTGTAGTTGACGATGGGCACCGCGTTTTGCTCGGCGCAGCGCGACAAGAGCCGGCCGATGTAGTCGCGCTTGACCGGGTCGTTAAAGTGCTGATGCTCGACGAGCACTTGCCGAAGCGAGTATTCCGGGCGGGCGAACTGCCGATAGTTGCTCATCAGAATGGCCTGACCTTGGGCGCTGTAGTCGGCCTTGTTTTCGTTTTTGTCGCCGTCCAGCTCGCGGCCGGTGCGGTTCATATAGTCGAGCCGGCCGATCTCCGTCGCGCCGCTGGTCACCCAGACCATGCCTGGCCGCAGCTCATCCGCGACCTGCGAAATGATGTTGTAATCGATCGAGCGCTTGTCCGAACGGATCATCGCCATGGAGCCAATCTTGCCGACCACGTCAATTTTTTGCATGAAAATCCACCCCTGCCGTCATAATATGCCCATTATACCAGATCCGGGCAAAAAAGAAAAGCGCGCGCGAGCATAACCCGGCGCGCGCGCGGCACAATAAGCGATGTCGCAAGACAAAAAACAGCATGGAGGGGATCTTATGAGCAGGAAAGAAGCCAATACGGAAATCCGCTGCAACGTGGAGAGCTGCGCGTTTCACTGCGGCGAGCAGGACTATTGCTCGCTGCGCGCCATTCAGGTGAAGGCATGCCCCGGCTGCAACGACGGCTGCGCCGAGGACGAGAGCATGTGCGGGAGCTACAAGCACCGCTAGCTCGGCACGGCGAAACCTTCGACGGCCAAGCGGTCGCGCGCAAACAGGTCTGCATCTCGCGCGAGATGCAGACCTGTTTGTTAATTTTTATGGCGAGGAACGCCGCCGCGCCCATAACCCCAGCGCGATTGTGCCGCGCGATAAACCGCGCGATCGAGCCAAGCGATTGTGCCGCGCGATCAAACCGCGCGATCAAACCAAGCGATCAAACCGCGCGATCCGATCCTGCCGGGCGAACGAACGAACGAGCCTCTTTTTCGCGGGGGCTTAGACGCCCTTGCGCTCGCTGGCCAGTTTGTGGCCAAGGGTCTGGTTGGTTGTGCGGACGTGCCCCTTGAGCGGCACGATCTTGGCGTCGATGGCGTCCAGAATCCAGCTCGGCTGCGGGAAGAACTCGTCTTCCAGCTCGTGCGCGGGCGTGATCCAGTTGCGGGACGCGACCACGACCGGCGGCGCATCCAACTCGTCAAACGCCATCTCGGTCACCTGACGGGCGACCTCGCTGGCAAAGGAGCCGCGCTCGCACGCGTCGGTCACGATGACCAAGCGTCCGGTCTTCTTGACCGATTCAAGCAGCGTGTCGTAGTCGAACGGCACCAGCGTGCGCGCGTCGATGATCTCGGCCTCCAGGCCGTACTTTTCCTTGAGCTCGTCGGCGGCCTTGAGCGCGCGATAGAGCACCGCGCCAAATGTCAGGATGGTGACGTCTGCGCCCTTGCGCTTGACGTCGGCCTTGCCAAACGGGATCTCGTAGTATTCGGCCGGCACGCCGCCCTCGTGGAACTGCTCGCCCACGTCGTAGATGCGCTGGCTCTCAAAGAACACGACCGGGTCGGTGCCGGACAGCGAGGTGGCCATCAGCCCCTTCGCGTCGTAGGGCGTCGCCGGGAAGGCCACCTTGAGGCCCGGGATGTGCGTGGTCAGGCTGGTCCAGTCCTGCGAGTGCTGTGCGCCATATTTGGAGCCAACCGACACGCGCAGCGTCACCGGCATCTTGAGGATGTCGGCGGACATCGCCTGCCACTTGGACATCTGGTTGAACACTTCGTCGCCCGCGCAGCCCAGGAAGTCGCAGTACATGAGCTCGACCAGCGCGCGGCCACCGGCCATCGCGTAGCCTACGCCGCTGCCCACGATCGCGGACTCGCTGATCGGGGAGTTGAACAGCCTGTGATAGGGCAGCGCCTCGGTGAGGCCGCGGTACACGGCAAACGCGCCGCCCCAGTCGCGCACGTCCTCGCCGTAGGCGACGAGCGTCGGGTCCTTGTAGAAGCGGTCGATGATCGCCTCGAACAGGCCGTCGCGCAGCTGATAGACCTTATTTTTGGAGACCGGCTTTCCGCTTGCGTCAAGGCCGAAGCGCTCCTTCTTGGCGATCGCCTGCACGCGGAAGTTGTCTTCCATCGGCATCAACACGTCGGGCTTGGCGTCGCTGAACGCCTCGACGCGGCCGTTTGTGAACATCATGTTGGCGATCTCTTCCGGGTT
Source organism: Clostridia bacterium (assembly GCA_036645575.1). Classification (GTDB taxonomy): domain Bacteria; phylum Bacillota; class Clostridia; order Christensenellales; family Aristaeellaceae; genus JAVXNW01. The sequence continues at coordinate 9,129 of JAVXNW010000068.1, read as the reverse complement.
TTTGTCAAGGTTCATGCGCGGGGAGACGCTGTCGTCAATGGCCAACTTGAAGTTGCGCAAGATGGCATCCAGAACGCCCTGCTTGACTTGCGTGAGCTCGTCCTCGGTCGCGACGCCCGCCTCGACCAACTGCGCGCGGTACGCCGGGATCGGATCCTGCGCTTCCCATGCGGCGATCTCTTCCTTCGTGCGGTAGGAGGAGGAGTCCGACGGGCTGTGCCCCGACACGCGGTAGGTGAGCACGTCCAGCAGCACCGGGCCTTCGCCCTTGAGCAGCAGTTCCTTCTTGCGGCCATAGGCCTCGATCACGGCCAGCGGGTTGTAGCCGTCCACGCGCTCCGCGTGCATCTGGTTGGGGTTGAAGCCCGCGCCCATGCGCGCAAGCACGTCGTAGGCCATCGTCTCGCCGTTGGTCTGGCCGCCCATGCCGTACTGGTTGTTGAAGATGTTGAACAGAACCGGCAGGCCGCCCTTCATGTCGTCGTCCCACAACTGGGTCAACTGACCCATGCCGGCCATGTTGAGCGCCTCGAGCACCGGGCCGCGACCCAACGAGCCGTCGCCGATGTTGGCCACCACGATGCCGGGCTTGCGGTTGACGCGCTTGAACAGCGACGCGCCCATCGCAATGGTGCCCGATCCTCCGACCAAGGCGTTGTTGGGGTAGATGCCAAAGGGGGTGAAGAAGGTGTGCATGGATCCGCCGAGGCCGCGGTTAAAGCCGGTCTCGCGCGCAAAGATCTCGGCCATCGCGCCATACAGCAGGAAGTTGATCGCCAAGTCCTTGATGGTCTCGTGCGGCTCGTTCTCGACCACCTTGAGGGTGTTGCCGTCGAGGAAGTTCTTCATGATGTCCAGAAGTTCCGCGTCGGACAGCTTTTCGATGGCCGACAGACCCTTGGCCAGAATATCGCAATGGCTGCGGTGCGAGCCAAAGATGAAGTCGTTGATGTCCAGATGGAACGCCTCGCCCACGGCGGCGGCCTCCTGGCCGATGCCAAGGTGCGCCGGGCCCGGATGGTTGTAGGCGACGCCGCTATACTCGCCGGTCGTCTTGATCAGCTGGATCATCGTCTCGAACTCGCGCAAGACCAGCATGTCGCGGTAGATGTTGACGAACTGCTCGGTCGTGAAGTTGCCCAGCTCGTCCTTGACGGACTTCTGGTACTGGTTGACGGGGATGTCCGTAAAGGTCACCTTACCGGGCTTGCGCATCTCAATTGGGTCGATATAAAGTTGCTTGGACATGATCTGTCCCTCCTTTAATTGACTTGTGCCTATCGGCTGATTTGCCTTGTCATAAACCCAAACGACTAGTCGTCAAACTCCCACAGCACCTCGCGAATGATCTCGGAGACGGTCGGGTGCGGGAAGATGATCTCCTTCGCGTCCTGAACGCGCAGCTCGCTCTCGATCATTTCCGCCGCGCCCCAGATGATCTCGGACGCATAGCCGCCGATCATGTGCACGCCGATGATGTTGCGGTGTTGCTTGTTGATCAGCACCTTGCACAGGCCATCCTCGCCCTCGTTCTCCGCGACGAACCGACCCGCGTAGCGCATCGAAAGCTTCTTGACTTCGTAGTCGATGCCCGCTTCCTTGGCGCCTTCCTCGGTGTAGCCCACGCCCGCGACTTCGGGCTTTGTGTAGATGACCGAAGGATTCGCGCCATAGCGCATGGTGTCCTTCTTGCCCAGCATCGTGTTGACCGCGACTTCGCTCTCGCGATAGGCGGTGTGCGCCAGCATGTGGTGCCCGTTCACGTCGCCCGCGGCATAGACGTTTTCGATGTTCGTGCGGCCCTTGTCGTCTGTCACAATGCCCGCGCGTGTGGTCTCGACGCCCAGCGTCTCAAGACCCAAGTCTTGGAACTGCGCCCGACGCCCGATCGAGCACAGCACCTTGTCGGCGGGCACCTCAAGCGCCTTGCCGGACGCGTCCTCGCACAGCACTTTGCCGTCCGCGACGCCGGTCACCTTGGTGCCCAGCAGGAACGTGACGCCCTTTTTCTCGTATTCTTTGAGCAGGATCGCGCGAATCTCGCCGTCCGTCGGGCCGGCGATGTGGTCGAGCATCTCGATCACGGTCACGTGAGAACCTGCGGTGTTGTAGTACGCGGCCATCTCAAGGCCGATCACGCCGCCGCCGATGATGACAAATTCCTTGGGCACTTCCGGAAGTTCCAGCACCTCGCGGTTGGTGAGCACAAAGCCGGTCGCGTAGTGCTCGCGAAGGCCGGGGATCGGGGGCATGACCGGCACCGAGCCCGCCGCGATCAACAGCCGCGTCGCCTCGTAGGTTTCGCCCGCCGCCTCGACCTTGTATCCGCCGTTTGCGCGCCCGGCGATCTTGGCCTGCTCCTTGACGACCGTGACGCCCGCGCCCTTCATCTTGGCGCCCACGCCGCCGACAAGAACCTTGACCACCTTGCCACGGCGCTTGACGACCGCCGCGTGGTCGAGCGTGACGCTCGACACCTTCACGCCGTACTTGTCGGCGTGCGCCGCGTATTCATAGATCTTTGCCGAGTGCAAAAGCGCCTTGGACGGAACGCACCCCTCGTTTAAGCACACGCCGCCCAGCGAGCGCATCTCAAACAGGCAGGTCTTGAGTCCGCCGTGCGCCGCGCGTTCGGCAGCCAGGTAACCGGCGGGGCCGCCGCCGATGACAATTAAATCGAACATGGTCTGTCCTCCTTAGCCCTTGGCGAGCAATAGCGTGAAGTTTTCCAAGTTGTTTTTGAGGTCGCGCAGGAACTTCGAAGCGGGCGTTCCATCCAGCGCGCGGTGGTCATACGTCAGCGACAGCGTCATCGACGGATACGGAACCGCCGTGCCGTTTACGTTGCGTACGCCGGTCGTGATCGTGCACACGCCCAGAATGCCGGTCTGCGGCGGGTTGATGACGGGCGTAAAGGACTCGATGCCCAAAGAGCCCAGATTCGACACGGTGAACGAGCCGCCCTGCAGGTTGTCGGGGTTGATCATGCCGCCCTGGCAGTCCTTGGCCAGCTTCTTGGCGGTCTCGCTCAGCTCCTTGAGGCTCATCTTGTCGGCGCCAAAGATCGTGGGCACCATGAGGCCGCGGTCGGTATCGACCGCCATGCCCAGATTGACCGTGCGGAAGTACTTCATGGTCTTGCCGTCGTCGATCAAGTTGGCGTTGAGCGCGCGGTAGTCGCTGTTCATCAGCGTGCGGGTGACCGCGTACATGATGATGTCGTTGAGCGTGATCTTGCTCATGCCGAGCGCCTCGCCCTTGGCCTTGAACATGGCGCGCAGGCCCTGAATTTCGGTGCAATCAAAGGACAAATTGTGCGTGAGCTGCGCCATCGTCGAAAGCGACTTGCTCATGGACTTGCCGATCACCTTGCGGATGTTGCTGATGGGCTCGAGGTAGCTGTCCTGTTCGGGCGCTGCCGCGATGGCCGCTGCCGCGGGTGCTGCCGCTGCGGGTGCTGCCGCTGCGGGTGCGGGTGCGGCGGGTTTTCCCGCGAGGTCGGCAAGCGACACGCGGCCGCCAAGGCCGGTGCCGGTCAGGCCGCCCTGATAGGCTGCGCGCGCGGCGGGGGAGACGACGAGACCCTGATCGATCAGCGCCTGCACGTCGCGGGCGATGACGCGACCCTCGGGGCCGGTCGGGATCACCTTGCTGAGGTCCGCGCCCGCGTGCTCCGAAAGCGCCTTGGCGCGGGGCGAGATTTTAAGGTCGCCCACCAAGGCGGGCGTCTGCGCGATTTCGGCCTCGACTTCTACCGGCGCTTGCGCGGCGGCAGAAACGGCTTCGGGCGCGGCGGAAGAAACCGGCGCGCCGCCACGGGGATCAAACTCGGCAAAGGACTCGCCGGGCGCGCCAATTGCGCACATGTTGACAAGACAGGGTACGTCGTCGCCTTCTTCAAAGAAAACGGCCAACATCGTGCCTTCGACTTTGGAATCTTCCTCGAATGCAGCTTTGTCGGTCTCATAGGAAAACAGGATATCGCCGATGCCGACGGCGTCTCCGGGCTTCTTGTTCCACTTGGTCACAATGCAACTCTCAACCGTGTTGCCCTGACGGGGCATAATGACAGGTACAGCCATATTAACCCTCCCCAAATCGTGCGTGATGAAAAAGCGGGTAAGCGCTTCTCTGATACACAATTGTTCTCCATCTATTGTAGTGCAACGGCGCGCAACTTGCAATCGATACGCACGATTTTTTCAACAAATTAAATGTAATTAACAAATCTTCCCGCGAAAAATAGAAACAGGTGCGGCATACTTGCCAAATCTTTCGGGAGGGCGTATAATATGAGCCGTATATCCGGCGAGGAGGCTTAAGCGTATGGCGATTCGCAATTCGGCCAAGGCCCTTGTCATCAAGGATGGAAAGATCCTGCTCAACCGCTGCCGCTCGCGCTACGGCGCGTACTATGCGCTGCCCGGCGGCGGGCAGAAGGTGGGCGAGACGCTCGAGGAGGCCATCCGCCGCGAGCTGCTCGAGGAGACCGGCGTCAGCGTCATGCCCCAGCGCATGGCGGGCGTCTACGAGCAGGTGACCCAGCGTCGGGACGGCGTGCCCGATCACAAGGTCTATTTTTTCTTTCTGTGCGCGCTGACCAATGCCGAGAACAAAAAGCCGACCGAGCGCGACGCGTACCAGCTGTACAGCGAGTGGGTGGACCTTGGCGAAGCCGCCGTCGGCAGGCTGTTCCCCCGCACCGTGCGCGACAACCTGCTTCGGATGATCTACGGCGATTCGACCTACTTCTTGGGCTCAGAGCACAAGGGTCAGTGAAAAAGTCGGCCGCGAGGCCGCCCTTTTGCGCCGTGCGGTTTTTAAGATACCGGACGCGAAAGACAAAGCGCCCCGGCCGCGAGGCCACCAAGGCGCAGGACAGATTTTTCCGCGCAAGACAAAGCGCCCCGGCCGCGAGGCAGCCGGAGCGCTTTTTTTCGGACATTCCCCTCACCCGCCCTCGCGGTTGGTCGGCGCTTGGTGATGCGTGTTGAAAGGTGACTTCATTTTGCGCGTATGCGATATGCTGAGACTAAAAATGAAAGATCGGGAATCGAACCCGGTGCTGTCTCCTAGGCACATTTCCACGATGCGACATGCGTTCTCCGTCGCCGAGATCACGCCCGCCCCGAACCGCTACCGTCTGTCCGAAAATCAAAAAAACGCTGCCCCCTAGGGCTTACAATAGATCGGTTTCCCAGTTCGCCTGTTGAATGCGCATATCCGTATCGCGCAGCGCGCGGGCGAGCGCGTCCACCTCGCTTTGGATTTCCTTGACCGGGAGCGTCGCCAGAATCTTGATCTCGGTGCGCGCCGCGCGCGAGGCGATCTGGCTGGCCGACTCGGTGAATTCGCGGTATGCCTTGATCTTAAGCGTCAGGCAGTCGCGCCGGGCGATCATATCGGTGAGTGTCGCGTCTTCGATCAAGGTGTGGATGTTGGTCTTGTTGATGCGCTTAATCCATTCCTCAAGCTCCGCAATGCACTGGTCGAGCTGAGCAAATAACGCTTTGGGGTCTTCGGCGGGCAGTTCACCCTCCTGCACGGTCGCGTTGTTTTGGAGACGCTCCCGCAGTTGATCGATGCGCTTTTGGGTATCCGCGCGCAATTGAAGCGCTTGGGCAAGCTTCATGGCAAATCCCTCCCATCTTATGCCCCTTTGGACGCGTTGGCCTCAAAAAAGTTGCCAATAATAGCGTCTATTTTTTCTTTCGGTCAAAAAACGGGCTCTTGCCGCTCACCGATAGGGGGATGCCCATGACCATTGTCGCCTTGCCGGCAAACAGGTCAAGCGCCAGCGCGGCCTTGCCGACCGAGAACATCACGCGGCTGTCCACCCGCGCGTCCGCGGCGACCGACACCGCCGATCCCACCGCGATGCCCAGATCCATCGCGTCGTATACGCACGTCGCGCCCGCCGCGCGGCACGCCGCGCAGTTCTCAAAGTGACAGTACCCGCACATCTCGTTTAACCCGCGCTGCCCCTCGCTCACGCCGATCAGCGCCACCGCCTGCGCGCAAAGCAGATTGCCCGCGTCGCGCAGGTAAAAGTCGGGTCCGCCGTCCTCGCCCATTAGCCTAAGCGTATCGGCCAAGCGGTTTTTGTCCTCGCCCGTCAGGATCATCGTGTGAATCTGGTCGATTCCGCGCGCCTTGGGCGCGGTGCGCGCCGCCGCGCAGACCCGCCGCGCCGCCTCGAGCGCCGCCGCCAACTCGATTTCCTCGCTGCCGTAAATCATGCCAAAACCTCCTGTCTTGTTTTCGCCGCGCGCCGCGCGGCTTATCCTACGCACCCTATGCCTAGCGGGCGCGCCGCGCGGCTTATGCCTTGCGCACCTTGGGACCCTTGGGGGTATCCTCGATCACGTAGCCCAGAACGAGCGCCTCCTTGCGCAGGCTGTCGGCCAGCGCGAAGTCCTTGGCCTTCTTGGCGTTTACGCGCGCCTCGACCAACTTTTTCACATCCTCGGGCGTGGCGTCTTCCTCCTTTGAGAGAAGACCCAGCACGCCCGTCATCGTCAAAAGCGTCGAGATGCCCTTTTCGAGCGCCGCCTTGCAGGGGGCGTTTGCGTCCGAAATGGTCGAGTTCATGTCGCGCGCGTAGTCAAAGATCACGCCCAGCGCGTCGGCGGTGTTGAGGTCGTCGTCCATCGCCGCGTCGTAATCGGCAAGCGCCTTGTCCGCGCGCGCGCAAAACGCGATTTCCGCCTCGTTTAGCGCGCGCTCGCTCGCGTGATCCAGCAAAAACAGCGCGTTGTTTCGCGCGGTGTACAGCCGCGCAAGCGACGTGGACGCCTGCTCGATCATGTCGCGCGAGAAGTTGATGGGGCTGCGGTACTGCGCCGACAGCATGAACATGCGCACCGCTTCCAGGTCAAACTCCTTGGCGATGTCGCGCACGGTAAAGAAGTTGCCCAGCGATTTAGACATCTTGCGGTTGTCGACGTTGATGTGCCCGTTGTGCATCCAATACTTGGCAAATGGGTGCCCGGTCGCGCACTCGCTCTGCGCGATCTCGTTTTCGTGGTGCGGGAAGATCAAATCCACGCCGCCGCAGTGGATGTCGAACGTCTCGCCCAGATACTTCATCGACATGGCGCTGCACTCGATGTGCCAGCCCGGCCTGCCCATGCCCCACGGGCTCTTCCACGCGGGTTCGCCCGGCTTTTGCGCCTTCCACAGCGCAAAATCCATCGGGCTTTTTTTGACGTCGTCCACCTCGATGCGCGCGCCCGCCTCGCGGTCTTCGAGGTTCTGCCCGGACAATTTGCCGTAATCCGAATCGGACGCGGTGTCAAAGTAGACGTCGCCGTTGACCGCGTAGGCGTGCCCGTTTAATTCGAGCTTTTTAATCAGCTTGATGATCTCGCCGACGTGCTCGGTCGCGCGCGGGTGGACGTCCGCCTTCATGACGCCAAGGCCTTGGGCGTCGATGAAGTACTCCTTGATGTAGCGGTCGGCCAGCTCCTGAACGGTGGTGTTTTCTTCCCTGGCGCGGTTGATGAGCTTGTCGTCGATGTCGGTAAAGTTCTGAACAAAGGTGACTTTGTAGCCGCGGTGAATCAGGTAGCGCCTGAGCGTATCAAAGATGATGAAGGGGCGCGCGTTTCCGACGTGGAAATAGTTGTACACGGTCGGGCCGCACGCGTAGATGCGCACTTCGCCCGGGTACACCGGCACCAGTTCTTCCTTGCGGCGGGTCATCGTATTATAGATCTTCACGGAAATTCTCCTCCTTATGCGTTCGCGGACATTCGCTCTGCGTTTGGCATTCGCACGTGGCGCAGGCCTCGGCGCTTGCTTGCTCGTGACATTTTTGAAGCTGCTCGACGCAGCGCGTGAGCGTCTCCAGCCGCTCCTTGACCGGGTCGGGCAGGTGAATCTGGTCGAGGTCAATCTCCGGCTTGACGCCTGACTGGCGGACGATGCGACCCGGGTTTCCGACCACGGTCGCATGGTCGGGGACCGCCTTGAGCACGACCGCGCTCGCGCCGATCTTGACGCCGTCGCCCACCTTGAACGGACCCAGCACCCGCGCGCCCGCGCCGACCACCACGTTGTCCCCGAGCGTCGGGTGGCGCTTGCCCACGTCCTTCCCGGTTCCGCCCAGCGTCACGCCTTGGTACAGCGTCACGTTGCGCCCGATCTCGGTCGTCTCGCCGATCACCACGCCCATGCCGTGGTCGATGAACAGCCCGTCGCCGATCACCGCGCCCGGATGGATCTCGATCCCCGTCAGCTTGCGCGTGCGCTGCGAGATGAGGCGCGCGAGCAATTTCCAGTTGTGCGTCCATAGCCAGTGCGCGCGCCGGTGCCGCTGGATCGCGCGAAAGCTGGGGTAGCACAGCACCACTTCGAGCGCCGAGCGCGCCGCCGGATCGCGCGAGAGCACCGCATCGATGTCTTTGCGCCAGTGTTTGAACATGAACGCCTCCTGCAAGATAAAAATAAAAACAGAGCACCTCATTTTCAGAGGCGCTCATAGCGCGGTTCCACTCTGCTTAAGGGCGCAAAACACCCCTCGCTTATGCGGCAATAACGGGCTGACCCGGCGTCGCCTACCGGCCTTGACCCAATCGGGCGAGGCGTTCGGGACGCGGCTCGGGGGCGCACTTGGACGCCATTGCTTTTGAGGCGGCTTTCAGCCGATGACCGCCCTCTCTGTCTAGGCAAAGCGCTTAATCTTCCCCTTCAAAGCCTTTACCGATATTATAGGGGCATTTGCCCCTTTCGTCAACCAAAGATTTGGTTATTCCGGGAAGCGATTGTGGCTATCCAATCGGCATAAACGCAGTACCAGCAGGTGTTCTCCGCCGCGCCGCCACGCGCTGTAAAGGCGGGACAGCGCTGCTTTGGCCAGACGTTGCCGCCGGAGTTGGGGGCGAGTCGTGGCATATCCTCCCGCCGTCTCGCGGCCTTGCTCATCATATGTCGCGCCCTTCCTTTTGAAAACGGGCAGGCAGCGCGCCCACCCGCTATGTCCTTATTGCTGATTGACGTGTGTGCTGATGTCTCGCAGCCCGCCGGATTCTTCATAGCTCGGCAGTTCAATTTTGTCCTGCTCGCCCGTGGTGATTACCGCAAACGTGCGGGTAGCGTCGGGATAGTCCGTGTTATGGTCTACCCATG
>JAVXNW010000067.1:0-14096 GCA_036645575.1 Clostridia bacterium | reverse complement strand
GGCGCGTTCGGATCAATCGTCGCTTCGGGCACAACCGGCGCGTTCGGGTCAATCGTCGCTTCCGGCACAACCGGCGCGTTCGGGTCAATCGTCGCTTCGGGCACAATCGGCGCGTTCGGGTCAATCGTCGCTTCGGGCACAACCGGCGCGTTCGGGTCAATCGTCGCTTCGGGCACAACCGGCGCATTCGGGTCAATCGTCGCTTCGGGCATAACCGGCGCGTTCGGGTCTACCGTCGCTTCGGGCTCAACCGGCACAACCGGCGCGTTCGGGTCAATTGTCTCCTCGATGCCCTTGGCGGCAAGCGCGCTCGCCTGCTCGTACTTTACGTATTTGCTCTGCACGAATCCGGTCTTCTTGCCGTACTTGATCTTGGTCCACTTGCCTTCTTCGCCCAGCACGGTGAATGTCTTGCCCTTTTTGATGGTACAGACCAGTTTCGCTTTTTTCGAGGCCTTCTTGCGCACGTTCAGCTTGGCGCTCTGGGGATTGGCAATGCCAACCTTCTCCTTCTCGGCCGCAACGAACTGGGTTCCGCCGCCCGACTCGCCCTCTTGGACGATCTCGGTGATCGCCGCGCTGCGCGCCGGGTTCTTGATCTTGGGAAGCTTAAACGGCTTGGAGTAGATGCGTCCCGCCAATGCCGTGCTCGTCATACCCAATACGAGGATAACCACCATCGCAATGGACAGTGTCCGCTTCATATTCGCCTTCATGTTCCATTCCTCCTTGCCATTTTCCGTTGCGCTTCTTCTACTATCATCTCTATCGAAAGGACTCGCCGCGCAATTTTGTCCGGCGCTCCTTGCTTTCATCTTCATCTTACGCATCCTGCACCACCACGCGCCATTGCGCCTTCGCGTTTTCCTCGGTCACCCGGAACGTCAGCGTCTCGCGCGTCTCGCCCGCGATGTTTTTCCACTTGCCGCCGCGCTTTTTCATCTGCCACTGGAGCGCGTAGGGGCCATCGCCCGCGCCCGTGATGATCGCCCTGAGCGTCACCGGCTTTCCGTAGGCCAGTTCACCTTCGTCCACCATCCGGATCTCGACCGAGCCCGCGAATCGCGCCCGGTCCTCCGTCTGCCCCACTCGATTGATTTCTTTATCTTCCGCCAATGCCACGCCGCCAATCATCAGAGCCGCCAGCATCCATACCGCGATAATCATCTTAACCCGCTTCATCTCGCACCCTCCTCTATCGTCAAGGGCCTTCCGGTCGAGGCCTTTACCATCTTATGGCTCTATCATACCCTAGACGAGTTACACAGGGGGTTACATATCCCGCTTGTTTCCAGTTATTTTCGCTCCGGGCGTTTTTTTATCCGATTTTTCCGGCGCGCGCGCCGCGTGGTTTACAGTGCTTACCTGCCTTTTTGCGCCATTCGGGGGCTTTCCCGCGTTTTTTCCGTCATACCGGGCGCGTGCTTAAAACCGACCGAATTTCCTTCATGTAACTTTTTGCCTTGCGAAACGCGCGCGCCTTGGCGAATTACAACATGTTGCGCGCGCGATCCACTTTTCCGCCACATATCGCGTTCAGCAAAACAGACATTAGTCCGTTTTGCTGTTGTCACGGCCGTGCGGCGTCTGGGAGGCGGCTATTCCTTGTCGTAGCGGCCGTCGCTAGAGAGCGGGCCGACCCTTGAGTTGAACAGCACGTTGGAATTGGGGTATTTCCGGTAGAAAAACCGCTTGACGCGCTCCATGACCATGTTGCCGGTCTGGTAGCTGACGGTGGGCAGGAGCAGCGCAAACAGCGTGGGGCTGAACTGGGTGATCGTGTCGCCCTTGCGCAGGTTTTTGCGCAGGATCTCGAGCAGACCCTGCATGATGTCGTTTTGCTTGAGCGGCTCAAGCGGGCGGCCATCCAGCCCGCCGATCATCACAAGCCCCAAGAACATCGTCGAGCCCAGCCGCTCGAGGTTGCGCATCTGCAGGTTAAATATCTCCTTAAAGACCGCGTATTCGCACACGAACGCACCCGACACCTCGCCATGCTCGCGCAATTCGCCGCGGATCGAGTCGAGGCTAAATTCCAGCGTCTTGCCCGCCTGCATGATCTGCTTGTAGAACTCCTGGATGGCCTCGGGCGGCTGCACGCCAAGGTAGCGGTAGTGCAGGTTTGTGACGTGTTTATACTGGAGCAACGCCTCGTTGCTGCGCCCCGATTTGGTCAGCGCGTTCATGAGCTCGATGTGCAATTGGTCGTCAAAGGCGTCCATCTCAAGCGCGGTTCGGCACACGCGCGCAATGTTTTCGTACTCCTCTTTTTTCTTGAGCAGTCCGATATAACTATATATCGACTCGAGGTATTGATTATGCAGGTTAACCGCGCGCGGCAGCGCCCACGGGTACTGGTCGCTCCCGTCAAACAAATCGCCCTTATAGATCTTTAGGATCAGCTCGCTGACGTCGCCGATCTCCTTTTCGCGCCCGGCGCTGCGCAGCTTGGCCGACTCCGCCAGCGCGTCCTCCAATTGATACAGGTCGATCGTCACCGTGTCCGGGCTCTCCCACCGATAGCCGCCCCGGTCGGCGACAATCGCGCCGCCCAGCCCGTCCGCCGCCTGATTGAGCAGCGTGCGCAGTCGGCTGACCAGCGTCTTGAGCGCGTTTTCAGGGTTGCTGAACTGGTCCTCCGGCCACAGCGCCTCCAGCAAGTGCATGTTGGACACGCGTTCGCCGTGGTTCATCAGCAGGTACTTGACCAGCGCGACGCCCTTCTTGGATTTGCTGATGGCGCCGTCAATCCGTCGGTCGCCCGTCACGATGATGAACTCGCCCAGCAATTCGATATGGATATTCTCGTTCATTTTCTTATCAGCCTTCCCTGTTTATTCTCTATAATTTGCGCGCAAGCGTCTCGGGATTGCTGGCGTAGGTCAGCGCGGTCTCGCGCGAAATGACCTTCTCGCGGTACAGTCGCGCAAGCTCGGTGTCCATCGCCATCATGCCCTGGGTCGATCCGCCGTAGATCACGTTGTCCATCTGGTGCGTCTTCCCGTCGCGAATCATGGATTGGATCGCGCTGTTGACCGTCATCACCTCAAACGCCGGCCGAAGCCCCCCGTCAAGCGTCGGGAGCAGGTGCTGGGAAACCACCGCGCGCAGCACCATCGACAGCTGCACCCGCACCTGCGGCTGCTGGTTGGCCGGGAACGCGTCGATGATGCGGTCCACCGTGGTCGCCGCGCCCACCGTATGCAAAGACGACAGGATCAAATGCCCCGTCTCCCCCGCCGTGATCGCCGTCTGAATGGTCTCGGAATCGCGCATCTCGCCCAGCATGATGACGTCCGGCGCCTGCCTGAGCGAGGCGCGCAGCGCGCTTTCAAACGAGCTTGCGTCGGTGTGAATCTCCCGCTGGCTGACCATGCTCATGGCGTGCGGGTGCAGGTATTCGATCGGGTCCTCAATCGTGATGATGTGCCCCATCCGCGTCGTGTTGATCCGATCCACCAGGCACGCAAGCGTCGTGGTCTTTCCGCTTCCCGCGGAGCCGGTCACCAGAATCATCCCGCTGCGGTAGCTCGCAAGGTTCATCACCACCTCCGGAATGAACAGCTTCTCCGGGTTGGGAAGCCCAAAGGTCACCACGCGCAATATCGCCGCCAGCGAGCCGCGCTGCCGATAGGCGTTGCAGCGGAACCGGCCCTTGCGCTTGAGCGAAAAGGAGAAATCGTCGTCGCCGTTCTCCAAGAGATTTTCGATGTCGCGCCCCAACGCCTGCTCATAGGTCTGGCGAATCAGCCGCTCGGTGTCCGGCGGCAGCACCCGCTCCTGCGTGATCTTGATCAACTGGCCGTTCACCTTGGCGACAATCGGCGAGCCCGGGATGATGAACACGTCCGATCCGCCCAACGCAAGCGTCTTTTCCAGAATCACGTCCAGTTCCATTGCATTCATCTACCATACCTCGCGTTCAAATGTCGTATCCGACCATGGCGCCTGATCGATGAGCGCGCGCGTCTGCGTGTAGCGCGACCCGCCCTTTGCCGGGTCGCTCAGCTGAATTTCCACCATCAGCCGCCGCGACGCGCCCGCGTCCTCTGAAAAGCTAATGCGGTCTCTTTCCATCTTGCAGTCGCTCGGAAGCCCCGCCCTGACCGCCTCTAGGTACGCCGCGCCCGCGTCCGCATTTTTCTTGCACAGCGCGTCCAGTTCCGACAGCCGCTCCTCTATCCGCGCCTCCGCCACATATAGCCCCGACGTCATCTCGGCCCCGCGCTGCGAAAGCGCCAGATCCGCCCGCGCGCTAAACAGCGCCAGCATCCCCATCACGCTCATCGAAAGCACCACCGTAATGAGGATCAGCGACGCCGCGCCCGGCCCAATTCGGTATTCCCCGCCCCCATCACGCATTACGGCGCCTCCTCATCCGGGCTGTACCACGCCGTCGGCAGTTGATAAACCTGCTCGTCGTCGTGCCAGACCGATATTTTCGCGCGGTGCAATGTGCCCGCGCCCTTGTATTCATCCAAAAGCACCGCCCTAATCGTAAGACCTTGGTCTGTTTTAAACGAAAACCCCTCGGAACCGACCGAATACTGTTCTTTTTTCAGAAAAGCTTCCGCATCGTCGCTGCCGCGCAGCTGTTCCGCGAGGTTCTCGGCCAGCGTGACCGCCCGCGTGAGGTGATCCGCCGCCGTGCTTTTTTCGTTGACCGCCATGAACAGGTTCAAAATCACGGTGACAGACAGCAGAAAGAAGCATACGACCAGCATAATCTCCATCAGCAGCGAATTGCTGCGCGTCACTCGCTTCACCGTTTGCGCCCCCTTCATGCGGCCCTGCGCGTATAATGGGCCTCGTATTTTGCGCCATCCTGTGCGGTCATCTCAAACAGGTATTGGCGCGCGCCGGTCTGTTTTGGCGTAAAGGATGCCGCCGCGCACAGCGCTTCCCCGTATTCCGGGTCAAACGCGTCCTCTTCGGCCTTGAATTGCTCATACAATTGCCCGTCCCGGCAGTAGATCCACGTCTCATACATTGCTTCATCGATGCGCTGGGAGACCACCAGCGCCTGAACGCCCTGCGCGTCCTCGATGCGAAGCCCGCCCGCGTGTTCGCCGACGCGCGCCTTGTTCATCACATAACCGACCAATATCTGTTCCTGGGCGTGCGCCTGCGAACGCAGCACCACCCGCTGATACGCCTGCGCGCCCACCAATATCAGCATCGTCGACAGCAGCGCAAACAACCCCAGCAGCACAAACATCATCGCGCCCGACATCCACCCAAATCCGCGCGCCCTACGCTTCATCATTTCCGCCACCCCCGATCTCCAATACCGAAATGTCCGGCATCACGTTCGAGGCAAACGCGTCGTACCGCACGATGTACTTGTTCGCGTTATACCGCAGCCCATAGTGCTCCGCAAGATAGTCAAGCGTCTGCGGATAGCGCCCCTCCAGCGCAAAACAGGTGAGCGCCGCGCGCTTGACCGCACGCTTCACCATCTCCGCCTGCTGCTGCTGCGACGCGCTGTCCACGCTGCCCAGCAAAAGGTTGATCCCCGTCAGCAGCAACATAAACACCACAACCGACGCCAACAGCGCGCGCCAAGATTTTAAAAACCGCACAGGGAACCCTCCTTTCAGCAAACAGTGGGAAGCGTTTGGGCCGCAAGGCAAGGAGAACCGGGAGGCGACCTTTCCGCTACATCATCGAGGAGATCACGCCGGCCATCGGCAACATCACCGACAGCAGGATCGACCCGATCACGACAGACAGCACCGCGACAAGCGACGGCTCAATCACCGAAATCAGCCCGCTGATCCCGTCGTCCACATCCTCCTCGTAGATCTTCGCAATCTTCGCCATCACTTGATCGGTCTGCCCCGCGACATAGCCCATGTGGATCATCCGGCTATGCAGCTTGTCAAACAGCCCGGTCTGATCCAGCGCATCCGGAAACGAAACGCCCTTGTTCATCGCGTCTTCCACCTGAATCAGCCGATCCCGCGCGTCCTCGTCGGTCAGAATCGTCGGAATCACCTGCAACGCCTCCTCCATCGGGAAGCCGCTGCCCAGCATCATCGACATCACCTGCGCGACCCTGGACGCAGACATGCGCCGCGCAAGCCGGTCAATCGGCGGGCACAGCTTGCGCACCATGCGCATGACCCCTCTGCGATAGCGCGTCTTGAGCCCGATCACCGCGGTCAGCACCGCGACAATCAATAAGAGCACCGCGATCATCACGCCCTTGCCCACGTTCATCCCAAAGGACATCAGCATTCCCGACGCCCCGCCCACGTTCGCGCCCATTCCCCCCAGCACCTGGTCGAATATCGGCAGCACCCGCACCAGCAACAGCGCGATCACGCACGTGAGCATCAGCCCCAGCACAATCGGGTAGGCCACCGCGCTGGAGACCGATTTTTTGACGCGGCTCTCCGCCGTGTAGTACGTCGCAAGCCCCTGCATCACCTGCTCCAGCTTGCCCGTCCGCTCCCCGACGTGCGTCATCTCGACCATGTAGCGCGGAAACCTGCCCGTCTGCTTGATCGCCTCATACAGCGAACCCGTCTCAATGACGTGCTCGCTGATCGCGCGATACATGGGGTACTCCCGCGCGTCGTGGTAGTTGTCGGCAAGCGCCTCGACGCCGTCGTACAGCGCCATGCCCGCGCCCAGCATCAGCGCGATCTGCTCGCAAAATACGCTGATCTCCTCCGGCGCAATCTCGCGGCCCGCAGATTTACGCATTTCATCTTCCTCCATCCCGTCAATACACCCGCTCCGTCGTATAGGTGCCCGCCGTGCTCATCGTGAGCGCGCTCGTCACATCCGCCAGTTCATATGCCCCGTCCACGTAAATCATGTTCCACGCGTGGTACGCCCTGTCCGCGTAGCCGATGACCACCTTGACAGGAATGCCCTGCGTGCGCAACATCGCGGCGGTGATCCCCGCAATGTCAAAGCAAATGCCCATCTTCTCCTCAAACGCCGCGTCCAGATCCGGCAGATACCCGCTCTGAACCGTCAGCGCCCGCACGTAGTTGTAGCTGAAGTTGCTTTTGAGGTACGCGATCACCGCGTCCACCTTCTCCCGGTCGCTCTGAAGCCCCGCGCACAACTGCCGCGCCATTTCAACCATCGGGCTGTCCGCTTCATACCATACGTATTGGTTGGGACACAGAAACGGCGCCTCCTCGCGGTCTAGGTTCGCCTTGAAACTGACCTGCGCCGCCTGCGCGTATTTGCTGCCGCTCACCTGCCGATAGAGCGTCGCCTTGTATTTGCCGCTGCCCAGTTGCAGCGGAATGACCTCGTAGCGACCCTCGCCGTTTAAATCGTAGGTGTAGGTGTCCTCGCCCTTGGTGATGCGCAATTTCAGCGCCTTTTCACTCTCTTTGTACTTGACCATCACATATCCGTCCGATGCGTGGCTCGCGTCCACGCGCATGCCGCTCTTTTTTTGCACGACATCGCCCGGCGCATCCGGCCAAATCAGCGCCCACGCGCCCAGCGTGTACCCCGCGATGAAGATTGCCACCAGCACACAAGCGATCCTGCCTGCGCGGCGCCCCATTTGAGCCGCCATGACCCTCCTCCATTCGCACAATCTACCAGTTTTTATATACAGTTAAGTATAGCATTTTACTTCTCTCAATACAAGGATGTAACCACAAAAACTTGCCCGCAGAACCTGGTCAACAAAATTTTCATCTGGTCTTGACTCTAAACATGCTTTAGGCGTTATAGTGGTGTCAAGCTTTGTGATGTGTTTAACACACACGGCATATAGAGGAGGGTCTGGTATGAAGAGATTTTGGTCTATTCTGTTGGTTGTGGTACTGGCACTGTCCATGACCGTATCGGCGAGCGCGTCGAGCTGGGTCAAGACCGATGCTTCCATCGGGACGTGGGACAAAGAAGTGGACTTCCTGATCGTCGGGTTCGGCCTGGCGGGCGCGGCGGCGGCGGTTGAAGCGCACGACATCAACCCTGACGCGAGCATCCTTGTGCTCGAAAAAATGCCCAAGGAACTGGCGGGCGGCAACTCCATCGCCTCCGGCCAGACCTTCCTGGTTCCCGACATGGCGGACGTAGAGACCTTTAAGAGCTATCTGCGCTCCTGCAACGAGCCCAACGCGATCCCCGAGGATTACCTCGACTGGCTGGCCAAGGGCTTCGGCACGCAGCTGGACTGGGTCGCGAGCGTCGCAAGCAGCGTAGACTATGAAGTTGGCTACGTCGGCGGCGGCGAGCTCAAGTGGGGCTCGATGGTGCTTGAGTTCGACTCCTTCGAAGGCTCCAAGTTCAACGGCGCTTCCGCTCACCTGCGCGCCAAGAACTCCGGCTCGTTCGAAAACGGCGGCGTGTGGCGCTGCTTTGCCAAGGCGACCGAGAGCCGCGGCGTCGAAGTCATGTACGCGACGCCGGCCACCTCGCTTGTGCAGGATCCCGAGACCGGCAAGGTCACCGGCGTCATCGCGACGCAGGCGGACGGCACCACCCTCGCAATCAAGGCCGACAAGGGCGTTTTGATGGCGTGCGGCGGCTTTGAGAACAACCTTGAGATGCAGAAGGACTTCAACGGTCTGGATCGCGTCTACACCGCCGGCACCCCGGGCAACACCGGCGACGGCGTGAAGATGCTGATGGAGGCCGGTGCGCAGATGTGGCACATGGACAACGCGACGCAGTCCGGCGGCTACTGGCTGGGCATCAAGACCCCCGATTACGAGTCCACCTTCATGCGCGCAATGACCATGCCGGGCAACTCCTGGCTCGAAGTCAACTCGGTCGGCGAGCGCTTCTACAACGAGAGCGGCTCCTACCATCGTCAGCACATGAAATACATGGAGAACGGCAAGTACGTCGATCTTCCGCACTACAAATCGCTCCCGGTCTACGTGATCTTTGACGAGGCGACCCGCGCGGCGGGCAGCATCGCGACCATGTGGCTGTCCTGGCCGATCACGACCGAAGGCTACGTCTGGAGCAAGGACAACCAGACGGAAATCGACAAGGGCTGGATCCTGAAGGCCGACACCATCGAGGAATTGGCCGGCAAGATGGGCTATGCGCCCGAGACGATCACCGCGACCATCGACCGCTTCAACGGCATGGTGGATGCGGGAACCGACGCCGACTATGGCCGTGAGGCCGATAAGATGGCGAAGATCGAAAACGGCCCGTTCTACGCCGTTGAAATCACGCCCACCCTGGTCGCCACCACCGGCGGCGCAAAGCGCGACACCGCGGGCCGCGTGCTCGACTGGGACGGCAACGCCATCCCCAACCTCTATGAGGCGGGCGAACTGGGCAGCTACATTGCCAACCTCTACCAGAACGGCTGCTTCCTGTCCGAGGCCATGCTCTCCGGCCGCGCGGCCGCGCAGACCGTCATGGGCGGCGTGTCCGAAATCAAGGAAGTCAGCGCGGAAACCACGGGCAATCCGTGGGATGGCGCGGCGGACGGCGTGTACACCGCGACGGTTCCGGGCCTGCATGCGGACATCGAAGTGAGCATCACGGTTGCGGGCGGCAAGCTCACCGCGATCGATGTGACCAACAACCGCAGCGAGATGATCATCACCGACGAGCAACTCGCGGGTCTGGTAAATGACATCCTGACCAAGCAGTCCGTCGCCGTTGACGTCGTCTCCGGCGCAACGGTAGACAGCCAGGTCATCACGACCGCGCTGGTCACCGCCTTCGCGAAGTAATTTATCCCAAGCGCAAGCGGGCCGCCGTGCAAAACAATGCACAGCGGCCCGCTTGTTTTATCTAAATTTCAGATGCGCCTGATCGCGCCTTTCCGAATCTCCTTATCATTTGATTTCGCGCGCCTGTGCATGTTTTTGCACAGGCGCGCGTTTTTATCCACAATGTCCACAGGCTGCCGCATGGGTCGCGGGCGGCGCATGGGGGGAGAAAGTCCGCTCGTCTATCTGCGTCCCTCCGCTCGAACCCCTTGAAATCGGAAGGCTAGCGGTTCGGGCAGGCGGGCAAACGATCCGCCAATTCGCCGCTTTTTCTGCGATTTTCCCTTGACACTAAAGTATGTTTAGGGCGTATCATCTGAAATAGATAAATTATTATCAAGGAGGGGTTTCTCATGAATCGATTGCTCACGATTATGCTCTGCGTGGCGCTGCTGCTTTCCCTTGCCTGCCCGACGGTTGCGTTTGCGCAGGACGCGCCCGCACCCGCTCCCAAGGTGGAGGGCATCAGCCGCATATCGGTCAGCGTATTTGATCTGGAAAAAAGCGTCGCCTTCTATACGGATACGATGGAGCTCACCGAGGCCGCGCGCGGCGAGCTGAGCCAAGAAGCCTGCAAGGCGCTGTACGGCATGGACTGCGCCGCCCAGTATGTCATGATGAAAAACCCGGTTCAGACCACGCTTTTGCAGCTGATCAAGTTTGAAAAGACGCCCGAGAAGACCTCGCGCGAGGGCTACAACAGCTGGGATCTGGGCTATTACGACGTGTCGTTCCGCTGCGCGGACATCCAGAAAGTGCGCGACGACATGGTCGCAAACGGCGCAACCTTCCTGTGCGAGCCGTACCAATACACGACGACCTGGAGCGGCGCGACCGTATTTGAGGCGGTCACGAGCGACCCCAACGGCGTCCCGCTCGCCATCATCAACAAGACCGAGAAGACGCCGGCCTTTGAGGGGATGTTCCGCAACTTCCCGGACGTGGTGCTGGTGGTCGGCGACATGGCCGAGGCCGACGCGTTCTACGAGGGCGTGCTGGGCTGCCCGAAGGCGTTTGACATGGAGATGGAAAAGGGCTTGGTCGATCCGATCGTCGGCGTCGCCGGCACCGAGTACAATACCCGCATCGCCATGTACATGGGCGCGGGCGCTACCCCGGTCATCGAAGTGCTGGACTTTGACGCCGAGGGCAAGTCGATGACGGAGGCGGGCGCGTCGGTTCCGGCAAACGCCGGGCTATTCGCCACCTGCTTCCTGGTGGAAGGCCTGGACGACGTGCTGAAGACCGCTTCCGATGCGGGCTTTGCCACCGTCGCTGCCCCGGTTGAGATGGCGGTCGCGCCCTACGGCGCCATCCGCACGGCCATGGTCGCGGGCCCCAACGGCTCGACGTTTGAGCTGTTCGAGGTGCTGTAACCGCAGTCATTTATCCACAATGTCGGCGCGCCCCTGTGCAAGACAACGCACAGGGGCGCGCCTTTGCGTTGTGGATAAATATCCCCTCTTCCCCGCGCTTGTTCCCGGATGGCGGGTGTGGTATGATAGCAGGGTGAGGTGAGGGGGATGGCTGAGCATATGGACACGGCGCCGGTCTGGGCGGTGTACCGGGAAACGGCCAGTGAATGTCCGCTGTGCGCGCTTGCGCAGCAGGTGGAGCGCGGGTGTGTCGAAAGTTTTTTAGGCGGGTCTGTGATGGAGCCGCTGATGCGCATTGCGGTCAACGAGAAGGGCTTTTGTGCGCAGCATTTTTTAATGTTGTACGATGCGGGCAACCGGCTGGGGGTTGCGCTGATGGCGGACACCTACTTGAAGGCGGTCATTGCGCAGGTGCAGGCGCGCGGGGCCGCGCCGCGCCGGCTGCTGGGCAAGCGGGCCATGCCGCCGCTGTCAGACAGCTGCATTTTGTGCGAGCGGCTGAACCAGACGATGGCGCGCTACGGGCAGACGCTTGCCTACCTGTGGGCGCATGAAGCAGCGTTCCGTCAGGCGTTTGCCGAATCGAAGGGCGTGTGCCTCAAGCACTATGACCTGCTGGCCAACTTAGGCGACGCCAAGTTCCAGGCGGCGCTTAACGAGGTGACGCTCGCGGGATTTGAGCAAGTGGAGCGCGACCTTGCGTGGTTCACCCAGAAGTTCGACTACAAAAACCAAGCCGCGCCTTGGGGCAACAGCCGCGACGCGGTGGCGCGCGCGCTGGTCAAGTTGCGCGGCGTGTGCGCCACGCGCGAGGCGGACTGATCGTGGCGCAAATTTGGCATTCCACTGCACTGAAATTTCATAAAGCGTCCTATTATGCCGATTTTCCGACATAAACAAAGCTGATTTGCATGATTTCTTTTTTATGAGAAGAAATTGTCAAAGTCTTAACAATAATTAACACGGATAAGCTAGGAAACGGCTCGGGATTATGGAATAATCTAGTCTAGGAAACGTTGGCGTTTGCGCCCCGTGTTCGCAAAGAACCGGAAGATAACTAGGGAGGGTTCATCATGGACAAGAAGTATCTGGAGTCCCTGGGCATTATCAACCCGACAAATGTTTATTATCAGCTGGCCCCGGCACAGTTGACCGAAAAGGCGCTCGAGCGCGGCGAAGGCATTCTGAGCGATACCGGCGCGCTGTGCGTAATGACCGGCAAATACACCGGTCGCAGCCCGAAAGATCGGTTCATTGTGGATGAGGCTGAGTTCCACAACGACATCGATTGGGGCAAGGTCAACGTCCCGATCAGCGAAGCGAAATTCGAGCACATCTATAAAGGGATGACCGCCTACCTGCAAAACCGCGACCTGTTTGTGTTTGACGGCTTTGCGGGCGCGGACCCGGACTACCGGTTAAACGTGCGCGTAATCAACGAGCTGGCGAGCCAGAACCTGTTCATCCACCAGCTGCTGATCCGCCCGACGGCGGAGGAGCTTTCGAGCTTTGTCCCGGGCTTCACGATCGTGGCGGCGCCGGGCTATAAGTGCATTCCCGAACTGGACGGCGTCCATTCCGAGGCGGCGATCCTGGTTTCGTTCAAGCGCAAGATGGTCATCATCGCGGGCAGCCAGTACGCGGGCGAGATCAAGAAGTCGGTCTTCTCGGTGATGAACTACCTGATGCCGGCCAAGAACGTGTTCCCGATGCACTGCTCGGCGAACGTCGATCCCAAGACGGGCGAGTCCGCGCTGTTCTTTGGCCTGTCGGGAACCGGCAAGACCACGCTGTCCGCCGACCCGAACCGCAACCTGATCGGCGATGACGAGCACGGCTGGTCGCCCACGGGCATCTTCAACTTTGAGGGCGGCTGCTACGCCAAGACCATCAAGCTGAGCCACGAGCACGAGCCGGACATCTGGAACGCGATCCGCTTTGGCGCGCTGGTCGAGAACGTGACGATCGATCCCGAGACCCGGCACGCGGACTATGACGACGCCGCCGTGACGGAAAACACCCGCGTCGGCTACCCGATCGAGCACATCAACAACGCGCAGATCCCGGGCGTCGCCGGCCATCCGACCACGGTGATCTTCCTGACGGCGGACGCTTTCGGCGTCATGCCGCCCATCTCCCGGCTCACCAAGGAAGCGGCGATGTACCAGTTCGTGTCGGGCTTCACCTCGAAGCTGGCGGGCACCGAGCGCGGCATCACCGAACCGACCCCGACGTTCTCCACCTGCTTTGGCGCGCCGTTCATGCCGCGCCCGGCGAGCAAATACGCCGAGATGTGCGGTGAGAAGATCGACAATTTCGGCGCGAACGTCTACCTGGTCAACACCGGCTGGTCCGGCGGCCCGGCAAGCGGCGAAGGCAAGCGCATGAAGCTGCCCTTCACCCGCGCCATGGTCACCGCAGCGCTCAACGGCACCCTTGAAAAGGGCGAGTTCCGCCACGACGACCGATTCAACGTGGATGTTCCGGTCACCTGCCCCGGCGTCCCGGACGCGCTGCTCAACCCGCGCGAGACTTGGAGCGACAAAAACGCGTACGACGCGACCGCCAAGAAGTTAGCCGGCATGTTCGTCGAGAACTTCAAGCAGTACAAGGATATGCCGCAGGCGATCATCGACGCAGGCCCCCGCGCCTAACGCCATAAGTCCATAAAAAGCGCCCCCGCACAGCGTCAAAACTGTCGGGGGCGCTAACGATTAAGACAATGGTGTTATTTTGCGTTTTGCGCCGCATTGATGCCGCCAATGCGACCGAATGTCACAGCGTGCTGGACTGCGGAGCCACAGCAGGCATATATATTATAATAGAATGAAGCGTTGGCTACTTCGCCAGCAGCATACAGGCCGGGGATGGCTTGCGCTTGCTCGTTCAATACTTCCGCATCCTTGTTGATGACCAGTCCGCCAATGGTGACGACGCGCACAGGCGTGGCGCTGGCTACGTAGTAGGGTGCTTCAATGCCCAGCATAAACGCTTGCGCCTT
>JAVXNW010000066.1:0-14464 GCA_036645575.1 Clostridia bacterium | reverse complement strand
GGCCCCCCCCGAGGTGCGGGGTCGGCGGCCCGGGGCCCCCCCCCCCCCCCGCCGGAGGCCGCTCCCAATATTATCTTCCCGCCTCCCGGTTCCCCCCGCCTCCTCGCCTCCCTCCTCGCCTATAGCGTTAGGTTCTCGCCGATTAGGCCGGGGTGGGCGTTGGCGATGTGGGCGTCGGGGTGGGCGATGAGCCACTTATTCACGTGGGTGAGCAGCTTAGCCTCGCCGGTCTTGGCCATGGGGAAGGGGAGCGGCGCATTGGTGCCCTTAGGCAATACGACGACGCAGCGGAACCTTTCGCCTGCGCTGACGGGCGCGTAGTGCAGCGTGGTTGCGTACACCTCGACCAGGCAGCCCTTGGGCACGAGGAACGCCTCGACCTTTTGGGTTTCATAGGTGAAGTTGGTCCAATCGATGTCCTGTTCGCGCCCGATCAGCAGAATGAGGTCGGTGCAGGCCAGATTGACCTCGCTGTCCCGGTGGTACTCGAGTGCGTTCAGCTGGTGATTGTCGCCGTTGCAATACCCGATCTGAATCGGCATACCGCCATAGCACACGTCGCGAATCTGGGCGCAGACCGCAAGCGCCTCAAGCGCTTTCACCGACGGCTCATAGACCACGCCGTCCGGCAGCGGCGTGTGTTCCATCTCCGCCATCAGCTCGGTTACGTCCAATCCGCTGATCACCTTGCCATACTGCGAAAACGCGGGGTCCTTGATCGACTTGAGAATCATCGTGAGTTCCTCCTTTTCATGATGCGGATGACACGCGCGCGTTCCGGAACGCCCCGCATCTGTCCATGGCGCAATCCCCAACGCGGGGCTTATCAGGGGTTGGCGAGCGTGCCGATTGGGGCAATGCCGGTCTTTTCCTTGACGAGGGAAATGAGCGACGCGAGCTGCTTTTTGGAATAGACGGCGGCATTTAAGCGGTAGTTGGTGCCGTCGCCCAGCACAAAGGCGACCTCGTGCAGCGGAAAGAGCTTGCTCGTCTGCGTCGCGCCGCTCTTGTCTTGGCTCTTAAACCCGAGATCCTCGATGTAGCCGTATTTTTCAAGCAGCGGCAGTTGGAGCCGGGTCTCCATGATGACGTTGTCGAGCGTGTCCTGGCGAAAGAGGAAGTTGACGCGCTTCTCGCCCGGCTTGGGCTGCACATAGACCGGCCTGACGATGTGCAGGTAGTCGCTTCCCACGGTGACGCGGGTCTTGAAGTAGTGGTTGGCAAACACCACCGCGGCGATCAGGATGAGAAAGCTCCACAGCGCAAAGCTGTTCATCAGCGACTGCGCCGCGTTCGGGTCGTAGGTGATGATGGTGTAGGACACGTCCGCAAAGGAGATCAGGGTCAGAATGTAGATGATGAGATAGCCTGCGTTGTAGGGGCGAAAGGTCTTCATGAGATCAACCTCTTCCAAATAATTTATCCGCGCAATGCGTTTATCATAGCACAAAGTGGGCGGTATGCGCAAGCTTGTGACGACATAATGCGCGCAAATGCCGGTAGCGGCGCGCCGGGGTATCGCGCGCCGGGGCAGTCCGCGTTCACGGCATCGCGCGCGCGGGGCAGTCCGCGTTCACGGCATCGCCTGCGCGCGGAAGTCCGCGCCTTCTAAACGCAACAGCGCGATTTTTTTGTCCAGTCCGCCCGCGTAGCCGGTCAGCGCGCCGTTTGCGCCCAGCACCCGGTGGCAGGGGATCAAAAGCGAGATCGGGTTGCGCCCGACCGCGCCGCCGACCGCCTGCGCGGACATCGCGCTAAGCCCGTGCGCCCTGGCGTATTGGTGCGCAAGCGCGCCGTAGGTCGTGCAAGCGCCATAGGGAATCGCGCGCAGCATCCGCCAAATCTCCCGCTGAAACGCGCTGCCCTCCGGCGCGAGCGCAAAGGCTATCGCCGGATTTTCGCCCGCGAAATAGGCCGAAACCCAGTCGCCCAGCGCCGAAAGCACCGCCCAGTCGCCCGCCGCAAAGGCGCTTTGCGCACTCGCCCAGTCGCCCGCCGCGACCATTTGGACGTCCGCCGCCCCTTGAAGCGCCGATCGGTCGCGCGCCTGTCCGTCGAACCAAAACCCGACGATCGCGCCTTTTCGCGCCGCCGCCGTGGCGGGGCCTAAGGGGGTATTCCACGAAAAAACAGCTGTCATACGCCACCCTCCCTTGATCTTTCGCAAAACCAGCCACCCTTCCGCCGCATCCGCAGATGACCGAAGGGTGGCCCCGCGTTTTGCTGGGGGCCACCCTTCGGTGCGGGGGATTGCGCGCGGGGGCGCGTCAGCCGCGCACTTCCATCCAGAGGCGGTTGTACAGGTCCATGTCGTCGGCGATGTCGTGGAAGAACTCGCAGCGGTCGATGATGTCTTGGGAGGGGTTGAGGGTCAGGTTGTTTTTCTCCTCGTCAGACATGCCGTCCACCACCGCCTGAATGGGGGTCGAGTAGTAGATGTAGTCCATGTTCTTGCGGGCGATGTCGGGGCGGCACAAAAAGTCGATGAACTTCTCGGCGGCTTCCTTGTTTTTGCTGCTGGCCGGGATGCACATGCCGTCCACCCACACGTTTGAACCTTCGTCGGGCACGACGTAGGCAAGCTCGGGCGCTTCGCTCATCGCGTACAGCGCGTCGCCCGACCACACGAGCGCCATCGGCGCCTCGCCTGAGATCATCTTGTCCTTGGTCTCGTCCACCAGATACCCCTTGACGATGCCGTCCGCCTTTTGCTTGATCAGCGCTTGCTTGGCGGCCTCTAGCTCCTCGGGCGCGCGGGTGTTCATCGAGTAGCCCAGGTATTTAAGCGTAATGCCCAGCGCGTCGCGGATCGAGTCCATCATCAGCACGCTTTTTTTGTTCGCGGGATCGAAGATGCTCTTCCAGCTGGTGATGGGCTCGGGCACCATCTCGGTGTTGTACAAAAGACCCACGGTGCCCCACATGTAGGCGACCGAGTACTCGCCGGTCGGGTCGTAGTCGGGCTTTTTGAGCCACTGCGAAAGGCCCGCTACGTTGGGCATGTTGGCCAGGTTTAATTTCGCCAGCTCGCCCTGCTTAATCATGCGCTCGATGATGTAGTCGGACGGGAACAGCACGTCGTACTCGCTCGCGCCCGCGGACAGCTTTGCGTACATCTCCTCGTTGGTCGTGAAGTTGGCATACTTGACCTCAATGCCGGTCTCGTCCTCGAACTGGTGAATGACGTCCTCGTCGATGTAGTCGTACCAGTTGTAGACGGTGATCGACTGAGCCAGCGCGCACGCGGGCACGCAGCACAACACAAGGGCGAGCAGCAGGGCGATTTTTTTCATAAGTCACATACCTCCGAATAAATAAATGAAGCGATATACCATCGCCAAGGGCGGCAAGGCGTTGGGATTAAGCGACGTTTTCAAGCGACGCGCGCTTGTTGATGATGAGCAGAAGCGCCAGCACCACGACGAACATGATCGTCGAGAGCGCGTAGATCGAGGGCTCAAGCCCCTTGCGCGCGGCGGAATAGATGACCATCGAGAGGTTCTTGTCGGTGACGCTGGTGAAGTAGCTGATGACAAAGTCGTCAAGGGACATCGTGAAGGCGAGCAGCGCGCCGGTCACCACGCCCGGCATGATCTGCGGCATGATCACCTTGCGCACCGCCTTGAGCGGCGTACACCCAAGGTCCAGCGCCGCCTCGTACAGATTGACGTTCATCTGCCGCAGTTTCGGCATCACCGAGAACAGCACATAGGGCGTGTCAAAGGCGATATGCGCCATCAGCAT
Organism: Clostridia bacterium; assembly: GCA_036645575.1. Classification (GTDB taxonomy): domain Bacteria; phylum Bacillota; class Clostridia; order Christensenellales; family Aristaeellaceae; genus JAVXNW01. The sequence continues at coordinate 10,720 of JAVXNW010000066.1, read as the reverse complement.
CGTCCAAAACCCGAGCGGGATCTTGACGAACACGAACATGAGCATCAGCGATACGCCGGTTACGATGTCGGGCGTGGTCATCGGCAGGTAGGAAAGGTTCATCATCAGCGACGCGGGGCGTCGCTTCATCGCGTGTATGCCGATCGCCGCCAGCGTGCCCAGCACCGTTGCCACAATGGTCGCGATCACCGCGATCTCCAGGGTCAGCTGGAGCGCGTCCAGAATCTCGCCGCGCGAGGCCAGTTTCTCGTACCACCTGAGCGAAAAGCCGCCCCACTTCGCGCGCGACTTCGACCCATTGAAGGACAGCACGATCATTACCCCGATCGGGGCATATAAAAACGCCAGCAAAAGCCCGAGGTACGTGCCCTTAAAAAACTTCTTGACGTTAATATGCGCCACTCCCTTCCTGCTTCGGGTCCGCCTTGTTCAGAAAGCTGATCGACACGATGATCAGCGCCATCATGATGAGCGAGAGCGCCGAGCCAAAGTTCCAGTCGTTCACCTCGATGAACTGCCGCTCGATCAGGTCGCCGAACAGCCAGAAATTGCCGCTGCCCAACAGCCTTGAGATCGCAAACGTGGTGACCGCCGGCATGAACACCATCGTGATCCCCGAGATGACGCCCGGCACCGACAACGGCAGCACCACGCGCCGAAACACCTGAAACGGGTTTGCGCCCAGGTCCTCCGCCGCCTCGATCACGCGCGTGTCCATCTTCTTAAGCGAGGTGTGGATCGGCAGGATCATGAACGGCACAAAGTTGTACACCATGCCCAAGAGCACCGCGCCCTCCGTCCCGATCAGCTCAAGCGGCTGAAGCCCCATCGCCTTGAGCAGGTTGTTGATGATGCCGGAATCCTCGAGCAGCGACATCATCGCGTAGGTGCGCAGCAGGAAGTTCATCCACATCGGCAGCAAGATCAGCACAAACAGCGTCTTGTTGCGGCTAAAGTCCTTGCTTGCCAGAAAGTACGCCGCCGGGAACCCGATCACAAGGCAGATGATCGTGCAGTAAAACGCAAGGTACAGGCTGCGCCACAACACGTTTAGGTAGATCGGATCGACAAACTCGGTGAGGTTTTCAAGCGTCACCGCGCCCGACGCGTTGGTCAGCGCGAAATACACGACGAACAAGAGCGGCGCGACCGTGAACAGCACCATCCACACGGCGTATGGCCCCGCAAACATGCTGCGCTTCACGCGCTCACCCCCCGAATCGCCGGCTCGGTCGACTTGTGCATGATGTGGATGTTGAACGGCACGATCATCAGCCCCACGTGGCTGCCTTCGGGCTGCATCGTGGTCGAGTGCACCTTCCACAGAAAGCCGCCCGCGTCCACCATCATCTCGTAGTGCACGCCCTTAAAGAGCGTGGATTTGACATACCCGGTCAGCATCCCCACGTCCTCGCCCACGATCATCACGTCCTCGGGGCGAACCACCACGTCGGTCGGCTCGTTTTCCGCAAAGCCGCTGTCCACGCACGCAAAGCGCTTCTGGCAGAACTCCACCAGCTCGTCCTCGATCATCGTGCCCGGCAGGATGTTGCTCTCGCCGATGAAGTCCGCCACAAAGGCGTTTTTCGGCTCGTCGTAAATGCGCTTGGAGTTGCCCACCTGCTGAATGCACCCATCCTTCATGACGACGATCGTGTCCGACATCGTCAGCGCCTCTTCCTGATCGTGCGTCACGTACACAAACGTGATCCCCAACTGCTGCTGCATGGTCTTGAGCTCCAGCTGCATCTCCTTGCGCAGTTTTAGGTCGAGCGCGCCCAGCGGTTCGTCCAGCAGCAGCACCTCCGGCTCGTTGACCAGCGCGCGCGCAATCGCGATGCGCTGCTGCTGCCCGCCCGAAAGCTGTTCCACCGCCCGCTTTTCGTACCCCTCCATCTTGACCAGCGTCAGCATGCGCTTGACGCGCTGGGCGATCTGGTCCTTGGGCAGCTTTTTGAGGTTCAGCCCGAAGGCGATGTTGTCGTAGACGTTCAGGTGCGTAAACAGCGCGTATTTTTGAAACACCGTGTTCACGCGCCGCTTGTAGGGCGGCAGGTGCACGATGTCCTTGCCCTCAAACAACAGCTGCCCCTCGCTCGGGTACTCAAAGCCCCCGATGATGCGCAGCGTCGTGGTCTTGCCGCAGCCCGACGGGCCCAAAAGCGTGATAAATTCGCGCTTGCGTATGTAGAGATTGATGTTTGTCAGCGCGGGCGTCCCATCAAAGTCCTTCGAGATGTCGACCAACTCGATCAGGCGCGTTTCTTCCACCATCTTGCGTATCCTCCTGTTTTGCGCGGGCTTGTTTTTTTGTTTGGCGGATGGGGCGTTCCCCTTAAAAAGATGGCGGCGACGCCACCCAGATGAACTTGCACGGGCCTTTGCCCGAGTTGATTAGCCGGTGCGGCGCGGTCGGCTCAAAATAAAAGCTCTCGTTTTTGCGCACCTTTTCGCGGCGGTCGCCCAGCATCACGGTCAGTTGGCCGCTCAGCACATAGCCAAATTCCTCGCCTTCGTGCGGGTTCTGCCCGTCCGTCTCCCCGCCCGGCGCAAGATCGACCAGTATCGGCTCCATCCGGTTCTTCTGCGCGTTCGGGATCAGCCAGCGAATGGAGCCCTTCAGCCCCTCCTCGTCCACCTTCACCGACGTGTCGTTTTCGGTAAACACCAGCTTTTGATCGGCGCGCTCGCTGAAAAAAGCGTTGAGGTCGGTGCCCAGGCACTCGAGCAGGTCGACGAGCGTCGCAATGGAGGGGGAGGTCAGGTCGCGCTCGAGCAGTGAAATAAACCCCTTTGACAGCTCGCACCGGTCGGCCAGCTCCTCCTGCGTGAGCCCCAGCTTCAGCCGCAGACGCTTGATCTTTCCGCCTATCTCCACGCTTCTCGTCCTCCTTCGCCTTGAGTTCAGCCATACTAAACTATGAAACGGTTTATATTAAACCATACCGCGCCCGACTTGTCAAGAAAACCGGCCGATTTGGCGTGTTAATTTTAATAATACGCGCTTCAAAGTTTAGCCTTTCAAAACAGGCGCGGGGCCGCTTAGAGCCTTGGCGCACGGCGCATATTTGCGCCCATTGCCCGCATAACTTTCTTGGGGGTGATGGCATGGCGGGACGAAACTTTCGAACCAAGGCGGCGTTCCCGGCGCTCGAATGGGTGGAGGAGGCCTCGGGCGCGCAGCCCCGGCTATTGCTTGCGGGCGGGCGGCGCGCGATGATCGAAAACCTCGTGGGCATCGTCGAATTTACCGATACGCGCATCCGGCTCTTGACCCGCTCCGGCATGCTCACCTTGACCGGCGAGGAACTGCTCCTCACGCAGGTGCGCCCCGACGCGCTCACCGTGCGCGGGAAAATCAAGCTGATCGAACTGCCAGACGGGGGGTGCGAAGGTGATTGAACGCGTGGTGTTGCGCTTTCACGGCCTGATGCTTGAAAAACTGGTGCAGCGCGCGTTGGCCGAGGGCGTCACCTTCTTTCAGGTGCGCCGCCTTGGCCCCCGCGACGCGCGATTCACAACCGACGCGCCCGGCGCGGACAAGCTGCTTTGCTTGGCCGAACGCTTTTCGCTCGACCTCACCGTGGTCTCGCGCGCGGGGCCGGGCGCGCTCGTCAAACGCGTTCGCGCGCGCTGGACGCTGCCCGTCGCCTTTTTGCTGGTCGGGCTCTTGTGCGCCGCCTTTTTGAGCCGACTTTGGATCGTCCAAGTGAACATGCTCGGCGGCGGCGACCCGCGCACGCTTAAAAACGCGCTGGTCGAATGGGACGTTGCGCCGGGCGCTTCCATGCGCCAAATCGATCCGTCGGCGCTCGCCCTCAAACTTCATGCCGCCGCGCCCGATCTGGCCTACGTCGGCGCGCGCAAGCAGGGCGTCCGCCTGTTGATCGAGGCCGCGCAGGCGCTGCCCGCGCCCGACCTGTACGATCCCGCCGCCGCCCGCGATCTGGTCGCCGCCCGCGACGCGCTGCTTTTGACGCTCGACGTAAACGCCGGTACCGCCGCCTGCGCGCCCGGGCACGTCGTGCGCAAAGGGCAGGTGCTGATCCGGGGCGAGGAGCGCGACGGGCGCGACACGCTGCGCGGCGTGTGCGCGCTGGGCTCCGCCGTCGGCCGCGTATGGCTGACGGGCGAGGCCGAAGCGCCGCTTTCCCGCACGCAAATCGTCGATACCGGCCAAATCAGCACCGAAAGCGCGCTGCGCCTCATGCGCCTGTCCTGCCCGCTCACGTTTTCTTCGGGGTATCCGCTTGAGCGCACCCAAGTGAATCGCCTGCCCATCGGCGGGCTGCTCGTACCCCTCTACATCGAGCGCACGCACCACATCCAGCAGCAAATGCGTCTCGTTTCGCCCGATATTCAAACCCTGAAAAAAGAAATTGCGCAAATTGCCCTCAATCAAGCCCTTTCACAGGCCCCATTGGGGATTTCGCCCGTTGACAAATGGGTAGATTATAGTATGATAGAAGGGGGCAGAATCAAGGCGCGCGCGGTGGTCGAAATTCGGATCAACATCGCCGTGTCAAGAGGTGCTTAAGTCAAATAATAGGGGGCGCCCGATTGGAAACAGCTACCTACAAGACCACGATGCGCGTCGATTCACAGGACGCGTTTGTCAACCTATTTGGATTGCGTGACGAAAATGTGGACCTCATGAAGCACGAACTGGACGTCGAACTGTTCGCGCACGGCGACGAAATCACCATCTCCGGCGACGAGGAGAAGGCCGAACTTTGCAAGACCATCCTGCTTCGCCTCCAGCAGATCGTCGCGCGCGGCGAGCAGATCGACCGCACGCGCATCCGCTATGCCATCGAACTCGCCCGCGAGGGCAACGTCGAGCGCATCGACGAGATCATGCAGGGCGTCATTGCCATCACCTACCGCGGCCGCCAGGTCAAGTGCAAGACGCTTGGCCAAAAGCAGTACGTGGACGCGCTCAAGCAGAACACCTGCTGCTTCGCAATCGGCCCGGCCGGAACCGGCAAGACCTACCTCGCCATCGCCATGGCCGTGGTCGCGCTCAAAAACAAGGATGTCGAAAAGATCATCCTGACCCGCCCCGCCGTCGAGGCCGGCGAGAAGCTGGGCTTTCTGCCCGGCGACTTGCAGCAGAAGGTCGATCCCTACCTGCGCCCGCTCTACGACGCGCTGGGCGACATGATGGGCGCGGAAGGCTACGCGCGATTGCTCGAGCGCGGCGCGGTCGAGGTCGCCCCGCTGGCCTACATGCGCGGCCGGACGCTCAACGACGCCTTCATCATTCTGGACGAGGCGCAAAACACCACGAGCGAGCAGATGAAGATGTTCTTGACCCGCATGGGCGAGGGCTCTAAGATGGTCATCACCGGCGACATCACCCAGATCGACCTGCCCGCCGGAAAGACGAGCGGCCTTGTCGAGGCGATCGAGGTGCTCGCGGGCGTGCCCGACATCGGCATTGTCCAACTGACCCATCGCGACGTCGTGCGCCACGAACTGGTGCAGGCGATCGTGCGCGCCTACGAGCGGCACGCGAAGCCGCAAAGGAGATAAAATACCATGCAGCTGCTCAAAAAGCTGAGCCCGGCGCTCTCAATCATTCTCGCGGGCGCCTTGACCTACGTGGCGGTCTTTGCCATGATGGCGGCCTCCATATCGCCCAAGCGCTATGACCTCGAGGCGGGCGGCGTGTCGCGCATCACCATCACCGCGACAAAGGACGTCGAGGACAGCCTGACCACTTCCAAGCTCCGCGACATCGCCGAGCGGCAGGTGTCGCCCTCCTACGTGTCAGACGACGCCGTGCAGCCCGCCGTCATGGCCGCGTTGCAGCAGCGCTTTACCCAGCTGCTCCAGTACCGCGCGCGCACGCAGCCCGTGCTTTCCGACGCCCAAGTGACCGACGGGCAGCGCCTCGAGGCACAGGGCGTGCTTTCCTCTACCGCCGCAAACACGCAGACGCTCGACGCGCTGTGCCGCATTCAAGGCGAAACCCTCTCCCAACTCTACGAAAGAACCTATGCGCTCGTGCGCGAGACGCTTTCGGGCAAGCTGCCCGAAGGGCAGGAGGTCGAGGCGATCCAGAAGATCGGCCGCGACCTGATGGCCGACGGCTTTACCGCGAGCGATACGCTGCTTGCCACCGCGCTCATCGAGGACACGCTGCGCCCCAACATGCTGCTCGACGAGGAGACCACCCAGCTCAACCGCGAAAAGGCGGTCGGCGAGGTGGAACCCATCGTGTACAAAAAGGGGCAGAACATCATTCGCGCGGGCGAGGTGGTCACCGCCAGCCAGATCGAAATGCTCAATAGCCTCGGGATGCTCAAGGATCGACACGTCGATCTGACGCTGTATCTGGGGCTGGGCGCGCTGCTCGCGCTGCTCGCCATCGTGCTGCTCGCCTACATGCAGGCGTTTCCGTCGTCCGCCACGCGCGAACCGCACATGATCGCCCTGCTGATGATGATCATGGTGGGAACGCTCGCGCTCTGCATGCTCACCCGCGCGCTGAACCCCTACCTCATGCCGGTCGCGGCGGGCGCGATGCTGACGACGCTGCTCATGAAGCCGCGCCTCGCCATCGTGGTCAACCTGATTCTCGCGGTGCTGACGGGGCTGCTCGCCTCCACCGACAGCGGCGCCTTTACCGCGCTGTCCATCATGTTCATGTCGCTTGTCTCGGGGACGCTCGCGGTGCCGCTGCTCAAGCGCAAGCCGCAGCGCCTCAACATCCTCTTGACCGGCGTCGCGCTCTCGGCGCTCAACGCGCTGATCACCCTTGCCGTCGGCCTCATCAACAGCGCAAGCCAGTCGGTCGTCATGTCGATGGCGATCTGGGCGGCCGGAAGCGGCCTGCTCAGCGCGGTGTTGTGCCTAGGGCTTCAGCCCGCGCTCGAATACCTGTTCAACCTGGTCACGCCGTCCAAGCTCATGGAGCTGTCAAACCCCAACCAGCCGCTGCTGCGCAGGCTCCTGCTGGAGGCGCCCGGCACCTATCACCACTCCATATTGGTCGCAAACCTGGCCGAGGCCGCGGCCGACGCGGTGGGCGCAAACGGCCTGCTCGCCCGCGTCGGCGCCTACTACCACGACATCGGCAAGCTCAAGCGCCCCATGTACTTCAAGGAAAACCAGATGAGCGACAACCCGCACGACCGCACCGATCCCCGCGTCTCCACCGCCATCCTGACCGCGCACCCGCGCGACGGCGTCGAGATGGGGCAGAAGGCGCGCCTTCCGCAGGAGGTGCTCGACATCATCGGCCAGCACCACGGCGATACGCCGGTATTGTATTTCTACGACCGCGCGGTCAAGCAGGGCGGCCCGGTCGACTTAAACGACTTCCGCTACGGCGGCCCGCGCCCCCACACCAAGGAGGCCGCGATCGTCATGCTGTCGGATACCGTCGAGGCCGCCGCCCGCGCCGCCGCCGAGTCGAGCAGCGACAAGATTCGCCTGATGATCCGCCACCTCGTGCGCTCCAAGACCGAGGACGGCCAGCTGGACGAGTGCGACCTCACCCATGCCGACCTCACCAAGGCGTGCGAGGCCTTCGTGACCGTGCTCAACGGCGTCTACCACGAGCGCGTCGAGTACCCCAACGTGGCGCTGCCCGAGCGCCTGCTCGAGCACAAGCTCGACGTAAAACCCGAGCATCGGCACGAGGCAAGGCTCGACGGCAAAGCGCCGACAAAGCCCGAGGGAAAGCCGGAGGTCAAGCCCGAGGCAAGACCCGAAGTCAAGCCCGAGGTAAGGCCGGAAGTCAAGCCCGAGGTAAAGCCCGAGCCGAAACCCGAAGTCAAGCTCGAGCCGAAGCCCGAGGTCAAGCCAGAGCCGAAGCCCGAGGTCAAATCCGAGGTAAATCCCGAGGCCAAGGCCGAGCAAAGGCCTGAATTAAAGCCCGAGGCGAGGCCCGAAGTCAAGTCCGAGGCGAGGCCTTTGGTTAAACCGGCCGCCACGCAGGAGGTGCCCCATGTTGATTGAACTGTCTGTCGAGGTGGCGGGCGCGCCCGAGGGATTGGACGAATTGCTTTCCCGCGTGGCGGACGCGTGCTGCCGTGTCGAGGGGGTGGCAGGCTTGTGCGCGAGCGGGCGATTGGTGGACGATGAGGCGATTCGCGCGATCAACCGCGCCTTTCGCGGCGTCGATCGGGCGACCGACGTGTTGAGCTTTCCGTCGGTCAGCTATCCCGGAGGGGTGACCGCAAGCGGCGCGGCGCGCCTGTTGCGCCGCGAATACGATCCCGAGGTGGGCGCGCGGCACCTGGGCGATTTCGTGATTTCGCTCCCCCGCGCGCAGGCGCAGGCCACCGAATACGGCCACAGCCTGCTTCGGGAGCTGGGCTATCTGACCGCCCATTCGATGTTCCACCTGATGGGGTACGACCACGAGGATGAATCGGAAAAGCTCGTCATGCGCGCACTTGAGGAGCGCGCGATGGGCATGGTGTCACTTGGACGGGAGGGATAAAGATGTTGACGGATCGCGTGCTATTTGACCGGGCGTGCGCGGCGCTTGCGCGCGCATACGCGCCTTATTCGCACTTCCGCGTGGGCGCGTGCCTGCTCGCGGAGGATGGGCGCGCCTTTGAGGGGTGCAACATTGAAAACGCGTCCTACGGCGCGACCATCTGCGCCGAGCGCTGCGCGATTTCCGGCGCGGTCGTCCAAGGCGCGACCCGCTTTGCCGCCATTGCGGTGGTCGGCGAGCATGCGGACGCGTGGCCCTGCGGCATCTGCCGGCAGGTCTTAAACGAATTTTCCCCGGCGATGCGCGTCGTGTGCGGGTCGGCCGATTCGGGAAAATTCGTCGTCACCACGCTTGACCAACTGCTGCCGCACGCCTTCGGCCCGGAAAACCTACAAAATACACAAACGCAACCCCGGCAGGCGCCGGCGATGACAGAGGAGGATACCTGATTGAGCAACTTCCGTTCCGGCTTTGTGGCCATATTGGGCCGCCCCAACGTGGGAAAATCCAGCCTGATGAACCTCTTTGTGGGGGAAAAGGTGTCGATCGTTTCTGATCGCCCGCAGACCACCCGCGCCAAGATCATGGGCGTCGCCTCGCGCGAGAACGTGCAGATCGTCTTTGTGGACACGCCCGGGCTGCACAAGCCGCGCACCAAATTGGGCGAATACATGGTCAAGAGCGCCAACGAGGCGCGCGAGGGCGTGGACGCGGTGATGCTGGTCGTGGACGCGCAGCACATCGGCGACGGCGACCGCGCGATCATGGCGGACATTGCCCGCATGGCCTGCCCGAAGTTTCTGGTGGTCAACAAGGTGGATTTGACCACGCCTGAAAAACTGATGCCGCAATTGGGGCTGCTTGCGGACTGCGGCTTTGACCAGATCGTCTCGGTCTCCGCCAAGCGCGGCGACAACATGGACGTGCTGTTTGACTTGCTCGTGCGCGCCATGCCGGAGGGCCCCAAGTACTTCCCGGACGACATGATCACCGACCAGCCGGAGCGCGTGATCTGCGCGGAGATCATCCGCGAAAAGGCGCTGCTGAATTTGCGCGAGGAGATTCCGCACGGCGTCGGCGTTGAGATGATGTCGATGAAAAAGCTGTCCCCGACGCTCACCGAGATCCACGCGACGCTCTATTGCGAGCGCGCGTCGCACAAGTCGATCATCATCGGAAAGCAGGGCACGATGCTGGGCAAGATCGGCTCCGAGGCGCGCATGGACATCGAGCGGATGCTGGACACCAAGGTGATGCTCCAACTGTGGGTCAAGGTGCGCGAGGACTGGCGCAACCGCCAAATCGACCTGCGCGCGCTGGGCTACGAGGAATAGGCTGCATGATGGTCACCAAGGCGCTGGTGTTGGGTCACGCCGATTGGCGCGACTATGACCGCATGGTCACGCTGCTTTCGCCCGATCAAGGCAAGATCGACGCGGTGGCGCGCGGTTGCAGAAAGCCCAAGTCGATTCTAATGAACTGCGCGGAGCTGTTCACCGCCGGCGAATTTACGCTTTTAGAGGCGCATGGCCGCTTCACGATCACCCAGTGCCAGATCAGCGAGAGCTTTTACTCGCTCCGAACCGACTTCGGTCGCCTGACCGCCGGCGTGTATTTCCTGCACCTGCTGCGCCAAAACGCGCTGCCGGGGCAGGCGTGCGAGGCGCTGTTTGTCATGGCGCTCAAGGCGCTGGCGCTACTTGCCTACGGCGAACTTCCGCCCGCGCTCGTCACGCTCGCCTTCGAGCTGCACCTGATGAACCTGACCGGACAAGCCCCGTGCGTGGACCAGTGCGTCCTGTGCGCGCGCCCCTTCGAGGGCGAAAGGGCGTTGCTGGCGGATGGGCAAGCAAATATAGCCGTCGAAGCGGCACGCGGTGTCGGCAGGGATGGGTTGCTGGCGGATGGGCGAACAAATATAGCCGTCGAAGCGGCACGCGGTGTCGGTAGGGATGGGTTGCTGGCGGATGGGCAAGCAAATATAGCCGTCGAAGCGGCACGCGGTATCGGCAGGGATGGGTTGCTGGCGGGCGAGAACGCGCGTGCCGCCTGCGAGAAATTGCGCTTTGACGCGCGCTTGGGCGGCGCGGTCTGCGCGCAATGCGCGCGCGGCGGCCAGGCGCTCTCAAACGGCGCGCGCCGCATCCTCCTGCGCGTCCCCAAGACCCGGATCGACGTGGCGGACAAGCTGCTCACCCGCCCCGAGTGGCCCGAAGCCGCGCGCCACGCCCGCCGCTTTGTCGAGTATCGCATCGACACGCCCCC
>JAVXNW010000065.1:0-14503 GCA_036645575.1 Clostridia bacterium | reverse complement strand
AGTCAGCATGGCCGGGGCAGTCCACGTGCGCGTAGTGACGCTTTTCCGTCTGGTACTCCACGTGCGACGTGTTGATCGTGATTCCACGCGCCTTCTCTTCCGGCGCCTTGTCGATCTGGTCATAGCGCATCGCTTCCGCGTTGCCGTACTTCGCCAGCACCATCGTGATCGCCGCCGTCAGCGTCGTCTTGCCATGGTCGACGTGGCCGATTGTGCCCACGTTTACGTGCGTCTTGTTGCGCTCAAATTTTGCCTTTCCCATGGTGGTCTTCCTCCCTTAAACGTCGTGAATGTATTTTATGGAGCGGGTGATGGGAATCGAACCCACGTGATCAGCTTGGGAAGCTGGAGCTCTACCATTGAGCTACACCCGCGCGCATGCCCGCTACACAGGGTACCATCGCCTATTGTAGCGAAACAAGAACCTTTTGTCAACACCAAAATGGCCGGATGACCGCCGCGAATCGTAAATTGTTTGAGCGGCGTGCGTCATTTCTCCTCTAAGTACTTCTGGAGCTTGCGCTTTACCCGCTGAAGCGCGTTGTCAATCGACTTTACGTGCCGGCCCATCTCCCCAGAAATCTCTTGGTAGCTCTTGCCCTCCAGATAGCTGAGCAGCGCCTGCTTCTCAAGCCCCGACAGCATCTCCCCGATTCGCCCCTCGATGATCGACACGTCCTCTTGGTTGATGATCATGTCCTCCGGGTTGGAGCTCCAGCCCTCCGTGATCACGTCGAGCAGCGTCCTGTCGGAATCCTCGTCGTAGATCGGCTTGTTGAGCGACACGTAGCTGTTGAGCGGGATGTGCTTTTGCCGCGTCGCCGTCTTGATCGCCGTGATGATCTGACGCGTGATGCACAGCTCCGCAAACGCGCGAAAGGACGCGAGCTTCTCTTCCTTAAAGTCGCGAATCGCCTTGTACAGCCCGATCATGCCTTCCTGCACAATGTCTTCGTGGTCCGCGCCGATCAGGAAATAGCTGCGCGCCTTGGATCGCACAAAGTTTTTGTATTTGTTGAGCAGGTATTCAAGCGCCGCATCGTCCGCGCCCTGCGCAAGCTTTACGACCTCGTCGTCCGGCATTCCTTCGAATTGCTCGTACAAACTTTAGTTACCTCCTCTGCGCATCTTTTCGAGCTTCTGACGGACATCCTCGGGCAGGTGTTCCATCACGCTCGCTTTGCCGGGGCGCACAGGCGCATTCGCCTGCGCGCGCCCGGCTTGGCGCAATTGTTCCATTTCATTCAAGAGCTCGCGCGCCGACACGCGGATCGCGCCGCGCCCCATGACCACCGTCTGCTCTACCCCGTCGGACGTCGCCACGCGCATCTCCAGCTGATCAAGCGCTATGGCCTGCGCTTGGTCGTCCACCATGCGCTCGATCCGCTGGTCGGCCGTCTCCCCGCGCTGGGTGAACACCACCGTGAAAAGGCCCTGCTTTTCCACCGTGCGCGCCATGCGGGTCGATTGCCACGCGTCGTACACCACCGTCACCGGATAGCCCAGAAACCCCGCGTAGTCGCGCAGCATCTCGGTCAGCTGGTCCCGTGCATCGTCCATCGCGCGCCCGCGCATATCGCCGCGCCACGCGCCGAGCACGTTGTAGCCGTCCACGATCAGCGCGCGACGCTTTTTACGCATGGCGCGCCTTCGCGATTTCGCGCAGGATGATCCCCGCCGCGACCGACGCGTTCAGCGACTCGATGTGCCCGTACAGCGCAAGCGCCACCAGCTGGTCGCAATTTTTCTGAACCAGCGGCGAGATGCCGTCGCCCTCGGAACCGATCACCAGCGCGATTGGGCCGGTCAGGCTGCACTTTTCGATCGGCGTTCCGTTCATGACCGCGCCCGAGACCCACAGCCCCTTTTCCTTGAGAAGATCAAGCGTGCGCGTCAGGTTGACCACGCGCGCCACTTTGATGTAGCTGAGCGCGCCCGCCGCCGCGCGAACCGCCGCCGGATTGAGCCCCGCCGAGCGGCGCTCCGGCACGATCACGCCGTGCGCGCCCATGCACTCCGCGCTTCGAATGATCGCGCCCAGGTTGTGCGGGTCGGTGATGCCGTCAAGCACGACCACAAAGGGCGGCTCGCCCTTTTCTTCCGCCAGCGCCAGAATGTCTTCGAGCGTATCGTATTCCGCCGCCGACGCATACGCGAGCATCCCCTGATGATGCGCCGTCACGGCGTCCAGCCGCGCGCGATCGACATACTGGATCACGACGCCCTTTTCGCGCGCCAGTGCCAGAATTTCGCCCGCCGAGCCGGTCAGTTCCCCATTGGTCACCAGCAATTTCTCGATGGAGATGCCCGCCTTGAGCGCCTCGCGCACCGAGTTGCGCCCCACCAGCAGGTTGTCGTTCATCGCCTCCTGCGCGGGATCAAGCGCCGGCAGCACCGGCTGAACCGGCGCCGTTCGCGGCGCAAACTGCTCGCGGGACGGCGGGATCGGCTGGCTGGGCGGCACCGCGCGGCGCGGGGCAGTGCCCAAGTCGCCTGTGCGCGCTTCGGGACGGCGGTCGAACGGCCGGCTATAGCCGCGCTCGCCCGGTCGGCTTTCAAACTTGCGCTCGGGGCGATTGCCGCCCTCGTAGGGACGCTCGGGGCGATTGCCGCCCGCTTGCGGGTAGGACGCCGGGCGTCCGCCCGGGTTTCTGTCGTACTTATGCTCGCCGGGCCCGTTGTTTGTCCGGCGGTCGGCCGGCCGGTCGTCTACCGGGCGCTTGTCGCCGGGCCGCGCAAACGCGGGCCGGTCGCCTGCCGGGCGCGCCTCGTAGGGGCGCGCGCTCACCGGGCGCTTGTCGCCGGGCCGCACAAACGCGGGTCGGTCGCCTGCCGGGCGTTGGTCGTTTTTGCGTTCGATCGGCCGGTCGCCCACGCTTGCGGGGCGATTGCCGCTGTAGCCACTCTTGCCCGGGGTGCGGTTCTCGTACCAGCGCTCGCCTGTGCGATTGCCGCTCCGGTTGTCCTTTGCGCCTTGACCGGGTCGGAAGTCTTTTCCGCCGGGACGCTTGTCGTAAGCCATATTTTCTCCTTCGCGCGCCTATGCGCGCAACCGTTTATTGAATCGCGCCATCCAGCGCGCGGAGCATGATTTCGTCCAGCCGGTCCGCCTGACTGGTGAGGTAGAGGTAGCCAAGGAGCGCCTCGAGCGACGTGGCGCGGTGATATTGCGCGGCGTCGGCGTTTTTGGCGGGCGTCTGCTTGGCGTTGCGCGCGCGCCGGACGACCGCCGCCTCGCCTTCGGTCAGCATGGCCTCAACCCGCGTGAGCGCATCCGCCTGCGCGCTTGCGCAGACCAGCTGAATCGCCCGCGTGTGCATCTCCTTTACGCGCCCGCCCACCCGGGCAAGCCGCGTGCGCACGTACAGGTCGTATACCGTGTCGCCCAGATACGCAAGCTCCAGCGAGCCCGGCAGCGCGCCATCAAAGTCCGACGCCTTTTGAATCAGTGCTTTTTCCGTCATAGAAGCTTAAGCAGCCGCCCGTAGGCCTCGTCCCAGCCCGCGCTGTCGCCCTCGGGCAGGAATGTCTTCGTCGGGAAGGAGTCCGATACCGTCTTGCGCAGCGCCTGCATGTCCGCGATCTCGCCAAGCCCCATCGCCTGCACCAGCAGGTTGCCGATCACCGTGCCCTCGCTCGGCCCCGCGATCACCGGCCGCGCAATCGCGTCGGCTGTGAACTGGTTCAGCAGCTCGTTTTTGCTGCCGCCGCCCACGATGTGCAATACCTTGATAGGCTTGCCCAAAAGGTCCTGCTCCAATCGCTCGATGCCCCACCGGTACTTGAGCGCGAGGCTCTCGTAGATCACGCGGGAGATCTGCCCGCGCCCCTTGGGCACTTCTTGGCCGCTCTTTTTGCAGTATTCCTGAATGCGCGCGGGCATGTCGCCCGGCGGCGCAAACAGCGGATCGTCTACGTCGATCACCGAAAGGAAGGGCGGCGCCGCCTCGGCCAATTTGACCAGGCCCGCAAAGTCCACGCTGTCGCTGCGCCGGTCCCACTCGCGCTTGCACTCGTTGATGATCCACAGGCCCATGATGTTTTTGAGCAGGCGGATGGTGCCGTTTATGCCGCCCTCGTTTGTGTAGTTGGCGTTCATCACCTCAACGGAGGACAGCGGATGCCGAATCTCCGCGCCCAACAGCGACCACGTGCCGGAGCTTATGTAGGCGAAGTCGTCGTCCATCGCGGGCACCGCCGCCACCGCCGACGCCGTGTCGTGCGAGGCGACCGCGATCACCGGAACCCGCCCGACGCCCGTCTCCTCCGCAACTTCAGGCAGCAGGTAGCCGCGCACCGTGCCGGGCTGCTGAAGCGGCGCAAAGAGGCGTCGATCGATCGAGAACTTGTCCAGAACCTCCCACGCCCAGTCGCGCGTGTACGGGTCGATCATCTGACTGGTCGAGGCCATCGTGTACTCCGTGCCCTTTTCCCCCGTCAGAAAGTAGGCCAGCAGGTCCGGCATGAACAGCAGCTTGTCCGCAATCTTGAGCTGCGGGTCGTTTTGCGCCTGCATGCCGATCAGCTGATAGAGCGTGTTAAAGAACATGAACGCAAGCCCGGTCTTTTGAAAGATCTCCGCCTTGGGCATGACCTTAAACGCCTGCTCCATCATGCCGTCGGTGCGCGCGTCGCGGTAGTGAACCGGTATGCCGGTCAGCTGCCCGTCCACAGTCAGCAGGCCGTAATCGACGCCCCAGGTGTCAATGCCGATCGCGTCTAGGTGAATGCCCTGCTTGGCACACTTGTTAAGCGCTACCTTCATCTCAAAAAAGAAGCGCGGCACGTCCCACACAAACCGGCCGTTCATCATGACCGGGTCGTTTGAAAACCGATGGATCTCCGTAAGCGTCAGCTTGCCGTCTTGATAGACGCCCAGCATCGCGCGTCCGCTCGATGCCCCGAAGTCGAACCCCAGCAGGCCCAGCACCTTACCCATGAAACTACGCCTCCCACATGCTTATTGCTCCATACAAACCCTATTTAGCTTTTAGTATATCAGAACCGCGACCGCCCTTCAACGCTTTTTCATTATTTCGAGGCCTGTGCGCCAAATTAAACAGGATTTTGGACCGGCGCGCGCAAATCTCGCGATCAATAAGCCCGCTTGCGCGGCGATTTCGGCCGGAATTTCCCCTCAAACACAAAAAACAGCGTGCGCGCACGGGTCAAGTGCCGTGACACATTGAAAAAATGTGTACGGGCGCGGACGACCCCCGCGTTTATGCAACTAATCCACACTGTCCACAGGGTTATCCACAGGCAATGCCTTGATTTCCCGCCTTTTGGGGGTATTTTCCACATGTGGGGCTGAAACAGCCTGTGTATTCATCTCATCTATCCACAGACGAGGGGGTGGAAAACGATGTTGTACACAAACTTTGGTCTGTAATAGCCCCTGTTTTCGACAAGGACGCGGCACATCAAGGGGTATAATGGGACTTAATGGGTAAATTTGTCGAAAAGAGCGGCCAGAATCAAATCTTTACGAGCCTTTTCTACACAGGTACCTGTGCGTTTCTGGATAACTGCTTATGTATAACCGCCCGGTGGCGCGCCCGAAAAGGAAAGACAGACGCCGGTCGGTGATGTGGTAGGCGGAAATCACTTTGGCGAAAAGAACCGACGTCTGGCGCAAAAACCGCAAAGTCTGATAGCACACCTGCGCGATGGCAGGCTGCCCAAGCGGGGGGATGAGCCGAAACTTTGCTTGCAAATGACGCGGTGCTGCGCTACAATTGTGGCTATTGGAAAAAAACAGTTTGAGGTGAGGCAGATGACGGGCGCATCCAAAGCGGTGGTCACGGTGCTTGGCTTTGACCGCAAGGGCATCATTGCAAAGGTCTCAGGCGTGCTCTACGAGCGCGGGGTCAACATATTGGACATCTCTCAGACCGTGCTGGACGGCTGTTTCAGCATGGTGTTGATGGCGGATATCTCCGATCCGATCGGCTCATTTACCGATCTGTCGGACGATTTAAACGCGCTGGGCGAGAAGCTGGGCCTTCAGATTCGCATTCAAAAGAGCGAAATTTTCGAGTCCATGCACCAGCTATAGGGCAAGGGAGAGCGACATGATAAACACGGGCGAGATACTTCAAACGCTGCGCATGATCGACCAGGAGAAGCTGGACGTGCGCACGATTACGATGGGCATATCGCTGTTTAACTGCGTGTGCGACGATGAAAAGCGGCTGGCGAGCCGCGTATACAGCCGGATCGCCACGCAGGCGGCGCATTTGGTCGAGGTGGGCGAGCAGATCGAGCGCGAGTTTGGCGTGCCGATCGTCAACAAGCGCATCTCGGTGACGCCCATCTCGCTGATCGCGGGCGCGATTAAGAACCCGCTGATCATCGCCAAGGCGCTTGATCGCGCGGCGCACGAGACCGGGGTAGACTTTATCGGCGGCTATACCGCGCTTGTGCCCAAGGGGATGACGCAGGCGGACAGGGCGCTGATCGCGTCGATTCCCGAGGCGCTCTCAACGACCGAACTGTTGTGCGGGTCGGTCAACGTGGCCTCGACGCGCGCCGGAATCGACATGGACGCGGTGAAGCTGTTGGGGCAGATGATCGTGGAATTGGCCAAGCGCACAAAGGACCGGGACGGGCTGGGGTGCGCAAAGCTGGTCGTGTTCGCCAACGCCGTCGAGGACAACCCGTTTATGGCGGGCGCGTTTCACGGCCCGGGCGAGGGCGACTGCACGGTGAGCGTGGGCGTAAGCGGGCCGGGCACGGTCAAGCGCGCGCTTGAAAAGGTCAAGGGCGAGCCGTTTGACGTGGTGGCGGAGACGATCAAGCGCACGGCGTTCCAGATAACCAGGGTGGGTCAGCTGGTGGCGCGCGAGGCGTCCAGGCGCTTGGGCGTCGATTTTGGCATTGTGGATCTGTCGCTTGCGCCGACGCCCGCGATGGGCGATTCGGTTGCGCACATATTAGAAGAGATGGGCCTTGAAAAGTGCGGGACGCATGGCTCGACCGCCGCGCTGGCGCTGCTCAACGACGCGGTCAAGAAGGGCGGCGTGATGGCGTCCTCGCACGTGGGTGGCCTGTCGGGCGCGTTTATCCCGGTCAGCGAGGACATCGGCATGATTCAGGCGGTCGAGGCGGGCGCGCTGACGCTGGACAAGCTGGAGGCGATGACCTGCGTGTGCTCGGTCGGCCTCGACATGATCGCGGTGCCGGGCGACACGCCGCCAGAGACCATCTCGGCGATTATCGCGGACGAGGCGGCCATCGGCATGGTGAACAACAAGACCACCGCCGTGCGCATCATCCCGGCGCAGGGCAAAGTGGTGGGCGACAGCGTCGAGTTTGGCGGACTGCTTGGCCACGCGCCAGTCATGGCGGTGCACCCATTTTCGTCGGAGGCGTTCATCAACCGCGGCGGCCGCATCCCCGCGCCGCTGCACAGCCTGCGCAATTAAAGGCGATGAAGCGGAAAGCGCTTCCCTAATAACCACGCATAGCGCGCAAAAAAAGGGCTGTTGCACAGACAAAAAATGTGCAACAGCCCCTTTGATTCGGATCGCGCTCGTCTTACCGCGCGCCTCGCGGCTCAGCTCACCGCGCGGTGCGTGTGCTCGCCCTTGCGGCGGCGCACCTCGGCGGCCATGCTGCGGTTGAGGTCGTCCGGCGCGTCGTCAAAGCGGTCGTCGTATCGGCGCGCGCGCTCGTCCTCGTCGTGGCGCGCTCGCTCGCCGTGGTGCGCGCGCTCGTCCGCTCGCTCGCCGTGGCGCGCGCTGTGCCTGCGCGCGTAGTACTGGCACAGGTTGACAAAGCAGCCCACCACAATCAGCAGCATCGGAATCAGCTTGAGCGACTGCGCCCAGTTGAGGAGGCTCAGCCCAAACAAATGCAGCCCAAACCAGCCGTACAGGCCGGTGGCCACCGTCCAAGCGATCAGCAAATACCCCGCCGTGGGGCGGTTGCGCAGGCATACGACGAGCAGCCCCAGCAGCGTGCAGATGAGCAAAAACCCGACCAAGCGGAACATGCTCGGGTCAAAGTAGGTGAGCGCGCGCGCAAGGGGAATGTGCTCGACCGCGCACAGCTGATTTACCCCCTTGAGCGCCCACCAGATGGTCTCAAGGCGCACATAGAACTCGTATCCGGCCCAACCCAGCAAGGCCACGCCGCCAAGCAGGTTGAGGCTTCTGCCGGAATATCGCCGCTTTTCGATCATTCGTATATCCTCCCATTTCAACTGACCCCATCGCGCTTTTCTTTAGTTTATCGTTAAGCGGGGTGATTGTCAAGGCCTGTCGAAAAAATAGCGGCGGGTTTTGCGGCTTAGCCTATAAAAAGACATAAATAAGTGCCCGAAAAACAATTGACAGATCGCCCGCATGGCCTTAAGCTAAGGGAACCGCCGAATAAATCCCGCACGCGCTGGCGGCTGCATTTCCGCCATCTCCGCCCAACAAAATCCTCGACGTAGCGCTGCTACGCCTTCGGCTTTTGTTGGGCGAATCTGACGAAAATTCAGCTCGTCATCACGCACGTTCTTTAATCAGCGGTTCCCTAAGAAAACCGCCGGACAATATTCGGGCGGTAGAAGTTCTGTTTGGTCCCATAAATTTATCGACGCGGAGGTGAGAAAAATGGACGCGGGAAGTAGCAACGGCATAAATCCGCCCGGGCGAAGGGCCCTTGAGACAGCGCTAATTTGCGCGCCGTTTTTCTCGCAAGCAGCCGGTGAATAGGGGCGCTGTCGCCTGACAAGCGCCTATCGGTTGGCCACGGCTTGCGCAATATTGGGCGCGTCAATGCCCTTTTCCCCTTCGGATTATGTCTTACTTCCATTTCAAAAACCGATCCCTGATCGGAAAAATTGGAGGGTAAGGA
This sequence comes from Clostridia bacterium, assembly GCA_036645575.1. Lineage (GTDB taxonomy): Bacteria > Bacillota > Clostridia > Christensenellales > Aristaeellaceae > JAVXNW01. Next base: position 5,656 of record JAVXNW010000065.1, on the reverse strand, counting down.
CATGAAAAAGAAGCTCCTCATCAACAGCCGCGCAGATAGCGCGCGGCTTCTCGCGGCGTCCCAAATGGACGCGGAGACGCTCTTTCACACCTACGACACGACATTTTCCGGCTGCGACGCCGAGGCGGTCACCCGCCTGCGCGCGCGCTATGGCGCAAATGAAATCACCCACAAAGGGCCGGATTCGCTTTTGAAGCGCCTTGCGGCCGCCTTTGTCAACCCCTTTACGCTGGTGCTGTTTTTGCTTGCGCTCATCTCCGCCGTGACCGACGTCGTCCTGGTCGCGCCCGCCGAGCGCGACTTTACGTCGGTCGTCATTGTGATGGCGATGGTGCTGATCAGCGGCACGCTCCGCTTTGTCCAAGAGAAGCGCTCAAACCGCGCCGCCGCGCAGCTGAGCGCCATGGTCAAGACGACCACCCTGGTCTCGCGCCAGCCGGGCGGCAAGGTGGAACTGCCGCTGGACGAGGTCGTCGTAAGCGACATCATCTTTCTCGCGGCCGGCGACATGCTGCCCGCCGATGTGCGCATTTTGCAGGCGAAGGACCTGTTTGTCAGCCAGTCCTCGCTGACCGGCGAGAGCGAGCCCGTCGAGAAATTCGGCGCGGCCTGCCTAGGCGATGCGGAAAGTCCGCTCGACGCGCGCAACCTGGCCTTCATGGGCAGCAACGTCATCAGCGGCTCGGCCATCGGCATGGTGCTCGCGGTGGGCGACCACACGATTTTCGGCGGCGTGGCGCAATCGATCCTGGGCAAGCGCGCGACCACCCGCTTTGAGCAGGGCGTGAGCGCGGTCTCGTGGCTGCTGATTCGCTTCATGATGATCATGGCGCCCATCGTGCTGCTGGTGAACGGGCTCACCAAGGGCGACTGGCTCGAGGCGACGCTATTTGCGCTCTCGGTCGCGGTCGGGTTGACCCCCGAAATGCTGCCAATGATCGTGACGACCAACCTGGCCAAGGGCGCGGGCAGCATGGCGAAAAAAAAGACGGTCGTCAAAAACCTGAACGCCATTCAAAACTTTGGCGCGATGGACGTGTTGTGCACCGACAAGACCGGCACCCTCACCCAGGACAAGGTGGTGCTCGAGTACCACCTGGACATCCACGGCTGCGAGGACGAGCGCGTGTTGCGCCACGCGTTTCTGAACAGCTACCACCAGACGGGGCTTAAGAACCTGATGGACGTCGCGATCTTGAGCCACGAAAAGGACATGGCCGAGCTGTGCCTGCGCTTTCACAAGGTGGATGAGATCCCGTTTGACTTTGGCCGCCGCCGCATGAGCGTCGTGGTCGCCGACGCGGCCGGCAAGACCCAGCTCATCACCAAGGGCGCGGTGGAGGAGATGCTCGCCATCTCGACAAGCGCGGAGTACGGCGGGCAGGTGGCGCCGCTGACCGACGCCATTCGCCGCGAGATCTGCTCGACCGTCGATCGCCTAAACGCCGAGGGGATGCGCGTCATCGCGGTCGCGCAGAAGAACAACCCCGCCACCGTGGGCGCCTTTTCGGTCGCGGACGAGTGCGACATGGTGCTGATGGGCTACCTCGCGTTTCTCGATCCGCCCAAGGACACCACGCGCGCGGCGGTCGCGGCGCTTTGCGACTGCGGCGTCGCCGTCAAGGTGCTGACCGGCGATAACGACGCGGTCACCCGCGCCATCTGCCGCCAAGTCGGCATTCCCGCACATCGGCTGCTGCTGGGCGCGGAGGTTGAGCGGATGGACGACGCGCAGCTCGCCCGCGCCGCGGAGCAGACGCAGGTGTTCGCCAAACTGTCCCCGGCGCAGAAGGCGCGCATCGTGAGCGCGCTGCGCCAAGGCGGGCACACGGTGGGCTTCATGGGCGACGGCATCAACGACGCCACCGCGATGAAGGCGTCGGACGTGGGCATTTCGGTGGATACTGCGGTCGATATCACCAAGGAATCGGCCGACATCATCCTGATGGAAAAGGACCTGATGGTGCTGAAGCGCGGCGTGATCGAGGGGCGCAGGACGTTTGGCAACATCATCAAATACATCAAGATGACCGCCAGTTCCAACTTTGGCAACATGCTCTCCGTGGTCGTCGCGAGCGCGTTTCTGCCGTTTTTGCCGATGAAGCCGCTCCAGATCCTGATCCTCAACCTGATCTACGACCTCACCTGCATATCGATTCCGTGGGACAACATGGACGAGGCGTACCTGAAGGCGCCCAGAAAATGGGACGCGTCCTCAATCGGCAAGTTCATGCTGTGGATCGGACCGGTCAGCTCGGTCTTCGACATCCTCACCTACCTCACCATGTTCTTTTTCATCTGCCCTGCTGTGTGCGCGGGCGCGTATGGCGCGCCCGGCGTCGATTCCGCCCGGTTCATGGCGCTTTTTAACGCGGGCTGGTTCGTCGAGTCGCTCTGGTCGCAGACGCTGGTCATCCACATGATTCGAACGCCCCGCATTCCCTTCATCGAGAGCCGCGCGTCCCTGCCGGTGTGCTGCGTGACCCTGTTCGCCATTGCGCTGGGCACCATCATCCCCTATACGCCCCTGGGCGCGGCGATCGGCATGGCGCCCATGCCGCTTGTGTACTTCCCTTGCCTGATGGCCGCGCTCCTTGGCTATATGCTGCTGGCCACCTGCCTGAAGAAGTGCTACATCAAGCGCTACGGCGAACTGTTGTAAAGCACGCGCCTGCCGGTCTGGCAAAGGCCACGTGGATAAAGCGGCCCGGTCGCCCTAAAAAGGCAACCGGGCCGCTTTGCTTGCGCGGGGGCGGGACGGGCATCAGCGCGCGCTTAAGAACTTGGCGCGGCGCGGCCGGTATTTCATCTCGTAGTCGGCGCGGTAGACCTCGCTTAGGCACACGGTGTTGTGGATGTCGAGGTTGCTTCCGCCGCCCTGCTCGACGATCATCATCCGGCTCTTGGCGCTGTCGGTATAATAGAGGAACATCACGACGTGCTCGCCGGGCCACACCATCACGTCGCCGGGACGCAAATCGTCGTAGCTTTCGACGTTCTGGTAGGCGGTGCTGACCGCAATGCCGGAGGTGATCATGGCGCACGCGGTGCTGTTTAGGCTGTATCCCTTGACGGTAAAGATCGACATGCCTACATAAGAGGAGCAGTCGCTGCCCACGTAGCGCCCGGCCTGACGCTTGGTGCTCATGCGGTAAAGGCCCTGCTGCCCTTTTGAAAAGTAGCCTTCGGAGATGGCCTTGGCGGGGTTGTAGCGGCGGTTGCCGCGCGCGTTGTTGAAGCCGGTTTGTATGTAGGGCATGCCGTAGTAGGCGCGCCCCGGCCGGAAGTTCTTGAGCCCGCCCATGCTGTAGCGCGACGACCAGTAGGGCACGGTCCTGTCGGTATACCAAGTGAAGCGCTGTATCGTAAAGGCGTTCAGCAGCACGCGCTTGCGCAGGTCAAATTCCGCTTGGCTGATCACGCCTTTTCGCTTGAGCCGCGAAAGCTCGGATAGGGCGCTATTGTGGATCGCGTCGATCTTCTCGCGGTTTTTTTGAATCTCGTCCGCGTCCAGCGTCGTATAGCGCGCGGGAATCTCCGTCTCGCGCACGTTTCCGAGCACGTTCACCGTGACGCTCGCGCTCAAGCCGTCTTGGGTCGTGGTCGCGGTGATCGAGGCGCTGCCGGGCGCGACCGCGACCGCGCGACCGTCCGCCCCGATTTGCACGACGTCCGTGCGACTGCTGCGCCACGTGACCGCCTGATCGGCCGACGCGGGCTCGACGCGGGCGCGCAGTTCCAGGACGTCGCCGGGGGAGAGGTATTCGCCGGCCCCCTCGATGGAGACCGAGAGCTGCTTGTTGGGATCGCTCACCGTCACCTGCACCCGGTCGAATACGGAAGGCTTGAGGCTTGAACGCACTCTAATGTAGGCCTTGCCCAGACCTACCGCGTGCACTTGACCCTCAGGGGAGACCAGGACGACGCTTTTGTCGCTGCTGTTCCAGGTGACCTTGCGCGACGCGCGCGTGGGGCGCACGTTAAAATGCAGCTGCATCGTCTCACCCAGGCCCATCTGCCCGCTCCACGCGGCCAACGTGATGCGCGCGGGCTTGATTGCGGCGCGCGCCTGAACGAGCGGCGGCGCGTGGAGGAAATCGGCCTGTGCAAGGCCCGGCGTACAGGCGAGCAATATGCCGATGAGTAGTGCGGCCATCTGGCGTTTCCGGTTCTTCTGCACAAAAGCGCCCCCTTCGTATCTGTCGTTGTGTTCAAGCGTTTTCTGACGAGTCGGAAAACATTTCCACATTGATTGTAGCGTATTTTTGGCCAAAAGGCAAGGCGCGCGCCCCCAATCCGGGTATTTTTTTATGCGCATATTGGATTTAACCCATAATGCGTTTGACATTGGGGCAACTTTCGTCTATACTAATTCGGTAAGCCGCTCAAGGGAGGCTCGTAAACATGTGCAAGCATGGCCTACCGCTTGGCGAGTATTATTTGAGGAGGTGCAACGCGTGTACGCAGTCATTCAAACCGGTGGCAAGCAGTACCGCGTCCAGCAGGGCGACGTCATTTACGTTGAGAAGCTGAACGAGCAGGAGGGTACGGAGGTTTCGTTCGACGTACTGCTTCTGGGTGGCGACGAGGCAACGGTGATCGGCAAGCCGATCGTCGATGGAGCCAAGGTGACCGGCAAGGTTCTGGGCCAGGTCAAGAGCGCCAAGGTCATTACGTTTAAGTACAAGTCCAAGAAGAATATGCGCAGGAAACAGGGCCATCGTCAGCCCTATACCAAGGTGGAGATTTCTTCCATCGCGTTCTGATGACCACGGCAACCTTTATCCGGCAGGGCGGCGCGCTTTGGGGCTTTCAAGTCCGAGGCCACGCGGGCTACGCCGCGTCCGGTTCCGACATCGTCTGTAGCGCCGTTTCGGTGGCGACCCACATGACGTATCTTGGCTTAAGCGAAGTGCTGGGCCTCAAGGTGCAGGTGGATAAAGACGACCGTGCGGGCATGATGTGCCTTGCGGTAGCGGAATCAGACGTCGATGCGGCACAACCCATGCTGGAGACGCTTGAGGGGGAGTTGCGCATCATTGCGCGGCAATATCCCCGGAACCTGACAATCACTTATAGAGAACGGAGGGAATTCAAATGTTTCAGTTGAACCTTCAGCTCTTCGCTCATAAGAAGGGAATGGGCTCGTCGCGCAACGGCCGTGACAGCCAAGCGCAGCGCCTGGGCACCAAGCGCGGAGACGGTCAGTTTGTTCTGGCCGGCAACATTCTCGTTCGTCAGCGTGGCACGAAGATCCATCCCGGCCTGAACGTAGGCAAGGGCAGCGACGATACGCTGTTTGCGAAGATGGACGGCGTTGTGCGTTTTGAGCGCTTGGGCAAAGAGCGCAAGCAGGTCAGCATTTACCCGAAGACCGAAGCGGCCGCCGAGTAAATCCATCTATCAACCGAAGCCCCGTGAAAGCAAGCTTTCACGGGGCTTTTGCGTAGCACGGCCGCAGCCGTGACGGAAGGGTGGGTTCGTGGCCTGAAAGACCGGGGGAGAGAACGCGGGGCTGTGACACGAAAGAAGTTTCGTGTCGCAGCCGCTTGTTTTGAGGATCAAACAGATGACGGGGGAGCACGGGCGGGGGCGGAAGGTTTTTGGGCGATTTCGGGCATGGCAAAGCCGATTTGGCGGGTGCTCGCGCATATTC
>JAVXNW010000064.1:0-14709 GCA_036645575.1 Clostridia bacterium | reverse complement strand
TCCGGCATCACCTGCTTTCGTAGGGTGTCCAGCGGGTGATGAGTTCTGCTCGTGTAGTTTCTTCCTGCCAACGCTATTATACTTTATCAGTTAGGATAATGTCAAGAATAACAAAGCGCAAATGCGCGGGGCGAAGCTTTAGACCCCGCCAACCGCCCTTGCGCAAGTTGCCCGAAAAAAATTTTTTAGGTAGTCGTTCTCCGCACGCAGCCGTTGATTCTCGGCAATCAAGTCTTTCTCAACCTTCTTGTTAAGCTGCGGTTTCACTCCTTTGCGCACACCGCTTGCGGCACTGGCTCGGCCGCGCCGTTCGATGTATAGTCCTTCCGCCCCTTCCTCCAGATAAATTCGTTCCCACTTCGCTATTCGTGTGTTCCCTGTGATGCCATACCGCCTTCCTGCCTCATCGTAGCTCAATCGCTCTCTTCGTACCGCTTCTACGACCTCTTGCTTGAACTCCCCAGTGTACTTCTTTATCGGTACCCCTTTTGGCATAAAATCACCCCATCTGTTAGTAGTATACCATACTGTCTAACAAATGGGGTGCAGTTCAAGCTCGCGGCTCGGTTTTTCTTTCGGCTTAGTGTCACAGCCCCTCGCGGTCTCTCCCCCGCGTTCTTCGCACCCACGTAGCCACCCTTCCGTCACCTGCGGGTGCCCCCGCCCCTCGTCCCCAACCTATAGGGCGCTGTGCAAAAACACCCCAGCATCACCGTACAGCTCGAGGGGGTGGTGTGGAGGGGGGCGAGTAGCCCCTCCTCCGCGTTCAATCACCGCGTGAGCGCAGCACGGCACCGCAGTGCCGGGCTACCGGCGGACGCCTCATAGGCGCCCCTACAGATACGGGAGATTCGTCCCCGCCTCCTCGCCCCTCGTCCCAACCCATAGAAAGCCCTGCAAAAACACCACAGCAATAACGCACAGCTCGAGGGGGTGGTGTGGAGGGGGGCGAGAAGCCCCTCCTCCGCGTTCAATAACCCGCGTGAGCGTAGCACGACGCCGCAGCGTCGTGCGCAGCACGACACCGCAGTGCCGGGCTGCCCCTCCGCCGCGCGGACATAGAAAACCGGCTGACCCAAAGCGGTCAGCCGGTTTTGCGTAAGGCGCGATTGTCTGCCGATCGGTAGCGATGCGAACTAGCCGATGAGCACCGATACGAGCAGGGTTGCGGTTTCCTTTTCGCCCTTGAGCGTTGCGGTGATGGTGGCCTGGCCGGGTGCGACGGCGGTCAGGACGCCCTTTTTGCTCACTTTGGCGACGGAGGGCGTGTCGCTCTTGAAGGTGACTTTGCCAGTCGAGCCGTAGGGGGCAAACTCGATCATGTCGATCAGCTTGATGCCCTTTGCGCCGACGGTGATCTCAAGGGGGGTCGAGCGGGTAAACGCGATGGAGCCGGCCTTGCCCGGCTTGACGGTGACCACGCACGTGGCGAACACATTTTTGTTGATGTCGACGTCGTAGCCCAATCCGCTGGGCATGGTGGCGTAGGCCTTGATCTTGGTCTTGCCCACCTTGGTGCCGGTCACGACGCCGGAGATCATGTCCACGTCGGCGATCGTGGGATCGTCGCTGAACCATAATACGTTGCGCATGGACTCGGTGACGAAATTCGGAATGAATTTCTTGATCTTCAACTGCGTCGATTCGCCCACGTCGAGCGAGACCTTCTTCTTTTCGGGCACCAGCTTGGTCACCTGCTCCGGGAACACCTGCACGTAGATTTTGCGCGCAATGCCCGATCCGTCTGCGGCGCGCACGTACACGATGTCGGTGCTGTCGCCATATTGGCCGGTGATGACGCCCTTGTCAGTCACCGTTACGTTGTGATTTTCGCACGTCCAGAACAGGTCTTTGTTGGCTGCGTCGCTCGGAAGCACGGTCGCGCCGACCTTGACCTTTTCGCCCACCCCGAGGGTCAGCGGGCTTTCTTCGGTGCCTTCCTTGTCCAGCTTGATCTCGTTGACCTTGGTGCCCAGACCCGGCATGATGATCAGCGTGACCGCCTGGTCGCAGTAGACGCTGTTGTCGTACAGTACGAGGGTCAGGTGCAGCTTGTAGGTGCCGGGCACCGCGCCGATGATGGTGTGGCGGCCGTCGTCGTCGCTCTCGCGGATGATCTGGGATGCGATGGCGTCGTCCACGTCGTCCAGATTCACCTCAAAGTCGTACATGCCCTTGTCTGCGGGCAGCTTGGCGTTTGCGGGCAGGAAGGTGGGCTTCTTGAGCTTGATCACATCGCCCGCCTGAAGGACGAGGGGATCGGTCACCTGCTTGTAGACGATGCCCGTGGGGAGCGTCTGGCCAAGCGGCAGCTGCAGGACCGTGAGCTCGACGTTGGCGGTCGCCGTGTCGTCACGGGTGGTGTCGGTCAGCGTCACCTTGAAGGTGTAGGAGCCGGCCGGCAGGGCGCCGGACACGTTGAGCGCGGCTTCGCGCCCGTCCAGCGGGTCGTATTCCAGATCCACGGAAAGCGGCTCGCCCGCAGTCTGCTCAACGCGCCAAGTGAAGGCGTCGCCTTCGTAGGCGGACATGTCCGCCAAAGACAGGGCCGTGAGCATAACCGTTGCGTCGTCGCTGCTCAGCAGCGTCGGGTTGTAGTTGTCCACTTCGATATCGAAAAAGGGCATATATTGCTCGACCGGCTTGCCGGTTACGGTGACCGTGTGCACGGTTTCTTTGTAGAAGTTGCTGTACAGGTACACCCTTGAGGTCAGCTTGTAGGTGCCCGGATCGCAGATGAACAGGCCCAGTGCGCCCTCGCCCAGGTCCAGGGTCCCTGCGCGATCCTTGAGCGGATCAAGCGCGCTCGTGTCCCAGACCACCGTGATGTCGTCGGTGGGATACGCGCCTTCCGGCAGCGGCGTTCCTTTGTCGATGAACAGCGTCGCGCCGGTCTTGACCGTGTGCTCGGTCTTGCCGTATTGGTAGTCGGTGTAGCCGCCCCTCGTGAGCGGGTCTTCGATCTCGACGGTAAAGTGACGCGTCAATTCCTTGGTCAGCGCGTCTGAGGTAAACGTGACCAGGAACTCCGCCGCCTGATCGATGGTGCCCTTTTCAAGCACGATCGTCATGCTGAGGTCCAGCGGGTCGGTCGAAGGCACGGCCTTTACCACGATGGGGGCGCCGTTCAGGTGGCGAATGTGCCATTCGCCGTTGGGCAGTTCCAGACGACCCTCTTCGGGGGAGACCACTTCCACCATGCCGATGGCCTTTTCTTTTGCCGTGCCGTCAACGACGATCGTTTCGCCATTGGGCATGGAGAGCGTGCACAACATCCCCGTTGCCTTCACCATGGCCTGCTCAGCCGCCAGAGCGCTCATCGGAGTCGCCAGCAGCGTCAAGACCAGAAGCCACATCATGAGTGAAGTTGCTTTTTTCATGAAAATTTCCACCTTTCTTTACTTGGATATCCTTGGGATTGGGACAAGACGAAATGTACACGCACAGTATAGCATGAGAATGGAAAAAAGTACATATTGAAATCACAAAAGTGAAAAAACGCCGAAATTAAACCGCGCGCAATGAAAAAACGCCGCAACCGGATCCCTCCGGTTGCGGCGCGGCATGCATGGCGGCGATTACTCGTCCACTTCTTCTTCCTTCTTGGCATTGTCGATGATCTTCTTGGCGTCGAGCGCGGGCACCTCTTCATAGCGCTCAAAGCGCATCGTGAAGGAACCGCGCGCCTGCGTCATCGAGCGCAGGTCGGTTGCGTACTTGAACATCTCCGCCAGCGGAACTTCCGCGACGACCTGTTGCTGGCCGTCCACCTGATCCATGCCCATGATGCGGCCACGGCGCTTGTTCATATCGCCGATGATGTCGCCCATGTACTCGTCGGGCACGCGCACTTCGACGTGGTAGATCGGCTCGAGCAGCAGCGGGCTTGCGTCGACCAATTTCTTAAACGCGACGCGCGCCGCCGTCTTGAACGCCATTTCCGAGGAATCGACCGGGTGATAGGAGCCGTCGTGCAATTTCGCCGTCAGCCCGACCACCGGGAAGCCCGCCAGCACGCCCTTGACGATGTTCTCGCGCAGGCCCTTTTCAACCGCCGGGATGAAGTTGCGCGGAACCACGCCGCCGACCACCGCGTCTTCAAAGATGAACTCGGTGTTGCTCGGGTCGTCGTTCGGGCGGAACTCGATCCACACGTCGCCAAACTGGCCGTGGCCGCCGGACTGCTTCTTGTGACGCCCCTGCACGTCGATCTTCTTGCGGATCGACTCGCGGTACGGGATCTTCGGGTCGAGCAGCAGCGCTTCCGCGCCGAACTTGGACGCCAACTTGCGCGAAACCACCTCGAGGTGCAATTCGCCAAGGCCCGACAAGAGCGACTCGGTCGTGTCGGGGTCCTTGCTCACGCGGATCGTCGGGTCCTCCTCCATCAGGCGGCTGAGGCCCGAGAAGACCTTGTCCTCCTCGCCCGCCTTCTTGGCGTACACCGCCATCGAGATGCAGGGCTGCGGGAACGAAATTTCATCAAATTTGATCAGCTTATTCGGATCGGACAGCGTGTGCCCGGTATTGACCGTCTGGAGTTTGGCCAGCGCGCAGATGTCGCCCGCGACCACCTTCTGCGTCGTCGATTGCTTCTTGCCGCGCTGGATGTACAGCGTGCCCGCCTTCTCGGTCTTCTCCGCGTTCACATTGTACAGAACCGTGTCGCCCGCCAGCACGCCCGAAGTGACCTTGACCAGCGACAGCCGCCCCACATACGGGTCGGCCAGCGTCTTAAATACGCGGGCGGAAAAGGGCTGATCCACGGCGCATAGGCGCTCCTCCGGCTCGCCCGTCTTCGGGTTGATCCCCTTGAGAATCCGGTTTGCCGGCGAGGGCATCAGGTCGATCAGGTTGTCGAGCAATTTGCCCATGCCGATCCGGGTGAGCGAAGAGCAGCACACGACCGGCACAACCGTGCCCTCGCCAATGCCCTTGCGCAGGCCGGCCATCGTGTCCTCCGGCGAAAGTTCCATGTTCTCAAAGTACTTCTCCATCAACGCGTCGTCCGCGCCCGCGGCCGATTCCATGATCGCCTCTCGCGCCGACTCGACCGCGTCTTGAACCGACGAAGGAATCGGCACTTCCCTGCGCGCCTTGCCCTCGCCAACATAGGCTTTGCTCTCCAGCACGCACACGACCCCGACAAACTGACCCTTTTCGAAGATCGGCACCTCAATGGGCGCGATGTGCGTTCCGTACTTGTCGGTAAGCGTCCCCAACGCCTTTTCGAAATTCGCGTTTTCACGATCCATCTGGTTGATGACGATCATGCGCGAAACGCCGTTTTTGTCGCACTGTGCCCAGGCCTTTTCGGCGCCGACCGTAAGCCCCGACAGCGCGCCTACCGTGATCAGCGCGCCCTCGGCCACCGCGAGCGGGCCCATCATTTCCCCCGCAAAGTCGAAATAGCCGGGTACGTCGATCAGGTTGATCTTTACGTCTTTATACTCAAGTGGCGCGATTGCGGCAGAAATTGAAATGCCTCTGCGCATCTCTTCCGGGTCATAATCGGTCGTCGTGGTGCCATCTTCCACGCGGCCCTGCCGGTCGGTGGTACCCGTGGCAAACAGCAGCGCTTCAACCAGCGTCGTCTTGCCTTCGCCGCCGTGCCCCACGACCGCAATGTTACGAATGTTGCCAGTAATATAGTCTTTCATGAAGCGATTCCCCCTGCTCAAAAATTGCCCAGCGCGCCGTGCCCCTGGATCGTTTATTTGCTCGGCGCAGTTTCATCATGATGCGCGCAAATAACTAGTATACAGTTTAACAGAAAACCAAGCAAATGGAAAGACCTTTGCGAAAGTTTTTTTAAAGATGAGCTATTTTCGTCATTATCGCGAAAGGAAATGCAGCACATTGACAAATTGTATTCAATTTTAGCCTTGCAGCGCAAACAGCCGTGTCATGTCATCGATCGCGCTGGGATCGGAACCCATGAACGTGACGCCGCCCGGCCCCGCGCCCAGCGCGTCCTTTTCCGCCAGCACGCTGCCCAGGCGACGCGCCGTGCCCAGGTTTCCGTCAAACAGCGTCGCCTGCGGAAGCGCCCGCGCAATGGCCTTGCGCAAAAAGACGTAGTGCGTGCACCCCAGCACCGCCGCGCACACCTTTTCTTTCGCATAGGGGCTAAACCGCGCTTCCAAGTATTGCGCAAGCGCCGGCGAATCCAGCTCCCCGCGCTCCACAAATTCCATGAGCCCCGGGCAGGGCAGCAGAATCGCGTTGCGCCCATAGTGCGCCATCAGCACCTGAAACTTGTCCTGCTTGAGCGTCGCCGCCGTCGCAAGCACCAAGATCTTGCCCTCGCCCTGCGCAAGCGCCGCCGGCTTGAGCGCCGGCTCCATCCCAATCACCGGAATCGGCAGCAGATCCCGCAGCGTCTGGGCCGCCGCCGACGTCGCCGTGTTGCACGCGATGACAAGCGCCTTTACGCCGCGCGCGACCAGCTTTTCCGCAACCGCGACCGACAGACGCCTGATCTGGGCCTCGTCTCGGTCGCCATAGGGCGCGTTCGCCGTGTCGCCATAGTAGATGTATTTTTCAAGCGGCAGCACCTGCGCAAGCGTGCGCAGGACACTCACCCCGCCCAGCCCTGAATCAAATACGCCAATTGCCTTGTTGTCCACGAAAAAAACGCCTCCCCGCGAAAATCAGCCGTTAAAAGCGCGCATAACCGCTAAAAGCGCAAATCAGCCTTTAAAAAAATCAAAAATCAGCTTGAGAATCAAAAGCGCCAATACCCCCAACATCACGTAGCGGATCAGCTTCGCGCCCTTTTTGAGCGCCAGACGCGCGCCCAAATAGCCGCCGACCACCGAGCACACCGTCGCCGGAATCGCCAGCGGAATCAGCACTTGCCCCGCCGCCAGAAAGGTAGCCAGCGCCGCCGCGTTGCTCGCAAGGTTCACAAGCTTCGCGCTCCCCGAGGCCGAAACCATGTCCATCCCCACGATCCACGTAAACAGCATGATCAGGATCGTACCGGTCCCGGGCCCAAAAAACCCGTCGTACAGCCCGCAACCCAGCCCGATCAGAAAGCACAAGACGCCGAGCTTGCGCGTCATCACCTTGACCTCTGCGCCGTCCTCGCCGCCGCGCTTGAACAGCAGCAGCACCGCGACCACCGGGATCGCCACCAGCATAAACGCGCGCACCGTCTCCTCCGACATCTGGCATTGCAGCCACGCGCCCACATACGAGCCCGGCAGCGCCCCGACCACCGCTAGCAGCGCCGGCTTTAACAGCATCTTGCCGCCGCGCGCGTACTTGATGGTCGCAAACAGCGTGCCAAAGCAGGCCGAGAACTTGTTCGTCCCCGAGGCCATCTGCGCCGGCAGTCCCGCCAACAGGTACGCGGGCAGCGAAATGAGCCCGCCGCCCCCGCCGATTGAATCGACCAACGACGCGAGAAACACCAGGGGACATACGGTCAGTAGCATCATCCAAGTGATTTCCAAATAAGGTCACCGCCTATCGCCAAGAGGTTCTCTACGGCGCTTGCCGATTCCTGTCGGGTACGCGAAATTAACCCAACGGACGTTGGCGCTGAACCAGCGCGGTTCCTGGAATATTTCCGCCAAATTGGGTAAAGCGGCCTTGCAACCCGCGCGATTTTGTGTAAAATAGAGAAGGACAAGCGTTTTGCGGCCCTTGGCCCGGTACATCAATCGCTTTGGAGGATAGCAAACCATGCCTGTAACGCTTCAGTATACCAAGTCGCGGCGGATGGTGCTTTCGGGGTTTTCCTGTGATTGCGCCTACGAGCATCGCCCCATCACCCAGGACGTCTACCTAGGGAACGGCCTACTTGAACATCTGGACGCGATCCTGCGCCGGTGCGACATCGGCACAAAACTCGTATTGGTCGCGGATAAAAATACCTATGCAGCCGCCGGTTGCGCGGCGGAGAAGGTCTTGTCGGGCGCGGGCTTTGAGGTGATCCCGTGCCTGATCGGCGCGCCCGACGGCCGAATTTGCGCGGACGAATCGGCCATTGGCGAAGTGCTGATGACAATGAAGATGGACACGGAGTTTTTTCTGAGCGTGGGATCGGGCGCCATTACCGACATCGCGCGCGTCGTCGCCGCGCAGACCGAGCGCCCGCTTGCGTGCCTCGCGACCGCGCCCTCCACCGACGCCTACGCCTCCCTGGTCGCCGACGTCATGCGCCGCTCGGTCGCGCACGTCAAGCGCGCCGTCGCGCCCGAAGTGGTCGTGTGCGACCTGGAGGTGCTCGCAGGCGCGCCCGAGGCGCTTGCGCGCGCGGGAATCGCCGAGATGCTCTCGAAATTCCTGCCGGTCGCGGACTGGCAGATCGATCGCACGGTAAACGGCCAGCCGTACTGCGCCAATTACGCCGCGGTCGCGTTGCAGGCCGCAAACAAGGTGCTGGACAACTTGCCCGAGGTGGCGGCGCGCACGCCCAAGGGCACGAAGATGCTTTCGGAGGCGCTGATCCTGTCCGGCCTCATCGTCACGCTCAGCGGCGGAACCCGCGCGGCGTTCTCGGTCGAGCACAATCTGGCCGATTTCTGGGCGATGGAAAAATTGCGCTTGGGCGAGCCGGTGCCCGCCTATGGCGATTTGCTCGCGGTCGCGGTTGCGACGGTATGGCCCTTTTACGCGCGGTTTGGCGAAGACGGCCTGGCGGTGACGCCGGCAGACCCCGCGCTGACGAGCGAGCCGGCGCGCCTTGCCCGCCTGATACAGGGCTTTGGCGCGGACGCCGCCGCGCGCTTGCACCCCGAAAATGTCCTGACCGACAAGCAGCTCGCCCGCCGCGTCGCGGCGCTGGGCAAGCACCTTGCCGACATTCGCGCGACGCTTTCGGCGCTGCCCGACGGCGCGCGCGTGATTTCCGCGCTCGCGCAGGCCGGATGCCCGGTGGAGATTGCGCAGATTCAGGTGAGCGAGGACATGCGCGCGCGCGGCCTGCGCTACGCGTTTGAGCTGAGCGGGCACTACAACCTCTTCCGCGCGCTGGCCGAAGTGGGCGCGCCTGTGTAGAAAATGTGTAATATTTTGACGAATGGTTGTAAATCGCGCGCGCATATGATATAATTTGGCTTACTGTGTGATTTGCCCGCATTATTAAGGAGGTTTCTATCATGGGAACATGGCTGATTGTGATTAACGTCGTCTTGATTCTGGTTGCTATCGTGCTCATTATAAGTGTGCTAATGCAGGAAGGCAACCGGGCTGGCCTAGGCGCGATCGGCGGTGGCGCGGAAACCTTTTTCGGCAAGAGCAAGGCGAAGGGCGTGCAGGGAAAGCTGCAGCTCATCACCAAGATCTGCGCCATAGCCTTCATCATCCTGGCGCTAGCCGGAACCATTCTGGCGGCGCGCCTGAACAAGACCGTCAATGACTTGCAGATGCCCGTTGTGACGGAAGACACCTTGGCGGTTGACGCAACCGAAGTGCCCGAAGCGGCGGCAGCGACCCCGGCAGCAGCGCCCGAAGCGGCGGCAGCGACCCCGGTAGCACCCGAAGCCCCGGCAGCGACCCCGGAAGCAGCGCCCGAAGCGGCGGCAGCGACCCCGGTAGCGCCCGAAGCCCCGGCAGCGACCCCGGCAGCGGTGCCCCAAGCCTAAGATAACCCAAATGAAAAGCACCTCGTCCGCTTTCGGACAGGGTGCTTTTTTCTTGTCTTCCGGCGCACTTTTTTCCGCAAGGGCGCGCCGGACTCCCTTTATTTTACGGTAAATCGCCAAAATTCGCCTGATTAGGGTTGCAATTGACTGATAATTGTAATATAATTGCAACAGTTAGCCACGCGGAAGCCATAAATGCGCGATGGCGGGAGCCCAAACAGGATTTGACGACAAGGAGATGGCGTATGAATAAGACATTGCGTAGCGCACTCGTGCTGGTACTGGTGCTGCTCACGGTCGCGCAACTTGCGCTTCCGGTTACGGCCTTTGCCGCGCAGGGACAGGCGATCATTAGCCTCAAGCGCGCGACCATCAATATGGCGCAGGATAGGACGCTTGAACTGACGGCGCGGGTGACGCCGAGCAGCGCGAAGGACGACGTCGTCTGGCGCAGCGGCAACACGAGCATTGCGACGGTGTCGGATGGCACGGTGACGGCGCGGCGCGTGGGGCGCGTGAAGATCGGCGTGCGCGTGCCGGGCGGCAAGTGGTCCATCTGCACGGTGACGATCAAGAACACTGGCAGCGGGGATAGCGGTGGCAGCGGTTCGGCAAGGCCGACGTCGCTCGTGCTGTCCTCGACGGCGGAGGAGATGGCGGTGGGGCAAAAGCTCACGTTGAGCGCGACCATCAAGCCCACGAGCGCCAATCAAGCGGTCAGGTGGCAGACGAACAACGCGTCGATCGTGAGCGTTTCGCAGGACGGCGTCGTGACCGCGCGGCGGCCGGGGCGCGCGCTGGTGCGCGCGACGGCGCTGGGCAATTCCCGGCTCAAAAGGAGCGTTCGCATCACGGTATCGGCGTCCAATCCGCCCACGTCGATTGCGCTTTCGCCGGACACCGATCAAATGAACGTGGGCAATACGCTTAGGCTGATAGCGACCGTTTCGCCCAGCGGCGCGACCGACGCGGTCACGTGGTCATCGTCCAGTAGCGCCGTGGCCACCGTCTCGAAAACCGGCGTCGTGACCGCGAAACGGGAAGGCCGCGCGGTGATCCGCGCGACTTCGACGGTCAACGACCGCGTCCGCGCGACGCGCACGATCACGGTGAGCGATCCGGGCAAGGTGACCTCGATCAAGATCGATCAGACCGACATGTACTTAAACAAGGGCAGCGCCACGCAGCTCACCTATACGATCCTGCCCGAGAACAATAAGGCGCAGGTGACATGGAGCAGCAGCGACACGCAGGTGGCGGCGGTGACGACCACCGGCAAGGTGGCGGGGCGCGACAGCGGCACGGCGACCATTACGGTGCGGGCGGGCAACAAGTCCGACAACATCGAGGTGCGCGTGTTGACGAGTGAGCGCGAGGAGGACCTGCCCGACACCTACGTCGCGAGCGCGAGCCAGGTGAGCGGCAACCGCAGGAAGATCAACGCGATATTCAGAAGCGCGATGGAAGAGCTTGAGATGAACGTCGTGAAAAAGAACATCACGACTTCCGAGCGCGCGAGCCGCAAGGCGATTTTGCAGCGCGGGTTTGTGATGTACGACGTCGCGTGGAAATCGACCAGCAATGTGGCGTACTGGAACCCCAAAAGCGGCAACAGCTACATTGCGGATCGCATCTATTTCGGAATGCCCTACACGCAAAACAACCGCAATTTCAACCTTGAAAAGTGGCTTGGCGTGTTGCGACCCTCGAAATCGGGCGACGTCTACACGGTTTCGGGGATGCCCAACGTGAGCTATCCCGGAAACGACTGCTCCTCGTTTGTGTCGATCAGCCAATACGGCGCCAATTCCGGCCTGTCCGACCTGAACACTGATGCGCTGTACACCTCGACCGGCTACACGACGATCCCGGACGGCTTTAACCGCATGGTTCCGGGCGATATTCTGGTCAAGCATGGGCACACCGCGATGTTTTTGTACTACGTGACGCCGGATCGGATCATGGTCATCGAGCAGGGCGGCGGCATGGAGCCGAACACCGTCGCGTGCCACATCAAGTCCGTGAACGGCGTCTACCGCCCGCAAGGCTATCGCGTGCGCCGCAAGGCAGGCTTCGCCAACTAATCAAGTACGCCCCGACCCCATAAAAAGCCCCCGCGCTGACGTGAGACAGTCAGTGCGGGGGCTAGATTTATGCCTTGGTTTCCATCAGGACAGGCGGCGGGGGCTAGATTTATGCCTTCGCGGCGCGCAAGCGTCAGATGGCGCGATGGCCGAGTCCGACGGCGACCTCGTTTAGGTGGAGCAGGCCGATTCCGAAAAACACGGCTACGGCGATGTTGTTGCCGGAGCGCGCAACCCCGATCTTGCCGCCCACGTTCAGGCCGATCGCCTTGCCGTTGATCTGCGAGAGCGCCTCGCGCGTCGCGCCGGCCACGGCGCCCTCTTCGCGGTACTCGCTTGAGGAGATCACGCCTTCGCGCTTTGCCGCGACGACCGACCGCTCCACGATCCGCATGATGGACGAGATGAACTCGCCGCCGTAATCGACCGCCGCCGCCTGCACGCTTTCGGCCGCGAGCGTCGCCTTGAGCGCCTTTTCCTCCTCGCGCGTGCGCGTCAGACAGATCATCATGGCCGCGCGCGATACCGTTCTACTGCCGCTTATGTTGGTTGAATCCATGACATGTGCTTCCATACTACCTCACGATCTTCCTACACGGTATTTCTATTCATTCGACGCGCGCGCCGCACAGTCGCCCGCCAGCGCGCCGGTTGAAAAGGCCAACTGCAAGTTGTACCCGCCCGTCATGGCGTCGATGTCCAGCACTTCGCCCGCGAAATACAGACCTGGCACCGATTTTGCCTCAAGCGTCGAGGCGCTCACCTGCTTGACGCAGACGCCGCCGCGCGTGATCACGGCCTCCGCATACCCGCGCAGCCCCTTGATCGTCACCGCAGCGCCCTTGAGCACGTCGATCAACTGCGCGCGCTGCGCCGTCGTCACCGCGTTTACCGGCGTGTCCGGCCGAAGTCCCGCCAGATCCAGCAGCGCAAGCGCCAAATTGTGCGGCGCAAGCCCGTCCATCACGGTGATCAGCTGCTTGCGGCTCATCTCCTTAAAGTCGCGAAGCAGGCGCGCCTCAAGCGTCGCCCGCTCGAGCGCCGGCTTGAGGTCAAGCGTCAGCTTTTGCCCCACATAGTCGTCCGGCAGCGTGCCCGACAGCGAGAGCGCGAGCGGGCCCGACAGCCCAAAGTGCGTGAGCAGCAGTTCCCCCTGCTGCGCGAAAATCTTTTTTTTGCCGCGCACCGCATGCAGCGCGACGTTTTTAAGCGTCAGCCCGCTCAAACCCCACGGCCACGATTCCACCGTCTCAATCCCGGTCAGCGACGGCCGCGTCGGCACGATCATCAGCCCCGCCTGCTCGGCAAAGCCGTACCCGTCGCCCGTCGATCCGGTCGTGGGATAGCTCAGCCCGCCCGTCGCCACGACCACCGCGTCCGCCGCAAGTACGCGCCCGCCTTCGAGCCGCACGCCCACGCAGCGCCCGTCCTGCGCCCGCTCGAGCGCCGCGACGCGCGTGCCCAGCATCACTTGCCCGCCCGCGCGGCGCAGCGCCTGCTCGAGCGCGCGCGTCACGTCGCTCGCGTGGTCGCTTGCCGGGTAGACGCGCTCGCCCCGCTCCACCTTGACCGGAACGCCCTCCTCGGTCAGCAGCTGCATCAGGTCCTCGTTAAAAAAGAAATTGAGCGCCGCGTACAAAAAGCGCGGGTTGCGCGGGATCATCTTCATGAATTGGTCGAGCGACGCCGCGTTCGTCACGTTGCAGCGGCCCTTGCCCGTCAGGTACAGCTTCTTGCCCAGCTTTTCATTCCGCTCGAGCACAATCGCCTTCGCGCCCGCGCGCGCGGCAAATATCCCCGCCATCAGCCCCGCCGCGCCGCCGCCGATCACCAGCACTCGGCTCATGCTTCACTCTTTCCCAGGTACACGTTGAACTCCGCCCAGATGCCCTCCATCTGGTCGAAATACGCCGCAACCTCCTGACGCCTGCGCTGCCCCAGCGCCACAATCAGCGCGTTGATCAGCGACAGCGGCGCCGCCAGCGAATCCACAAACGAGGCCATGTCGCTCTTGGCCGTCAGGCACAGGTCCGCCGCCGCGTGCAGCGGCGACAGCGGCCCGTCCGTGATCGCAATCAGCGCCGCGCCCCGCGTGCGCGCAAAGTTCATCGCCTGAATCGTCCGGCTCGTATAGCGCGGAAAGCTGATCCCGATCAGCAGATCCCCATGCTCGATGCGCGACAATTGCTCAAAAATGTCCGATACGCCCGATGTCACCAGCGTCACCGACGGCGATATGAAGTTTAAATAGTGCGCCAGAAATTGCGCGAGCGGGGCGCTCGCGCGAAGGCCCAGCACATAGATGTTGCGGGCCGCTAAAATTTGATCGATCGAGTCCTCAAACGCCTGCAAGTCCAGCTCGTCCAGCGTCGCGCGAATGTTGGCGATGTCCGACTTGAGCACCCGCGTCAGCACCTGCGTGTGATCCATATCCGACGTCATCTCAAACCGCTGCGAGGCGGTCAGCCGATGCCGGATCAGCTCCTGCAGCGCCTTCTGCAATTGCGGGTACCCGTCGTACCCCAGCGCCGCCGCAAACCGCACAACCGTCGATTCGCTCACCCCTACGTATTCGCCCAGCTTCGACGCGGTCATAAACGCCGCCTTGTCGTAGTGGCTCACAATGCACTCCGCAATGCGCCGATGACTTTTCGACAACTTCTTTCCACTGTGATTGAGCCGCGAAATCAGCTCTTGCGTGTTTTCAACTTGCTCCATTTTTGCACCTCCGGGTTCCATCCGTATACGATATTATAACGCGAAAATCCGCTATTTGCAAGTTAATCTATTCAATATCGCAAGAACCCTGCAAAACAACGCCATTATCAGGCCGTTTTCCTGCAAAATTGCATTTTCCCCGCACCACGTTATGAAAGCAGGGGAGCAGGGGAGAGGAGGCGGGGGGAACGAGGAGGCGGGGGGAACCAGGAGGCGGGAAGTATATTAAGGGGAACGGACGGGGGCCTCCGGCGGCCGGGGCGCTGCCCCTGGACCCCGCAAAGGATGATCCTTTGATGCCAGCGCGCCTG
>JAVXNW010000063.1:0-14737 GCA_036645575.1 Clostridia bacterium | reverse complement strand
CTCGAAGGATTTCGCTTGTTGCGACAAGCGACCGGCGCCGCCGCCGGCTCCCGCAAGGCTTGAAGCCTTGACGACATTCTTGCTCACGCAAGGGTTGGGACGAGGGGCGCGAATGCCACAGCAAGGGCGTACGGCTCGAGGGGGTGGTGTGGAGGGGGGCGAGAAGCCCCACCTCCGCGTTCAATCACCCGCGTGAGCGTAGCCCGGCACCGCAGTGCCGGGCGTTTCTGCGTCCGGCGCTGCTTGCGCGTCTGGCGCGTACAGCGCTTGCCAGTCTACTGAACCGGCGGTTACGTAGTCCGTATTCGCCGCGACATTCACGCACATTTGGTGCGCTTCATCCAGGTTGTCGCCGCCGTGCGTTCGGCTATTTAAAAAGTGCACGCAGTGATGACCCGGGAAGTTGTTGTCCGCAATCGCGCCGTTTCCGTGCGGCATGCAGTTCATCGACGCCGCGTAGCGCACTCCCTCAACCGTCACCCAGATCGCCCGCCGCGACCAGTTCCACTTGCCGCCGACCGCCGCCTGAAAGTTCGCCGTGTCGCCTTCCGTCAGCGGCTGCACGTCCGCGTGACTCGATCCGCCCCGCCGCACCTCGTACCAGCTCAGCCCCGTCGCGATGTCCGTGATCTGCGCAACCGTCCCTTTGGCAAATATCTGCTGAATGCCGCTCGTCCACCAGTCCACATTCACCACGCCACCTGGCAAATACTGCGCCGTCTCCCGCGACGCGGGGATCAAATTGCGCGGGAGCTTGCGCGCCTCGCTCGAAAACAATCGCGCCAGCGTCTGCGGGGTCGCCGTGCCTGTCTCCGCCAGTCCCTCCATCGACTGGTACAGCCGCACCGCCTGCGCCGTCAGGCTATCGTAATGCCCGCGCGGCGTGTCCACAAGATACGTCTTGGCGACCAATCGCGCCTGAAGCCGCTTCACCGCGCCCCCAGTGTCGCCGATCCGAAGCGTCCTTTCCCGGATCGGCGATGCCGGCGCATCCGCTGCATTAAGCGCTTTCTCAAACGCCGCGTCGATTTGAAATGCGTCCGTAAGTCCGGCTTCCGCCCGGAACCGCAAAACCGCGTCCGCCGTCTCGACCGAAAAAACGCCGTCCGGCACGCCGTCAAAGTACCCAAGCGACTCAAGCCGCGTCTGCAATGCTTCAATGGAGTCGCCCGGCAAGCCCAGCCCATACAAAAGCGCCTGGTCTACCGCGAGCGACGCGATCGGAACCGTTCCCGAGTGCCCCTTTCGCATTACTTCCGCCCGCTCGCCCATGATCCCCAGCAGCGTCACTTGGTCGCCTACCGCAAGCTTGACCGGCTCGCCCAGCGCGTTTTGCAGCGTCGTTTCGCACGTCACATACACCGTGCGCCCGAGCAGCGTTGGCCCTGCGCCCACGTTTGCCCGGTCGTCCGTCGCGGGCGCGATCCTGTCAAGCGCCACATACCCATCCTTCAACAGGTACCGTATCTTGACCCACGCGCCCTCAACCGACACCACCTCAATGCGCGTGCCCGCCTCCAATTCGCCCAGCGCGCGCGCCTTCTCCGTATCGGCGTAGACCTGCGTGTCGGCGCGCAAAACGGCCGCCTCTAGGAGCGCCTGCGCGCGCGCGAAGCCCGGTGCGAGCAACAGAACAGACGCTAGCCCTAAAAAAAGCAGCCGTCTCAATCCCGATAGCGCCTTCCGCCCATCGTCTTTCCCCCGGCGCAAGGGCGCGGCAAACGCAAAGCAAGCCCCTGCGCCCGAATTACCTCCGAGCAAAGGGGCACTGGGCACCGCGAAGTTGCGGCGCGCCGCGTCGGTTTTTATGTTTTTACGCCGCGTGGCGCAAGCGCGTTCCTTTTCCCATCCCGTATGCACGCAATCAGATTTCATCGCCCAACAACTTGAGCCAGCGCACCTTGATCGGGTTGACCGACGATTGCTCGATGGGTCTAAATTCCCACACGAAGTTGCTGCCGCCCCTGCGCCGCTTGATGTCGAACAGCGGATCGACGCCGCGCTCGTTTTCATAGACGCAGTTCTGCCCCGCTATGACGTCGATCACGCCTTCGCTTCCGTCCGGGAACGTGAGCAACAGCTTAAAGCCCAGCCCGCCCTTTTTGCCGAACCCGAGCATGCCGCCCATGCCCTCTGACGCAATGTGCACGTCCTCGAGCGCGACTTTGACAGACGGGTATTTTGCCATCGTAAAGTCCGCGTCCTCGCCCGGCGCAGGCCCGGTCACGTAGGTATACTGCCCGCCCGACACCACGATTCCGTGAAAGCCGCCGCCGGTCTGCCCATACAACGCTTTTTCGGATACCAATCCAGCCGCCTTCGCCTTTTGCGCAAACGCCATGCGCTTATCTTCTAATATGCGGAGGTTTTCCTTGCGCCTTTTCTCATCTGCGCTGTCGAATAATCCCACGGTCATTGCCCCCCTACACAAAATGTTTAAATAGATGAACATAATTATAGCAGATAAAATTCGATCACGCAACCTTGTGTATTGGGCGAAAATATGTTAAGATAGCGAAGATTAAAGGGGGGCTGGACACAACATGTGGTTTGCATTATCTCTGGTTACCATTCTATTCTGGGGTGGGTCCGATCTGTTTGCCAAAATGGGCACCAAGTCCGACGATCCATACAGCCATTGGCGGTTGGTCGTCATGGTGGGCTTGGTGATGGGCATTCACGCGACCGTCACCATGGTGGCGACGGGCGTGGACTTCCACATCCGCGACATGCTCACGTATCTACCCGTATCGGCCTTGTACATTCTGTCGATGGTGCTGGGCTATTGCGGCCTGCGCTACATCGAACTGTCTGTGTCGTCCCCGGTATGCAACTCCTCCGGCGCCGTCACCGCGCTGCTCTGCTTTTTCTTTTTGGGCGAGCGCATTACCGGCCTTCAACTGACCGCCGTCGCGCTGATCAGCGTGGGCCTCGTCGCCTTAGGCGCCCTCGAGCAGCACTATTCGCTCGAGCAAACACCCATCATCCCGTCCGAAAAAAAGTACCACAAGGGGCTCATCGCCTTTCTGTTTCCCGTGCTCTATTGCTTAATCGACGGCATGGGCAGCGCCCTTGACGCCTACTACCTCGAAAACATCTTGGAGGAGTCCGTCGCCAACATCGCCTACGAGTACACGTTTCTGCTGATGGCGGTTTTTGCGTTCATCTACCTGCGCTTCGTGCGCAAACAGTCGTTTTCGCTGCGCAAGGAAAAGGTCTTTGCCTTGGGCGCGCTGTGCGAGACCGCAGGTCAGTTTACCTACATCTACGCCATGGGCGACAACGCCATCGTCGCGGCGCCCATGATCGCCTCCTACAGCGTGCTGTCGGTGCTGCTCTCCCGGCTGTTTCTTAAAGAGAAGCTCAAATGGCCGCAATACGCGGTGATCGCCGTCGTCATGATCGGCGTCGCCATTCTCGGAATGGAGTAACAAAAGCATGTTTGAGTCCGTTGCGCTGGAGCGTGGATATTACGAGGATATCTACGACGTCCTCGAGCTCTATCGGGTGTGCGGGTTGAACCGATCCTTTGGTCACAGCCGCGCGACCAGTCAGGAATATCCCTCCTTTGAAACCGTCGAATTTGATCTGGATCAAAACGGCCTGTATGTGATTCGGGACGAAGACGCCATTGTGGCCGCCGTCTCGATCATCACGCAGGACGAACTTGACGAGGAGACGGTTTCTTGGACGCGCGTATTGTCCACCTGTGTCATGGCGCGCCTGGCGGTGCACCCGAGATGCCAAAACAGCGGCATTGGCACGCGGATCGTCGAGACGCTCTGCCAGAACGCGCGCGATATGGGCTGCAGACACATGCAGGTGATGGTGCCCACCGATTGCCCGAAGGCGCTCAAACTATACCAGAATCTCGCCTTCATATCCCGCGGCATACGCAGGCTACACGGCCTGAGCTTTTTGCTGATGGAGAAGATGCTGTAAGCCGGATGCCAACGCGCGTCTGGCTCTTATGCTTGCCAAATTTGGCCGGCGAACACGCGAACCTGGGTAGGCTGTTGCCTACCCGGGTTCGCTTTTTTGCGTCCGCACTTGAAAAAACATCGGCATTGCGGTATGATATCGATGGATGCCATCACAATTCCTACAAAGGAGCGGCAATTCGTGAATCAATTCATGTTTTTCCATCAGGCGCGCGCGGATGCGCTGACAAACAATCTATCGGCATGTGCCGATGTCCGCGAGGCGTGCGACTGCGCCGTGCGCTACCTTGACGCGCTGTGCGAGGATTACTGCGCGCAGGATGCCCCGGCGGCGCTGCGCAAGCGCGCGCGCGGGCTGATCGCGGTGGCCAAGGCCGCAGTTGAGGCGATGGCCGCGGTTGACCGTGCGGACTTTCGACTGCTGCCTGGCCCCGCGCCCTCAAAAAGCGCGGCGCGCGTCAAGCGCTTGCTCGGGTACCTGCCCGGCGCGCTGATGGCGGCGATCGCCGTGTGGGCTTTTTTTTCCAATCAAACCAATCTGGCCCTTGCGGCGCTGGTGGCTTGCGGCGTGTCCGCGTTTTTTGCGCGGGAGGTCGAGCGACCCATCCTGACGCCGCCGCGCGTCGAGGCGACCCCCGCCGTAAGTTGCGATCAGCTCGCGCGAAGGATTGCCTTTGCGCTGCGCGAGATCGATGCCCAGCTCTACGAAGAGGAAGCCCCCGCGTCCTGCGCGCCCGCGCTCACGCGGCCCATGCTCGAGGCGCTTCAGATGCTCTTTGAGGCGCAGCTCACAAGCGACCCCGCCTTTGCGCTCAAAGTCACCCCGCAAATCGCCGACGCGCTCAAGCGTCAGGGCGTCGAACTCAAACTCTACGATGCCCAGAGCGCCAAGGACTTTGACCTGCTGCCCGCGATGACGGGCGGCGAGACCATCCGGCCGGCCATCAAGCAAGATGAGACGCTGCTGCTGCGCGGCCAAGCGACGGTGAAAATATGATGGAAAACGAGCGGATGACGCAAAGCGGTCAAGCCCTTGTGCCGCCGGAGGGCTTGGAGCCCATTGAAAACTATTATGGCGTCGATTTGGGCGACGGCGAGAGCGCGGTCGCGTGGATGAACGCGAGCGGAACCCCGATGCCGCTGGTGCTGGAAATCGCGGGGCGCAAAAGCGTGCTGACGGCGCTGGGCGAAGGCCAAAGCGGCACGCTGATTGGCGAAGAAGCCTGCCTTGCTGACGCCAACAAGCTGTATTTGCGCTTTAAGAGCCGATACCTGCGCGAGCCGGACGTCGCGTCGCCGCTGATCACCGCGTTCGCGACCCGCATGCGCGAGGAGATCGTCCGGGGCGGCAAGGCGGTCGATCCCGCGACCTGCGCGGCGTTCGTCGGCTGTCCGTCCGGCTGGGGGAAGGCCGCGCGCGATCGATACCGCCAGTGTTTTGTGGACGCGGGCTTTCCAAACGTCACGGTGATCAGCGAGTCGCGCGCGGCGTTCATGTTCGTTCGCGAGTCGGGCGAGCTGCGCCTGAGCGACCACGCGCTCAGCCGTCCCACATTGGTGATCGACGCCGGCTCCTCGACGACCGACTTTACCTTCATTCGCGAACTGCGCACGGTCGAGGTGTTCGATTTTGGCGAAAATCACCTGGGCGGCGGGCTGATTGACCAGCTGCTTTTGCAAAAAAGCGTGCGCCTGCACCCGCAAAAGCAAAAAATCGAGCGCATATTTGCCGCCTGTCCGCAATACGAGGCGCGCTGCGAATTGGAGGCGCGCAAGGTCAAGGAGATGTTCTTCACCCGCCAAAAGCAGCTTGGCCAGGCGGGCTTCTCGCTTCCGTGCGAGTCCTCGGTCAAGATCTACTATGAAAAGCCGCCAATCACCCTCGACATCTCCTTGACGCCTGAGGACATGGCGGCGCTGCTTCAAGAGAAGGTGCCTTCGCTTGGCCATCTCGGATACCTAGCCGTCTACAAAAAGGCGCTGGCCTCGGCCCGCACCGCGCTCAAGGAGACATTGCCCGTTCTGATCCTCTTGACGGGCGGCGCGTCGCGCATGGATTTTATGGAGTCCATGGCGCGGGACGCGTTCCCGGAGGCGACGCTTGTGACCGGCGCGGAGCCTGAATTTTCCATTGCGCGCGGGCTGTGCTACGCGCTGCGCACGGACCTGCGCACCGAGCGCTTTGCGCGCGACATCAAGGTGCTGGTCGATTCTGACGCGGTCGAATCGATCGTAGATGAGCAGCTTCCGCGCCTGTTTTCCGCCATTGCGCCGGTCATTGCCGCGGCGCTGATCGAGCGGGTCGCGCCCAGCGCGTTTAGCCGGTGGCGTCATGGCGCGATTGACACGCTCGACGAGATGAGCGAGGAGATGAAGCGCCTATTGGAAATGGAAATTTCGCAGGGCCTGCTCAAAAGCGACTTGGAGCCGGTCACCCGCGCGTGGCTTGAGACGATTCGCCCCGCGCTCGAAGTGCTGACCGACCCCATCTGCGCGCGCTGCGCACTGCCGCTCACCACGCTCAGGCTCCCGACGAGCGCCCCGGTTGACGCGGCGCAGCTGAACGTAGACGCGGCCGGCATGGTCAATCTGGATTTGATTCAGGCGGTGGTGGACGTAATCGTCGCCTCGGTGGTCGCGATCCTGCTGGGCGGGAGCGGCGTCGCGCTGATGATGGCCGGCCCGCTCGGGCTGATTCTCAGCTTCCTCGTGGGCTTTATCGCAAGTCGCCTTGGCACATCCATCGCCATCAAGCACGTCGGCAAGTTCAAGATGCCCGCGTTTATGCGCACGCTTTTTTCCGAGCGCGCCTTTGCGCGCTCGCTCGAGGCAAAGCACGACGAGCTGGCGGGCAACACCCTTGCGCAGCTGACCCAATTGCGCGATGGGAAGGCCCCCGAAGTTGCGCAGATGAGCCTGCGCCTAACCCAGGCCATCGAGCGCCAACTGACCGACATGGCGGAGCAGGCACGGCTGCTCATTCACTGAGCGCATCGTTTGATCTTCGTGGACACAGGACATAGAGGAGAGGGGAGACCGTCATGCTTGAAGGAGATAAAATTCTGATCGGCAAGGGCGAACAAAACGTCTATCTGTTGCCTTCGATGGCAAATAGGCACGGGTTGATCGCGGGGGCGAGCGGCACGGGCAAGACCATCACGCTCAAGGTGATGGCGGAATCGTTTAGCATGTTGGGCGTTCCGGTGTTCCTGGCCGATGTGAAGGGGGACTTGGCCGGCATGTGCAAGCCGGGCGCGCCGTCTGACGGCATCAAGAAGCGGCTTGGCAAGATGGGCTTTACCGAGTTTACGCTGACCGACTTCCCGACCGCCTTCTGGGACGTATACGGCGAGCGCGGGACGCCCGTGCGCACGACCGTGAGCGACATGGGACCCATGCTGCTTGCGCGGCTGCTGGGGCTTACGGACGTTCAGGAGGGCGTGCTCAACGTGGTGTTCCGCATTGCGGACGACAAAAAACTGCTGCTGATCGACCTCAAGGACCTGCGCGCCATGCTCAAATACGTGGGCGACAACCGCGCCGAATTTACGACCGCCTACGGCAACGTCTCCACGCAGTCGGTCGGCGCGATTCAGCGCGCGATGATCGCCCTTGAGGATCAGGGCGGCGACCAATTCTTTGGCGAGCCCGCCCTCGATCTAGACGATTGGCTTGCGCAGGACGCGCGCGGGCGCGGCGTGATCAACGTGCTGGATTGCGTAAAGCTCTACCAAAACCCCACGCTGTACGCGGCGTTTATGCTGTTTTTGCTGTCTGATCTGTTTGAAAAGCTGCCCGAGGCGGGCGATATGGACAAGCCCAAGATGGTCTTCTTCTTTGACGAGGCGCATCTGCTTTTTGCCGACGCCAACAAGGCGCTGATCCAGAAGATCGAACAGGTGGCCAAGCTCATCCGCTCCAAGGGCGTGGGCGTGTATTTCATCTCGCAAAGCCCGTCGGACATCCCGGACACGGTGCTTGCGCAACTGTCCGGGCGCGTCCAGCACGCGCTGCGCGCCTATACGCCCTCTGAGCAGAAATCGATCCGCGCGGCGGCGCAGTCCTTCCGCGAAAATCCGGCGTTTGACACGGGCACGGTGCTGACCCAGTTGGGCGTTGGCGAGGCGCTGTGTTCCTTCCTTGACGAAGACGGCGTGCCTTCGGTGGTGGAGCGCGCGATGATCCTGCCGCCGCAGAGCCTGATGGGGACGATCCCGGACGCCGAGCGCGCCTGCGTCATCGAAAAAAATCCGCTGAACGCAAAGTACCGGGCGACGGTCGATCGCGTCTCCGCAAGCGAGGACCTGACAAGCGCCTTTGAAAAAGCCCAGCAGCAACAAGCGCAGGCGGCGGCCTCGCAGGCGGCGCAAGCGCAGGCGGAAGCGAACGAAAAAGCGGCCGAAAAGGCGCGCAAGGAAGCCGAAAAGGCGGCGCAGCGCGCGGCCAAGGAGCGGGAAAGGATGCTGAAGCCGATCGAGCGCGCCGCGTCAAGCGCCATAGGTTCCTTTGGCAGGCAGCTTGGACGCGATCTGGCGCGTGGGCTATTTGGCACAAGACGCCGCTGAAAACTGGCTGTTTTTAACAAAAATTCCACGAATGTGAATAGAACACACGACAATACGGCATATTGCCGCAAATGTCTGTTGACAAAACCGCGCAAAATTGCTAAAATAGTAAAGAAGAAGGCGATGAATTCGCCTTTCGCACGACCTGAATCAATGAATAAGGAGTGTGTCCCGAATGAAAAAGTTGCTAACGATCGTGGTGTGTATGCTGCTGGTGGTGGGCTCTATGTCGGCATTTGCCGAGGAAATCAACTGGCGTGCGCTTGAGGGAAGCGAACTCATGGTGTACGGTGGCTGCGACGAAGAGCATGTTGCGGCGGTCTGCAAGGCCTTTGAAGAGAAGACCGGCATCACGACCCGGTTCATCCGCATGAGCGGCAACGAGTGCTACAACCGCATCCTCGAAGAGCGCGAAAATCCGCAGGCTGACGTATGGTACGGCGGCACGTGGGACCCCTACATTGCGGCCGCGCAGGAAGGCCTGCTCTTTGCCTATGACGATTGCCAGAATGTCGCCAACATGAAGTCCGATAACTATCGGACCGGCGCGCCCTACTGGTTTGGCATCTACTCCGGCTACATCGGCTTCATCTGCGACAAGGAAATGCTCGCGGAGTACGGCGCCGAAATTCCCAGCAAGTGGGAAGATCTGGTCAAGCCCGAGTACAAGGGCCTCGTCTGCATGGCGAACCCGGGCGCGACCGGCACGGGCGTGATGACCGTGTCCACGCTGTTCCAGGTGTTCGGCGAAGAAAAGGCGCTTGAGCTGATCGCCGCCATCGACCCCAACGTCGTGCAGTACGTAAAGACCGGTTCCGCCACCTCCAACCAAGTGGCGCTGGGCGAAGCGGCCATCGGCGTGGGCTTTTTGCACACGGGCCTTATGTACATTGAAGACGGCTACGACAACATCGTGCTGACAGCGCCCAGCGAGGGCACCGGCTACGAAGTGGGCGGCACCGCCGTCATCGAAGGCGCCAAGCATCTGGACGCTGCGAAGCTGTTCATCGAGTTCGCGCTGACCCCCGAATGCCAGGAAATTGGCCAGACGGTGGGCGCGCTTCAGTTCCTGACCGTCGAAGGCGCGAAGGATCCGGAGTCCGCGCAGACGCTGCTTGACATGGGCATCAACCTGATCGACTACGACTCCAAGTGGACCGGCGCCAACAAGGACATGCTGATCGAAAAGTGGAGCGCCGCGATCTCGGGTGACAAGATCGTCAAGTAATTGAAGCAACCAATCCCTTCGGCCGCCGACGTACAGACGTATGTCATTTCGCGCGAAGGGATCGCGCGAAAGGGGGCGAATAGCCCCCTTTCGCGCTGAATATCCGCCGCAGGGCGGTTGATCGGCCGCGGCGGATCAACCGCTTTCGCGCCGAATGTTGCCATGACGGCGGATCACGCTAAGTTCTACAAATGCTGAAAAACGTCGAGGGAATGAGGTGTTGTGCCTGTGGCGACGGCAAAAGGGAAGCGGCTGGATCGAAGAAAATTGCTTGGCGATCCGGCGCTCATGGTCATCATTCTGCTGGTCATCGCATTTTTGGCACTATTTATCGTCTATCCACTGGGAACCGTGCTGACGCAGAGCTTTTCCCGCTCCGAAGATGGCTTCATGGACGAATTGTCGCTGTCGGGAAGTTGGCTGAGCGAGTGCGCCAAGAAGAACCCGACGCTTGCCGACCATCCAATTTCGCAGATCGGCGCATGTGCGCTTGATTACTACAAGGAATACAACAAGACCCGCAAGACCACCGGGGAGACCATCGTCGGGATTCGTCAAGAACTTGACGGCCTGATCGGTGCGGTCGGCGCGCACAGCGAGATGGTCAAGGACTTTGTCCTTCAGGCCAACGCGGGCGGCGCGCAAGCCATCACCGAATACGAGGTCATGACGCATATTCAAACCATTTCGGATACCATTCCCGAATTGGGTCAATTCAAAATTTCCTTTGATGCGTATGCCTCGCTGTTAAAGTCGCAATCCTTCATGTCGGTTGTGCGCAATACGCTATTGCTTGGCGCGCTTTCCGGCCTGTTTTCTGTCCTCATCGGCTTTCTGTTCGCCTATGTGCAGATGTATTTAAAGACCCGCTTCAACGCCATGTTCAACGTGATCTCGGTGCTGCCCATCGTTTCGCCGCCGTTTGTGCTTTCGCTCTCGGCGATCATGCTCTTTGGCAAGAGCGGCATGATCACCAAGGGGCTGCTCGGCATTCGTGGCGCGAATATCTATGGGTTGCACGGCGTGTTGCTGGTGCAGACGCTGACCTTTTTCCCGGTCTGTTTTTTGATGCTCAAAGGGCTGCTGGCCAACATCGACCCATCGATGGAGGAATCGGCGCGCAACATGGGCGCGTCGCGCTGGCAGGTTTTTAAGACCGTGACGCTTCCGCTGATGCTGCCCGGCATCGGCAACGCGTTTCTGGTCACGTTCATTGAGTCGGTCGCCGATTTTACCAACCCCATGATGATCGGCGGCGATTTTACCACGCTCGCGTCCTACATCTACGCGCAGGTCATGTCCAATTACGACACGCGCAGTTCCGCCGCGATGGCGGGCGTTTTGCTGGGCATTACGATCATCCTGTTCATCCTCGAAAAGTACTGGCTCGAGCGCAAGGCGGTCGCCACGCTGAGCGGCAAGGCGTCGCGCGCGCGCGTCCCGATCGAGGACAAATCGGTTACGATTCCGCTGGTCACATGCTGCATGACCATCTCGGTCATGGTCATCGGCATGTACGTGCTGGTGCCCACGGGCGCGTTTTTCAAGCAGTGGGGTCGCGACTTTACGCCGGTGCTCACGCATTTCCAGTACGTATTTGACAGGGGACTCCAGCCCTTTGTCGATTCGCTCAGGATGTCGCTGATCGCCGCGCCGCTCACGGCGTTTTTGTCGATGGTCATTGCGTACCTCGTGGTCAAGCGCAAGTTCTGGGGGCGTGGCTTCATCGAATTTGTGACGATGTTCGCGATGGCGGTTCCCGGAACCGTGCTCGGCATTGCGCTTTTGCGCGGGTTCGTGACCGGCATCGGCGGATCGGGCGTGCTGGTGTTGGTGGGCACGAGTACGATCATCATCATTGCGTTTATGGTGCGCTCGCTACCGATCGGCACCCGTTCGGGCATCTCGGCGCTGCGCCAGATCGACAAATCGATCGAGGAATCCGCCTACGACTTGGGCGCGGGCAGCGGCAAGGTATTTACTTCCATCACGCTGCCGCTCATCAAGGACTCCTTCTTTAGCGGCTTGGTTACGACCTTTGCGCGCAGCGTCACGGCGACGAGCGCCGTCATCTTCCTCATATCGGCCAGGCACCAGCTGATTACGCCACAGATCATGACCGTGGTGGATCGCGGTCGATTCAGCGTCGCGTGCGCCTACGCAACGCTCATGATCATCATGGTTTACGGCGTGATCGCCATCATGAACCTGCTGATACGCTGCTTTGGCGTAAGCAAGCGGCAGAAGGAAGCATAAGAGGGGAGAGACGAGCATGGGTGAAATTATCGCGCCGATCAAAAAAGGCGTGCGACTTGAAAAGGTATCCAAGATCTATACCGATCCCAAGACCAAAAAGGAATTTAAAGCGGTGGATGCCATCGATCTGGACATCCAGCCCGGCGACTTTGTCACGCTTCTGGGTCCTTCAGGCTGCGGAAAGACCACGACGCTGCGCATGATCGCGGGCTTTGAAAGCCCGGACGAGGGCGAAATATTCTTGGGCGAAGAGGCCATCAACGAGCTGACGCCCAACAAGCGCGACACCGCGATGGTGTTTCAGAGCTATGCGCTGTTCCCGCACATGAATATCTTCGACAACGTGGCCTATGGCCTCAAACTGCGCAAGGTGAGCAAATCGGCAATCAAGGAAAAGGTCACCGCCATGCTGGCGCTCGTCGGCCTCGAGGGCATGGAGAACCGGTACACCAACCAGCTCTCGGGCGGACAGCAGCAGCGCGTCGCGCTGGCGCGTGCGCTGATCGTGGAGCCTGGCGTATTGCTCTTTGACGAGCCGTTGAGCAACTTGGACGCCAAATTGCGCGTCTACATGCGCACCGAGATTCGGCGCATCCAGCAAACGTTTGGCATCACTGCCATCTATGTGACCCACGATCAATCGGAGGCCATGTCCATTTCGGATCAGATCATCATCATGAACAAGGGCGTCATTGCGCAGATGGGCACGCCGCGCGAAATCTACTACCACCCGGTGGACGAGTTTGTCGCGGATTTTATCGGCGAGGCGAATTTCCTGCGCGGAAGCGTGGTCGAGAAGCGCGCCGATACGCTGGTGGTCGATGTAAATGGCGTGCAGCTTCCGGTTGCCCTGCCGCTCAAGAACGTTCCGCAGGTGGGCGGGCAGTGCTCGCTGATGCTGCGGCCCGAGGCGGCGCTGCTGCGCGAGCACGGCGTGCTCCCGTGCAAGGTGACGCTCAGCTGCTTTATGGGTTCCTACCAGCAATATCAGGTGATGGTAGGGGAGACGGTCGTCAGGATCACCGACAACTACCCGGTAGGCCGCAAGGTCTTTCAGGCCGGCGACGACGCCTACCTCGACTTTGGCCGCGAGAACGTGCACGTGCTGTAAAGCCGCATGGGTTGAGCGCGACCGCGAAAATGGGCGCGTGCGATAAAGCCGCATGGGTTGAACGCGACCGCGAAAATGGGCACGTGCTGTAAAGCCGCATGGGTTGAGCGTAGCCGCGAGAATGCGCGCGCGTGCGATGAATAAGCTTTGGCTTCATGGGATGTCGCGGTTCAGATAGGACAAAACCTATCCGAACCGCGACATTTCGCATCATTGTATCGGTTGCGCGCAGCTCATTTTTTTTCGCTTTTTTTGTCGCGCAACACCACCGACTTGGCGGCTTCGCGGCGACGGTCGTCGGCCATGGCGGCATAATGGCGGCGGGTGGTGTTGACGTCGGAATGACCCAGCACGTCCGCGACCAAATAGATGTCGCCCGTCTCGTTGTAGAGGTTGGTGCCGAAGGTGGAACGCAATTTGTGCGGGCTAAAGCAGGTCTTGAGCGGGGCAATCGTGAGCGCATACTTCTTGACCATGTTCTCAACCGCGCGCACGCCCATGCGCTTTAATTGGAGCGATAAAAACAGCGCGTCCTCGTGCCCGGGAAGCGGATTTTCTTGCGCACGCCACGCCATGTAGCGCTTCATCTGCTCGAGCACCTCGTCCGGCATGTACAAAATCACTTGATTGCCGCCCTTGCGCGTCACCAAAAAGCCGCCGGTCTCAAAGTCGATGTCCTCAAGGTTTAACCCCACGCATTCGCTGACGCGGATGCCGGTGCCCAGAAAGAGCGTCAGCATCGTCAAATCGCGTATTTTCGTCCGCTGATGGAACGCCTGCTGGCGGCTCGTGAGCGCCTCGCCGGTTTCCGCCATGTCCAAAAGACGCGCAACTTCGTCCACTTCAAGGCGCATAATGGGCTTTTCGTGGCGCTTGGGCATGTCCACAAGCGTCGAGATGTTGGCCGGAACCAGATGGTTTTTGAACATATAATTGTAAAAAGATCGTAAAGTAGAGAGCTTGCGCATTTTGCCAAGCTCCCCATTGGAATGCTCAAAATCGTCCTCATTGAGGTAGTAATTGAGGTACTCCAAATACTGCTCGATGTGCTCGGACGTGATCAGCGCCAGTTTGTCCTGCGTCCAATCTTCGCGCAGCGCCAGGCGGCCGAAGAGCGGGATTTCACGCCGCAAAAATTCAAAGAACGTCTTGAGATCGCGCGCGTAACTCAGGCGCGTAAGCTCGGTGGTCGTCGGCTCGATGCCGCGCAAAAACTTCGTGCACACCGGCGGAAGTTCCCGAAGCACCGCGCGAATCATCTCGGTGCGCTCGCGGTGCAGCTGCGCTGAATAGGAAATTTCGGTCGCCATGGAACATACCTCCCCAAAACACAGCAAACTATTCGTTAAAGCTGTCTTTAGCGAATAGTTTAGCACGTTCTTTAGGCGCTGTCAAGCCCCCGTTTTTGCCCCGTCAAGCGCTTTTGCGCAACTAAATTCAATCTTCTTCCGGCACTTCTTCTTCGAGGAAAAGTTCGTCAATTTCGATGGCCAGGTAATCGGCGTCCGATTTCTTGACGCACTTCATGCAGTTGTCGCATATTTTGTTCGGATCGAGGTCGCACCGCTCGCATTCGCCGCAATTCGTACAGACCTTGTCTTCGTCCAGCAAGCACATCCGCGCATTCATTTCATTC